>CACXAO010000008.1 GCA_902765625.1 uncultured Ruminococcus sp. | reverse complement strand
TAGGTACGATGATCACCACGCTCGCGCGCGTAGTGTTCGCAAAGCGCGTTGCCAGCGCAATGCCGTTTTCATCCGCCAATGGAGCGTTGATACATACGAGGTCGAATTCCTCCTCCTGCTGTTCAGCGCTGTAGGCGGCGTAGGAAACGGTAATATCCTTGTAGCCCTCTTCTTCGAAGAGCTTTGAAAGAGCGGCAGCACTTTGCTCGGAGTTTGTTACAAGCAATGTTTTTTTCAAACTACCACCACCGCAGAATCATTCTTCAACATAATATTTTACCTGATTTCGCGTACAGTTTATTTACATAAAGGAATTAAAATAAGATTTCTTGATTTTTTTCTTGTCACCTATCGGTAAATCTACGGTTTTTCAGGCTTCAACATTTCAAACAGGCGCTTTCTCTTTTTAGCAAGATTTATCATCAATTGTCTTTTTTAAATAAAAATCAGGACTCTTTATTGTCACTTGTTGGTTTGTCGCTTTTAATTGCATAGTTTTATGCAATTATTTGCACTTTCGGCGTGTAAATGAGGATGCCCCACCTCAATAATAAAAATCAGGAGGAATAAAATGAACGATTATATTGCGGAAATCACACTTGATCTCAACTGTGAAAAAAGCTGCAAAACAGTAATGCTGACACAGTTTGACAAGGGAAAGAAGCTCCGCCTCACCGTAACCGCGAACGGCTCTCCGTACTCTGTAAGCGGCTGTTCAGTGGTGATGAAGGGCATTAATTCCGACGGCAGCAGAGTTGCAGTCAACTGCGAGGTCGAACAGGACGGAACCGCCACCGCCGTCACCGATGACATAACCTTCGCGGTCAAGGGATTCGCCGCGGCGAGGTTCGTGATTTCCGACAGCGAAAGAACCTACAACACACAGCGGTTTTTGATTTACATCGACGACGCGCTCGACACGGACGTCACGTCAGACCCCAGCTACTCTATCCTCAACAGGCTGATCCGTCAGGTGCAGCTTATTGACGAGCACGGTGGAATCATCGTTGACGACGAGCTGAGCGGCACCAGCATACATCCCGTTCAGAACCGCGTGGTAAACGCCGCGCTCGGCGAAAAGGCGTCCGCGGCGACAGCGTTTACGTTTGACAGCGACACAACAAACGTCACTTACAACGAAAATAACCCGAAAATCATCTACCTGAGCGCCACGGTGGACAACGAAAAAGGTATTGTGCTGACCTCGGCGGACAATTACTGCCAATATTTTTTCGGAAGCTCCAAATCCATAAAAACCAGAAACAAAAACGGTGCGAGCACTTACACCGACTGGGAGCTTACCGCGGAAAAAGCCGGCAATAAAAAGAATTCGATAACCGCCTCCAACAAAACCAGCACCGAGTATTACCCTTCTCTCAAGGCGGTCACGGATTACCTCGCCGCAAATTTCGAGGCTATCGCTAACAAGCTCGCTTCCGAAACAGGCATCGACGAGGATTCGACCGATGTGCAGTATCCCACCGCAAAGGCAGTGTTTGATTTCGGCGTTCAGATCGTCGACGGCGTAAACGAGGATATCGTCGCGACAAACGCAGCCGTTTCCGACCTCAAGGCTTACATCGGCTATACGGGCGGCGACATTCTCGGTTTGCACTGCGACTTTGAGAACAAGATTTTTACACGTCTCGGCGCGGCTGCCGGTCTTTCTGCAGGCAGTGATTTTGACGCGTTCCCGATGTACGGTCAGCGCGTGCGTGTTGTCGTCGATTCCGACGGCGAGATTCAGACAGATATGGATCCCGCGGAAATAACCGAGACAGACCTTGATTATGACGTCATGGTTTATCAGCCGAAATTCTATTACAAGGTCGTGCCGCTCAAGCTCGAGAAGCAGTCAGGCGGCTTGGGTTACCACATCCGCAAGGCGAATTACTACATCACCTCAACGCCGCACGCGGGCTTCAGGGTTCATCCGCTGTTCTGTGACGCGAACGGAAACGAGGTTGACTACGTTTTGCTTTCGGCTTACGAAGCGTCGTATATGTACTGGCACGCCACATCTCAGAGCACCGGCTATTACGATATTTTTCACGACGGGGTTGACACCGGCACAACGATCGATTATTCCGCCGACACGCTCAAATCTCTGCCCGGTGTAAAGCCGGTTTCGGGCAAATACAAGGCGATGACCAAAACCAACATGGAAACGCTCGCTCAGGCAAAATCGACAAACTGGCACCTCGACACAATCCAGTCTGTCGCTGCAAATCAGCTGCTTATGGTTATCGAGTACGGCACCTTCAACCTGCAAAACGCGATCGGCAAGGGAATTGTCAGCTGCACCGACGTTGACGGCGTTAACATATCGAGCCTGACCGGTTCGACAAAAGCTCTCGGCAACGCAACCGGCGCGGCGGCGTCGACAATTTACGACAACGCCGGAAATCAGACGACCAACACAACAAACGGCAAGGTCGCGGTGAGCTACCGCGGAATGGAGAATCCGTGGGGAAATATTTTCAAGCACGTAAACGGAATAAACCTCCGGGGCGACGGCTCGATGAACGGCGGACAGGCGTATATCGCAGGCGACTACAGCTTTGACGAAAGCCGCCGCAGCGGCAACTATAAACCGTCGGGCTTTACGCTTTCAAACGGCGGCGGCTGGATTTCCTCGTTCGGCTACGGAACCGAAAACTTCGACTGGCTGATTCTGACCTCTGAGGTAAACGGAAACGGAGCCAACAGCGCTACGCCGGTCGGCGACAACTGCTACGTCACGTCAAACCTGAACGCAAACCGTATCGTCACATTCGGCGGCGACTGGCATAACGGCGACAGCGCCGGAGGCTTCTTTGAAAGCTGCATTTATTCTCCGGGCACTAAAAGTTCAAGAATCGGCGGCAGACTGCTGTATGTACCCGACGCTGCGGTTTAAGGAGGGAATGAAATGACTGATTACGGAACTGTAAAAGGAGCGGTCAGACCGGAGGAGATTGTTGTTGACGAGTTCTCGGTGTGGGTCAATACCGACATCAGCTCAGCAGGAGACGGCTTTACATACCGTCAGGTGAAGTACGCAAAGGACGAGTACATCAAGCTGATGGACAGCGCGAACCGGAAGGCTCAGGCTGACGTTGAATATATCGCCATGATGACGGAGGTGGAGCTTGAATGAGTAAGCATTTCAAAAAGGTGAAGGGCTATTACGACAGCGGATTGTGGAATATTGCGCGCGTGAGAAACGCGGTTGTCAAGGGCTGGATCACCGCGGAGGAATTTACCCTGATCACAAACGAAACCTATTAATTTTTCAGTCCCGGGGATTCCCGGGGCTGAATCTTTTTTCGGCGCACAAACGGCTTTCGGCGCTTTGCCGATAATCCCTTTCGCACGTTATAATTCACTGCGCAAAACCGAACGGGGGCGACTGATCTTATTTGCAATTTTTAATACAAATACGTGAATTTTTTTGAATATCCGTCCGCATTTCAAACGTCTTTGGAGCAAGGGTTTCCGGAACGTGTTTCGGCGCAATACTCATTTTGAAATCTTGCTCATATATTTTTTTGGAAATATTGCAAAAAAAGCCCCTTTTTAGCGGCTTTTTACCGAATTATCAATTGGCAAAACACATGAAACTTACTGCCGAATAGTATGATTTCTTATCACATTGATGATTGAAAAACACGCAAAAATATGCTATCATAACTATGCGTTACTTTACATTAATAATGCAGATTTTTTCGAAACGGAAGGGCTTGATTTTTTTGAACCGAAATTCCAATTACACAATCGCGGTTGCCGGCACCGGTTATGTCGGCCTTTCTATTGCGACGCTTCTCGCGCAGCACCACAAGGTTTACGCAGTAGACATTATTCCCGAAAAGGTTGAGCTTATCAACAACAAAAAATCTCCCATTCAGGACGAGTACATCGAGAAGTACCTTTCCGAAAAGGAGCTTGACCTTACCGCGACCACAGACGCCGGGCTTGCATACTCAAACGCGGATTTCGTTGTTATCGCAGCTCCCACAAACTACGACAGCAAGCAAAACAGCTTTGACACCTCTGCGGTAGAGACGGTCATCAAGCTTGTAATGCAGTACAATCCCGACGCGGTCATGGTTATCAAAAGCACCGTGCCCGTCGGCTACACAAAACGTATCAGAGAAAAAACCGGAAGCCGCAACATCATTTTCAGCCCGGAGTTTCTCAGGGAATCAAAAGCCCTCTACGACAACCTCTACCCCAGCCGCATCATCGTCGGAACCGACAAGAACGACCAAAGACTCACGGCTGCCGCGAACGAATTTGCTCAAATGCTCCGTGAAGGCGCGCTTAAAGAGGATATCGAAACGCTGATTATCGGCTTCACCGAGGCGGAAGCGGTCAAGCTCTTTGCTAACACCTACCTTGCGCTCCGCGTCAGCTACTTCAACGAGCTCGACACCTATGCCGAGCTGAAGGGTCTGAGCACGACCGACATTATCAGGGGCGTATGCCTTGACCCGCGTATCGGCGACTACTACAACAATCCCAGCTTCGGCTACGGCGGCTACTGTCTGCCTAAGGACACCAAGCAGCTGCTCGCCAATTACCGCGACGTTCCCGAGGAACTGATAAAGGCGATTGTCGAGGCAAACAGTACGAGAAAGGATTTTATCGCAGACAGAGTCCTCGGAAAGGCAGGCTACTACACCGCCTCCAGCATGTGGAACGCAGAGAAGGAACGCCCCATTACGATCGGCGTTTTCCGTCTGACCATGAAGAGCAACAGCGATAACTTCCGTCAGTCCTCCATACAGGGCGTTATGAAGCGCCTCAAGGCAAAGGGCGCTACGGTTATTGTATACGAACCGACTCTTGACGACGGAATAACCTTCTTCGGAAGCCTCGTCGTAAACGACATCGAACGCTTCAAGTCGGGCAGCGACGCTATTATCGCCAACCGCTACGACAGCGTGCTCGACGACGTTGAGGAAAAGGTATATACCAGAGATTTATTCCGCAGAGATTAATCAGAATCGAATGAAAGGGAACTGAAATGAAGGTTGTAATTCTTGCCGGCGGGTTCGGAACCCGCATCTCAGAGGAATCCGCGTTCAAGCCTAAGCCGATGATCGAAATAGGCGGAATGCCGATTCTCTGGCACATCATGAAAATCTACTCGCACTACGGCTTTAACGAATTTGTGATCTGCGCCGGCTACAAGCAGCACGTTATAAAGGAATGGTTCGCCGACTACTTTCTGCATACGTCCGACGTCACCTTCGACTACACCAACGGCAAAAGCGAAATGATCGTTCACAACAAAAACGTTGAGCCGTGGAAGGTCACGATCGTCAACACCGGTCTTAACACCCAGACGGGCGGCAGAGTAAAACGAATCAGAAACTATATCGGCGACGAACCCTTTATGCTCACCTACGGCGACGCTATCGGCGACATCAATATTCCCGAGCTGCTGAAGTTCCACAAAAAGCACGGCAAAATCGGCACGATGTCAATGTACAACTTCGGACAGAACAAGGGCGTTGTAGAGGTCGGCAGCGACGGCATGATCGACGCGTTCCGCGAAAAGTCCGACACCGACGGCGACTTGATCAATATCGGCTTCATGGTATTTGAACCTGAGCTGTTCGATTACATCGAGGGCGACTCGACCGTATTCGAAAAAGGCCCCCTCACATCTCTTGTAGCCGAAAAAGAGCTTGTCGGATTTATCCACACCGGCTACTGGCAGTGCATGGATACGCTCAGAGAAAAGCAGCAGCTCGACAAGCTTTGGAACGACGGAAACGCTCCCTGGAAGCTTTGGGATTAATTCGGAGGTTAACTATGAGTTTTGACATCAACTTTTACCGCGGCAAAAAGGTATTTGTAACGGGTCACACGGGCTTCAAAGGCTCTTGGCTCTGCAAGATCCTCTCAAACGCCGGCGCTCAGGTGACGGGCTACTCGCTGGAACCGCCCACAAATCCCTCGCTGTTCGAAATCGCGGGCATCGAAAACGACGTGGTTTCGGTAATCGGCGATATCAGGGATCTCAAAAGTCTCAAAGCGGCGTTTGACGAGGCTCAGCCCGAAATCGTGCTTCATCTCGCGGCTCAGCCGATCGTTCTCGACAGCTACAAGGACCCTGCCTACACCTACGAAACAAACGTCATGGGCACGGTGAATATTCTCGAATGCGTGCGCAATTCCGACTGCGTAAAATCGTTCCTCAACGTTACGACCGACAAGGTTTATCTCAATAAGGAATGGCCGTGGGGCTACCGCGAGAACGAGGAGCTTGACGGCTTTGACCCCTACTCAAACTCAAAGTCCTGCTCAGAGCTTGTGACCCACAGCTACAAAAACAGCTTTTTTGCCGACGGAAAAACGGCAATTTCCACAGCGCGCGCCGGAAACGTTATCGGCGGCGGCGACTTTGCAAACAACAGAATCATTCCCGACTGCGTAAGAGCAGCTCAGAAGGGTGAAAATATAATCGTAAGAAACGCTTCGTCAACCAGACCGTATCAGCACGTTCTCGAACCGCTTTACGCTTACCTTATGATCGCGGCGAAGCAGTATGAGGACGCCTCATATTCAGGCTACTACAACGTAGGTCCCGACGACAGGGACTGCTACGAAACCGGCGCGCTGACCGATTTGTTTGTCCGCCACTGGGGAGAGGGTCTTGAGTGGATAAGCCGCAGCAAAAACGGTCCTCACGAGGCAAACTACCTCAAGCTCGACTGCTCCAAGCTGAAATCGGTATTCGGCTGGCAGCCCGTATGGGATCTGGACAAGGCTGTTGAAAAGGTAGTTGAATGGAGCAAATGCTGGCTCGGCGGCGGAGATATAAGAGCCTGCATGGATAAACAGATCAATGAGTTTTTTGAAAAATAAGAGAGGATAGAATCGCCATGCAGAATGTAATAATCACAGGAGCTGACGGCTTTGTCGGCAGCTACACCGTCCGTAAATTTCTGGACGAGAGCTGCAGGGTTCTGGCGCTCGATATCGCCGAAATCCCTAACCGCCTGACTCCTCACGAAAACCTCACCTATATGAAGCTTGACGTCAACGACTCCGCTCAGCTTACAGAGCAGATTCCCGCCGACGTTTACGACACGTTCGTGCACTTTGCGTGGGCAGGCTCCGCAGGTCCCGCGAGAGTTGACTACAAGCTGCAGATGAACAACGCGCTTATGACCGTTGAATGCATGAAAAAGGCAAAGGAGCTCGGCTGCGGTCGCTTTGTATGCGCAGGCAGCATAATGGAGTACGAGGTCGAGGCAGCTATCCACGCTCAGGGCAGCCGTCCGGGCATGGCTTACATTTACGGCATGGGCAAGCATATCGCGCACTGCATGTGCAAGTCTGTAGCCGCAGACATCGGTATCGACCTTCTCTGGCCCATGATAACTAACGCCTACGGCGTAGGCGAGCTTTCTCCGCGCTTTGTCAACACTACAATCAGAAAAATCATCGCCGGCGAACCTCTGCAGTTCACCGCGGCGACCCAAAACTACGACTTCGTATACGTAACCGACGTTGCAAACGCCTTCTACCTCATCGCAAAGAGCGGCAAGCCGTTCTGCGAGTACCTTATCGGCAGCGGCACCGCAAGACCGCTCAGAGAGTTTATCATCGAGATGCAGCAGGCGCTCGCACCCGACGCAAAACCGCTTTTCGGCGACGTTCCCTTTACCGGTACGAATATGCCTTTGTCGGTTTTCAGCATCGACGATTTACGCAACGATACGGGCTACAGCACTCAGGTCAGCTTTGCCGAGGGCACCAAGATGACTATGGACTGGCTCAAAACTGTTTAACGGAGAGAGATTATGATTGAACATTTCGAATTTAAGGAGCTTGACCTTAAGGGCGCATATCTGATAAAGCCGTTTTATGCCGACGACCTCAGAGGCGGCTTCGTAAAGGACTACAACGCAGACACCTTCAAGGCAAACGGCATTGACCATGAGCTTAAAGAGGTTTTTTACACCATTTCAAAGCGCGGCGTTATCAGAGCTACGCACTTTCAGCTGGTCAAGCAGCAGGCAAAGCTTGTTCGCTGCGTCAGCGGTCACGTATACGACGTTATCGTTGACCTCAGACCCGATTCTCCTACCTTCGGTCAGTGGAGAGGCTTCGACCTCACGGGCGACAACAGAGCATGCCTGCTTGTTCCACAGTATTTCGGCCACGGCTATCTCGTAATCGAGGATTCCGTCGTCAGCTACAAGTGCGCCGAGGTTTTCTACGGCGAGGGCGACAGCGGCATTATGTATAACGATCCCGAAATCGGCATTGAATGGCCGTTTGAGAAAATCGGCGGCGAGGACAAGCTGATCATCAGCGACAAGGACCTCAGGCTGATGTCGTTTGACGACTACAAAAAATTATTCGCGAAAGCTGAGAGTAAAGCGTAATGAATATTAAAATACTGGTTTCTACGCACAAGCCCTATCAGATGCCGAAGGACAGGACGATCTATCTTCCCGTACAGGTCGGCTACGACGAGGTCGACACCCACTTTGGTTTTCAGGGCGACAACACAGGCGACAACATCTCCTACAAGCACCGCTACTACTCAGACCTCAGCGCGGTTTACTGGGGCTGGAAAAACCTCGACGTCGACTACATGGGCTCGTGCCATTACCGACGTTACTTTGTGAGCCGCAAGGCAAAAAAGAATGAAGATAAGTACTTTTGGTACATTTTGTCCCGACAGGAGCTTGAGGAGCTTCTTCCTCAGCATCCTGTCATTGTTGCGAAAAAGAGAAACTACGTTATCGAGAGCATCGAAAAGCACTTTAAGCACACTCACCTTCCGCAGGACTTCGATCTGCTCAGAAGCGTTATCGCCGAGCTGAGTCCCGAGTATTCCGACGCCTTCGAAAAGGTAGCCGCCTCAACCTCAGCCCATCTTTTCAACACCTTCATAATGAGAAAGGACTACGTCGACAGCTTTTGCTCGTTTATGTTCCCGATTCTCTTTGAGGTTGAAAAGCGCGTCGATTTCTCCGGCCGCTCAGAGTTTGAGTCGCGCACCTGCGGATATCTCGCGGAGTTCATGCTGGACACCTGGATAATCAAAAACAACATTCCTTACAAAGAGGTCACTCTCAAGGTGCTCGACGGAGAAAAAAAGCTGAAAAAAGCCTGCGCAATGATTAAATCAAAGATTTCAGGAGAAAAGTATGAGCAAAGTTTCTGATTCGCTTTTGCCGAAAATTCTTTATGTGTTCGGAGATATGTCCGGAGGTGGTCACAACCTCCAGGCGTTCAAAACAATATATTACTCCGGCGCGGCAGATAACTGCGTCGTGGTTTCGCTGTCAGACGGCGACGACAAAACAATAGAAAACAAGCTCGGCGAGCTTGGACTGAGCGTTATCTATCTCAACATGAATAAGTTCAGGCTGTCCGCCGCCGTAAAGGAGCTCAGGCGGATCGCCGCTGAAAACAACTGCGCGATCGCGCACAGCAACGGCTTGAAGTCCGATCTGATGTGCTCGCTCGCGTTCGGCAAGAGCGATACCGTCCACGTTATCACGCTTCACAACTACTTAAAGGAGGACGCCTTCCTGAGAATGAGCTCCTCCAAGGCAAAGATCGCCGTTTCTGTTCAGAAGCGCGTGCTCAACCGCTGCGGACATATTATCGCGTGTTCCAAAACTCTTTGCAGCAAAATGCTGGCTGACAACCCCAAGCTGCGTATTACGGCTATCCAGAACGGCGTTGATATCGCCAATTTCGTAAAAGGGGACAAATCAGCGCTGAGGAAGCAGCACGGTGTCGGCGAGGATAAGATCATCATTATCAGCACCGGCAGAATGGTGCCCAGAAAGCGTATTATCGAAACAGCGGAGGCGTTTCTGAACGCCGGACTGCCCGAAAAATACGAGCTTTGGATGGTCGGCAGCGGCGAGTGCTTTGAGGAATACAAAAACCGCTTTTCCGGAGAAGAAAAAATCCGTTTTCTCGGAAGGCGCAGCGACATAGCCGATCTGCTCAGCATGGCTGACGTTTTTGTCTCGTCGAGCGAAAGCGAAGGACTTCCGCTGGCTGTTCTCGAGGCGGTTTCGGCAGGACTTCCCGTTTATCTTTCGGATATTCCGCAGCACCTCGAAATCACCGGCGAATACCCCGACGCCGGAAAAACCTACACCCTCGGAAACACCGACGAGCTTGCACGTCTTTTCCGCGGAACGGAGGATTACCTGCAAAACGCTCAGACGGTCTCGCTTGAGGGCGGTCCCTTCGACATTACCGTAATGGGCGATTCCTACAGAGATTACTATATTGAAGCAGCACGGCAGGAGGTAAAGAAATGATCATTACAAAAACACCGTTCCGCATGTCCTTCTTCGGCGGCGGAACAGATATGGAGAACTATTTCAGGGAGCACGGCGGCGCTGTTTTATCAACCACATTTGACAAATACTGCTATGTAAACGTAAGACATCTCCCCCGTTTTTTTGAATACAGCACCGAGCTTTCATATTCCGTGACCGAAAGGGTCACCGATGTAAACGATATCCGTCATCCCGCGATCAGAGAAGCCATGAAGATGCTCGATATGCACAGAATCCGCCTTACGTACGAGGCAGATCTTCCCGCGCGTTCGGGACTCGGCACCTCAAGCTCGTTCGCGGTCGGAATGCTCAACGCGTTCTACGCTCTGAAGGGCAAATACGCCGACAAAAGAAAGCTTGCCGACGAGGCGATCTACCTTGAGCGCGTGCTCTGCAACGAGGCCGGCGGCTGGCAGGATCAGATCGCGGCATCCTTCGGCGGCTTCAACCGCATCGATTTCAATTCCGAGGGCTACGACGTAAAGCCCGTTATTATTTCTCCCGAGAGAAAAGAGAAGCTCAACCGCAGTCTGCTGATGTTCTTTACGGGCTTCACGCGCTTCTCCTCCGAGATACAGAAGGCAAACGCAAGCTCCTCTCCGGCCAACAAGCTTGCCATGCTCAAAAACATGTACGAGCTGGTTGACCGCGCCGAGAAGGTGCTGACCGACAAGGAGAGCGATCTGGATGACTTCGGCCGTCTGCTCGACGAAACATGGAGACTCAAGCGTCAGACCGGCGGCTCAGTAAGCACCGACAGCATCGACAGCCTTTACGAGAGAGGTATTAAGTCAGGCGCGCTCGGCGGAAAGCTGCTCGGCGCAGGCGGCGGCGGATTCCTTGTATTCTATGTTCCCGAGGAACGCCGCGAGGCGGTCAAAGCCGAATTCAGCGATCTGATGTACATCCCGTTCAAATTCGAAAACGGCGGCACAAGAGTTATCCATTACTCTCCCGAGGGCTACACCCCCGATAAATAAGCTCTCCGCAAAATATGCCGCAGCGGAAATTTCCACAAAGAAAAAGGCAGGAGTTGAAATAATATGAAAATCGGACTGATCACCTTTCACAGATCGCCCAGCTACGGCGCATGCCTGCAGACCTTCGCGACCGTAAGGTTTCTTCAAAATCAGCATTACGGGATTGAGGTCGTTGATTACAACAAGAATTCCGAGTACAAAAAAATCTACAGCATTTGCTTTAAGGAGGGCAACAGGGCGCTGGGCTACGCCACCTCCTTTATCAAAAACGTGTTTTTCGGAAAACGCAGGGCTCTGCTGAACGCCTTCGGAAATCTGAACGACCTGTATCCGCTTTCATCTGTTCAATACTCAAGCCGCGAGGCTCTCTCCTCCGCCGTCTACGACGTGCTTATCGTGGGCAGCGATCAGGTTTGGAACAAGAAAATCACCAACGGCATAGACGAGGTTTATCTGCTGCAGTTCGGCTCAGCAGAAAAAAGAATTTCCGTTTCATCAAGCATGGGCAGCTGCGAGCTTAACGACGCCGACAGGGAGATTTTCCGCAAGGTGCTCTCGACCTTCTCGTCCGTAAGCGTCAGAGAGGAATTCTCGCGCAGGCAGCTTCAGCCTTTGACCGACAAGAACATTAAGCTTCTGATGGACCCCACCTTCCTGCTGACAAAGGAGGAGTGGACAAATTCTCTTGTCAGCCGCTCAAAATACGCTGACGTTAAGGATAAATACATTCTCACCTTCTTTATCCATCCCGACGACGACTGCAGTGACAGGATCGGCACCTACGCAAAATCCATGAATCTGCCCGTGTGGTCGGTTCAGATGACCACTCCAAACCGCTTCGGAGCCGACAAAAAAATTCTCGGCGCCACAGTGCCCGATTTTCTTGCGCTGCTCGCAAACGCGGAGCTTGTTATTACCGACTCCTTCCACGGCGTAGCTCTTTCGCTGAATTTCGGGAAGAACTTCGTCGCTTTTACAAACAGAGACAACCCCGTCAGGGTTCAGCATCTTCTTGAAAAGCTGCAAATAGAAAACCGCATCGACATGCCTGCGTCAAAGTACGAGGCGGTCGATTACAATCAGGTCAATCAGCTCCTTCTGCCGCTCGCGCAGGATTCAAGGCAGTGGGTGACCGAACAGATCGAGAGGAAAATCAATGAGTAAAAAAAGAGTGTGCTGGATTACCTCAACAGCGTTTCTTGACACTGATATCTATATTCTTCCGCTGCTGACGGATAAGTTCGATATTTCATGGAAAATAGTAAAACGCAGCTCCACCAAGCTGGAATACGCGGATAAAATAGAGGAACTGAAAAACAAGGCTGACGTAGAGGTCGTCACTATCGGCGCTAAATACAGCAGCCCGGAATCCTTTTCGGCGCTCAGGAAAATGTTCAAAGCCGTAAAAAAGCAGAAATTCGATTTGGTTTATACCGCTATGGGCGATTTTCCGTATTTTGTGCCGTTGCTGCACTCCGCTGTGAATACCGACAAGGCTATTGTCGCTATTCACAACGTTCATGTGCCTCAGGGCGGAGTCAACTACCGCCTGATCAAAAAATACAACCGCTACACAATAAGCAGGTTCAAACATTTTCACGCTTTCTCGGAATCGCAGTACAAGGCTCTCAAAGAGGTTTCGAACGGCAAGGACGCGCTCTATGCTCCGTTTATCCTCAAGAGCTACGGCACCACCGACAAAAAGCGCACCGACAGCCGCATTACCTTTATGAATTTCGGTAACATCCGCCCGTATAAGCGCCTCGACGTGCTCATTGAGGCAGCCGAGAGGGTACAGCAGCAGACCGACGTGCCCTTCAGGGTCATTATTGCCGGAGACTGCCCCGACTGGAACAAGTACGGCGCGCTAATCAAGCATCCCGAGATTTTTGACATACGCATTGGCAGAGTCGAAAACGACGACATTCCCGCCTTATTCAACGAGTCTGATTATTTTGTCGCTCCGTATCAGGACATTGCGCAAAGCGGCTCCGCGATCGTAGCGATCAATTACGACAAACCGATCATCGCTTCCGACTTGGAGGCGTTCAGAGAATACATCAAGGACGGCAAAACGGGTTATCTGATAAAGCCCGCCGACGTCTCAAGTCTTGAGCAGGCTATGCTCACCGCTATCAGCAGCTACCCGGACGGTTACGGCGAAACGGTCGCGCGTCTGCAGCAGATGAAGCAGGATAAATTCTGCGACGAGGCAATCGCGCAGCGCTACAGCGATTATTTTGACAAAATCATTCAGGGCTGACGCGCAGCTTTGCGCTCTGCCCGCAAAAAGACAGTTTAAGAAGGAACTATATGAGTACAGACAATCCTATAAAGGCATTAGAAATTATCTCACGCGAAGCTCAGCAGCTCAAAACCACGCCTGAGTACAACACAGGCAGACGTTTTCTGGAGATGAAAAAATACTTTCCGTTTCACCTGCTGAAATACGCTCTGATGATCAAAAAGAGAAAATCGATGAAGGCTAAGGTCGACGCGCTCTCAAAAACCACGCCCGACGATGATTATTACGCTTCTCCCGAACCTGTCTCTGACAAAAAGGGTATTGTTTACACCTGCATCACCTCAGGCTACGACGATCCATGTGAGCCGCTGCTGACAAATCCGTGTCTGGATTATAAAATGTTCACCGAAAACAGCGCCGTTGAAAAAGACAGCGTATGGCAGGTGGAGCCTATCAGCGAAGAGCTTGTTGCTAAAAAGGGAAACTTCGCGAACCGCTACTTCAAGTTTAATTCCCACGATCTTTTCGGCAGGGACTACGACTACGCGATATATATCGACGGCTGCGTCAGGATCATCTCCGACGTCACCGGACTTTACCGCACCGCCCGCGAGGCGCCCACCGGTATCGCGATCCACAGGCACTACCTCAGAGACTGCGCCTACAAGGAAGCTCAGTGGTGCGTTCTGAACAACAAGGGCAACCCCGAAAAAATCCTTGAGCTTATTCAGCGCTTTAAGGATGAGGGATTTCCCGAGGGCTTCGGCTTATGCGAATGTCCCGTTATCGTTATTGACCTCAAAAGCGAGAACGCCAAAAGAATTATGGACGAATGGTGGCATGAGTTCTCGGAGGTTTCACCTCAGGTCGGCAGAGACCAGATCACCCTTCCCTACATCATCTGGAAGCTCGGATATTCTCTTGATGACGTCGGAAATCTGGGCAGCTCGATATATAAAAACCCCAAGTTTTTGAAAATTACCTACCACAACAGCTGATTTTATTCTCTGCTATCTCTTTACTACTTGGAGGAAAAAAGTGACTATTAGGATAAAAAAAGAGGACATAGTGTGGTTCTTCAGCTTTTTGCTGCTCGGAGTACTGTGTCTTTATCGCACCAAATACGTTTACGGGTCGTTTTTGAGCGTATTGAATATCATTGACCCAATCGCGTTTATCTGGTCGATCGGACTGTACATTCGCCACAAAATGTATAAGGTCAAGGGTCTTTGGATCATGACGCTTATGCCGCTGTGGTTCACCCTGACGACAATAATAAACAACGCGAACATCAAGGAATGCACCATTATGAGCTACAAGATGCTTGCGACGGTTTACATTGTCTACTACCTGCTTATGCACAACCGCGACAGAACGCTCCGCTGGCTTGCGCGCTTCTGGACTCTCGTTATTATGACGGAGGCTTTTTCCTGCGTTACAAAGTGCTTCGGAAAGAACCCTGTTTACATAAACGAGTACAACTTCTTCCTCGGAATGCGCGTTACCATCGACCAGTATATTATCTACGCGCTGTTCTTTAATATTATGGCGGTGTATGTCGGCGGACTGGCTGACAGGATATGGTTCGTACTGTGCATCGGTTCAGGCGTTTACTTTGTTATCGAGCAGTGGGTATCTACCTCTATTCTCGGAATGATGGTGTTTTTCATCATAATCACAGGCTCTTTGTTTTTCAGATCCGACAAGTTCTTCCGGTATCTCGCTATCGGTCTGCTGTTATTCTCGGTATTGTTCTACTTTATTCAAAACTACGCCGGCTTACAGTTCATTGTTGAAAACCTGCTCAAAAAAGACCTCACCTTCTCGGGAAGAACCGAAATCTGGACGTGGGTTCTCAAAAATATCAAGGGTCTGCACTGGGTTATCGGCTACGGCGATATTGAACAGATGTCGATTCCCCACTGGTTCTCCTACACCACCCACCCGCACAGCAACTACCTCGAGACGCTTTACAAGTACGGCGCTGTCGGTTTGGTTATGTATCTGTGGATGTTCAAGAATATGCTGCAGAAAATCAGGTACATCACCAGCCGCAAGGTCAGATTCTATGTTATCGGTTCGCTTGCCGCAACAATGCTGATGTGTATCGTTTCAAAGAACTTCTGGTTCATGTCGGCTCAGATCTACTATGTGGTTGTAATGTACGGCTGCGAATTCACTTCCGCGGACAAGACGCTTAATAATAATCAGGTGGAGTCAGATGAAGAATATCAAAATAATAACAGTATACGGCAGCTATAACCACGGAAGCTTTTTGCAGGCAAAATGCCTGTACGAAGCGCTGGGCGCTTACGGCAGCGTCAGCTTTATCGACAAAAAAGCCAGAAAGTGGAATTATTTCAAAACTCCTTTTAAGAGAATCAAGCACAATCTCAGAGTCAACGTAAAGCATCCGCTGAGAAATATCAAAACGGTGCTGTTTGAGTACACGGAGGCGGCAAAATCGAAATCAAACTGGCGAAAGCTTCCTTCTTCACCTCAGACAGACTGCGACGTCTGCGTTATGGGCAGCGACGAAATCTGGAACATTAAGCGACCCGACTGCCGCATTCCGTTTTTCTTCGGCGACGGCGTTTCGGCTAAAAAGATCGCATACGCCCCGTCGGTAAACAACGCCTCAGAAGAGGACTTCGGAGAGCATCCCGAGTATCTGGAAATGCTGAAAAAAACAGACGCCTTCGGTGTGCGCGACGTCAAATCGCGCGACTTGATCGAGGAGCTTACAGGCAGCTCTGCCGAGATC
The DNA here is from genome assembly GCA_902765625.1 of uncultured Ruminococcus sp. GTDB lineage: Bacteria > Bacillota > Clostridia > Oscillospirales > Acutalibacteraceae > Ruminococcoides. Next base: position 28,618 of record CACXAO010000008.1, on the reverse strand, counting down.
GTTCTCGACCCCACCCTGCTTTCCGACGCGCCCGATACAGGCTATAAGCGCAAAAAGAAATACATCGCCGTCTACACCTTTGAGGTTCATATCGGTCCCGAGGATCAGAAAAAGCTTCGCGCTTACGCAAAGGAAAACGGCTGCGAGCTGATATCCGTCGGTCAGAACATCCACTGGTGCGACAAATCGATCCACTCCAAAAACGGCAGTCCGTTTTACGCCTACGAGGACGCCGAGCTGATTGTAACAAGCACCTTTCACGGCACCGCCTACGCGATCAACAAGCGCAGGAATTTTGTCGTGCTTACAAACAACAACAGCAAGGTCGAGGAGCTGCTCAGACAGTTTCATCTTGAGGACAGGCTCCTGCGCAGCGCGGACAACATCAGAGATATCGCGAAAAAGGATATCGATTACCGCGAGGTAAACGCAATTCTGCGGCAGATGAGAGAAAAGTCGTTCAGCTACCTTGAATCGGCTCTTGCGCTCCCCGCCGAAGCTGCGGAATAATAAACGAAACCGGTGATTTCTTGAATAAATCAAAGTTTATAAAAAATGTAGTGTTCGGCTTCGGCGGACAGCTGATTATCCTCGCGCTGGGCTTGATCGTTCCCAGAATGATGATTTCAAGCTACGGCTCCGACGTAAACGGATTAGTCAGCACTATTACCCAGATTTTCTCGTACATGGCGCTGCTTGAGGCAGGCATCGGTCAGGCGGCTAAAAACGCTCTCTACAAACCGATCATCAAAAACGACAAAAATGGTATTTCGGAGGTCGCATCCATAGCGCGCTCGTATTTCAGAAGAATTACCCTTTTCTACGGAATCGGCGTTATCCTTTTGTCTGTGCTCCTGCCGCTTATCCTCAAAACAGACGTAGACTACCTCACGGTGTTCCTGATTGTATTCTTCGAGGGTATGTCGGGCGTTGTAACCTTCTATTTCATTCAGACCCAAACCGTCATACTCATGGCAGACGGCAGAGGTTACGTTAACAACGGCGTAACGGTGGTCAACAAATCGCTCAGCTACGGCGTAAAAATCTTCATGGCGTATTTCGGAATGAACATCGCCTTTTTGCAGCTCATTTACTTCCTAATTACCATCGTAAAGGTGTTCTTCTACACCTTCTATTTCAGAAAAAACTACCCGTGGCTGCATTACCGCAAAACGCCGCGCTCCGTCAAGCTCAAGGACAGAAACTCGTTTATTATTACAGAGCTTGCGTGGACGCTGTTCTCCTCCACGGATATGATAGTACTGTCCATGTTTGTCAGCACGCAGCTTGCAAGCGTGTACTCGGTGTACAATCTTATATTTACAAGCCTTAACGTTCTGCTCAACGCGGTTTACACCAGCGTAAACTACATGCTGGGTCAGACCTATCACAAGGACAGAGCGCTTTATCCCAAGGTACACGACAGCTTTATGTCGCTCTTTGTAGGCTCGATGACTATTATGGTCAGCATAGCCTATGTGCTGATTTTGCCGTTCGTGCAGCTGTATACGCGCGGCGTAAACGACATCAACTACATTTACGCGGCTATGCCGGTGCTGTTTTCGATGGTGCAGCTGCTCTCGTGGAGCAGAAACGTCACCGGAAACCTGACGGGCGTTGCCGGCTACGCAAAACAGGTGAGCATTATCTCGCTTATCGAGGCTTTTACAAACATCATAGCGTCGGTAGTGCTGGTATTTTTCTTCGGAATTATCGGCGTACTGTTCGCGACGGTCATCGCGCTGCCCATTAAGGTTATATACTGCGCGTATCTCGCCGACAAAAAGATAATGAACCGCTCCTACTGGAACACAATAAAGATTTTAGGCTCAAATTACGCTTTGTTTGCCGTTGTGGCAGTAATAAGCCAATTTTTCGAGCTGCCGATCCATTCCTATCTGGATTTGATTCTCTACGGAATACCCGTCGGCATTGTCTGCGCCGTGCTCGGCGTTGCGGTCAACCTGCTGGTAAATCCGTACTGTCTGAAGCTCGCGAAACAGCTCAAACGCAGGAAGCCCCAAAAATCTCAGGAAGCATGAGGAAAGAATTATGATCGTATTAAATAACGAACCGCTCGGAAAGCGCACTACCTTCCATATCGGAGGCCCCGCAGGCAAGCTGTATATCCCCGAAACCGAGGCGGAGCTTACAAAAAAGGCAAAGGAGATTTACGACAGAGATCACAAGGTCTATGTGATTTCGGGCGGCTCTAATCTTCTGATAAACGACAAGCGCGAATTTCCCGAGGTTATCGTCATGTCGAAGGCGTGCAAGGAAATGACGCAGCTCAAAGACGGCACGTTTTATTTCGGCGCGTCAAACCGCATTCAAAAGGTGATTTCCTTTGTAAACAAGCTCGGCTACGGCGGCTTTGAGGAGCTTATCGGACTTCCGGCGCTGTTCGGCGGCATAATCTACATGAACGCCGGAATAGGCAGAGAAAGCGCTCCGCTGTTCACCATAAGCGAATTTATCGATTCCGTAAAGGCGCTCGAGCTTGAAACGGGAAAAATCGTGACCCTTTCGGCTGAGGAATGCGCCTTCGGACACCGAACCTCCGTGTTCAAAAACAATAAATACATTATCCTCGGCGCGCAGATAACCTGCCGGGAGGTTGACCGCGGCGACGCAGCCGCCAGAATCCAAAAAAGACGCGAGCACTGCAAAAAGAACTTTGAGTACGGCAAGGGCTGCTTCGGCAGCTGCTTTATGAGATTCTGCGGACCGCTTCTCAGAACGATCTCAACGCTGTACAAAAAGCGCATTTTCAAGTATTCGGGCAAGGTGAAATTTGCGTCGAACAACGCAAACTGGATTTATAACGAAGGCGGCGGAACATTTGACGACGCCATGAAACTTATCAGACAGTGCAAAAGGCTGCACAAAATGACCTTCCAAAAGCTCGAATGCGAGGTTATTATCTGGGAATGATCCCGGGACGAAAGCGATGTGTGTTATGAAAACAGTGATTATGGCAGGAGGCAAGGGCACGAGAATCTCGTCGGTCGCCTCAGATATTCCGAAGCCGATGATTAAGATCGACGGAAAACCGGTTTTGGAACGCGAAATTGAATGTCTCAAACGTCAGGGCTTTACCGATATCATCATCACCGTAAGCCATCTCGGTCATATTATTATGGACTATTTCGGCGACGGCAGCGGTATTTCGCCCGCAACGGGAGAGCCCTTCGGCGTATCAATCGAATATTTCGAAGAAAAGCAGCCTCTCGGCAACGCAGGCGCTCTCTTCAAAATGAAAGACAAGCTCACGGAGGATTTTCTGCTGCTGAACGCCGACGCGGTGTTCGACGTGGATTTTCTCAGAATGCTGCGTTATCACCGTGAGAAAAACGCGGCGGTCACGCTTTTCACCCACCCCAACAGCCATCCCTACGACAGCGGTCTGCTGATTGCGGACGAAAACTCCGCTGTGCTCGAATGGCTCGCAAAGGAGGACAGCCGTCCTCAGTGGTACAGAAACCGCGTGAACGCAGGTCTGCATATTATCAGTCCGCGAATTTTCGAAACTGCCGGTATCGATCCCGACGCGGTCGGTCAGCCCGGTGAAAACGGAAAGATCGTCAAGGTCGACTTAGACCGTCAGCTGCTCAAGCCGCTTGCAGGCAGCGGAATGATGTTCTGCTACGACAGTCCCGAATACGTTAAGGATATGGGAACGCCCGACAGGTACGAGAGCGTCTGCCGCGATTACCGCGAGGGCAGGGTTCAGGCAAAGAACCTCAGCAACCGCCAGAAGGCGGTATTCCTCGACCGCGACGGCACGCTTAACCGCTACGTGGGCTTTCTCAGAAGCACCGACGAGCTGACGCTGATCGAAGGCGCAGCCGAGGCTGTTAAAAGAATCAACTCGTCGGGTTATCTCGCGGTCGTCGTGACTAATCAGCCCGTTATCGCACGGGGCGAGGTCACGGTCAGCGAACTGGAGGAGATCCACAACAAGCTCGAGACCCTGCTGGGACTTGAAGGAGCGTATCTCGACGCGATCTACTATTGTCCCCACCACCCCCACAAGGGCTACGAGGGCGAGATTCCCGAGCTTAAATTTGACTGCGACTGCCGCAAGCCAAAGCCCGGCATGCTGCTTGACGCCGCAAAGGACTTTAACATTGACCTGAGCAGCTCTTGGATGGTCGGCGACAGTGAAAACGATATTGCCGCGGGACGCTCGGCAGGCTGCCGCACCGCCCTTATCGGCACAGGAGATTTCGGTCAGACGGCTGAGGTAAAAAGCCTGAATGACTTTACGAAAAATTACCTTTAATACAGAAAGGAAGATTCTTATGGTTACCGAAAAAATTACCGGACACGTTGATTTACTGATAGAACGCTATCCCTCTCTCGAAAGCGTCAGACAGGACGTTATCGCCGCCTACGAGATCATGGAGAAATCCTATGCCGACGGCAACAAGCTTCTCGTTGTGGGCAACGGAGGTTCCGCGGCGGATTCAGAGCATATCGTCGGCGAGCTGATGAAGGGCTTCAAGCTCCCCAGAAAGCCGAAGGCGGACTTTGCCGAAAAGCTCAAGGCAGTAGACAGCGAGCTGGGCACGGTGCTTGCCGAGAATTTGCAGGGCGCATTGCCTGCAGTAGCGCTCGACGGTCACATTGCTCTTACCACAGCATATATGAACGACTGCGAGCCTCTTCTCTGCTTTGCTCAGCAGATCAACGGCCTGGGCAGACAGGGAGACGTGTTCCTCGGCATTTCGACCTCGGGGAACAGCAAGAACGTACTTTTTGCCGCCGTTGCAGCCAAGGCAAAGGGCATGAAGGTAGTGGGTCTTACAGGCGAAAAGGACAGCAGACTCGGAGAGCTTGCAGACGTTTGCATTCAGGCGCCCAGCACCGAAACCTACATGATACAGGAGCTTCATCTGCCCATCTACCATTGCCTCTGCCTCATGCTTGAGGACAGATTCTTCGGCTCAGACGAAGCGTGAATAACCGACGAAAACGAGGAAAAAACAGTGTCAAAGACTAAGATCGAACTCGATAACAAAACTATTCTCGTAACCGGCTCGCCCGGTTTTATCGGCGCCAATCTGGTGCTCAGACTTCTCGGAGAAATGACCTCCGGTACGGTCGTTTCATTCGACTCGATGAACGACTACTACGACCCTAAGCTCAAGGAGTACAGACTCTCCCTGATCGAAAAGGCAGCCGAAAAATCCCCGGTAAAGCATGTTTTCGTCCGCGGAAATCTGGCTGACAAGGCTCTGGTAGACAAGGTGTTTGCCGAATACAAGCCTGCGGTCGTAGTCAACCTCGCCGCTCAGGCAGGCGTGCGCTACTCGATCGACCACCCCGACGTGTACATTGAGAGCAACATCATCGGCTTTTTCAATATTCTTGAGGCATGCCGCCACAATCCCGTGGAGCATCTTGTTTACGCCTCAAGCTCAAGCGTTTACGGCGGAAACAAAAAGGTTCCGTTTGCGGTTGAGGATATGGTAGACAACCCCGTAAGCCTTTACGCGGCAACCAAAAAGAGCAACGAGCTGCTGGCTCACAGCTACTCAAAGCTCTACAACATTCCTTCTACCGGACTTCGCTTCTTTACGGTTTACGGTCCCGCCGGACGGCCCGATATGTTCTATTTCAGCGCGACCCAAAAGCTCGAAAAAGGCGATACTATTCAGATTTTCAACTACGGCAACTGCAAACGCGACTTCACCTACATCGACGATATCGTAGAGGGCGTTTACCGTGTAATGCTCGGCGCTCCCGAAAAGGCTGTCGGCGAAGACGGTCTGCCTGTTCCTCCCTACGATGTCTACAACATCGGCGGCGGCACTCCCGAAAACCTGCTCGATTATATAAGCACCCTTCAGGAAGAGCTTGTCAGAGCAGAGGTACTTCCCGCTGATTACGACTTTGAGGCACACAGAGAGCTTGTAGGAATGCAGCCCGGCGACGTTCCCGTTACATACGCGGATTCCGCCGCGCTTGAACGAGATTACGGCTTTACTCCCAAAATCGGCATTCGCGAAGGTCTGCGAAGCTTTGCCGAATGGTACAAGGAATATTGCGGAGGTCAGAAATCATGAAAATTACGGTAGCAGGCGTAGGCTATGTCGGACTTTCGCTGGCTGTGCTTTTGGCTCAGAACCACGAGGTAACCGCCATTACAACCACTCAGGCAAAGGCTGATAAGCTCAACAAATTCATCAGTCCCATTCAGGACGACGAGATCGAAAGATTTTTCAGGGAGGCAAACGCGGGCGAGCGCAGGCTCAGCCTGAGCACAACCACCGACAAGGCTGCGGCATACGCTTCCGCAGAGCTTGTCATCATCGCCACTCCCACAAACTATGACGACAAAAATCACTTTTTTGACACCTCAGCCGTTGAGGACGCCATCGAGTGGACTCTTAAGGTCAATCCGGGTGTTATGATGGTGATAAAATCCACCATTCCGGTTGGATACACTGAAAGCGTAAAGAAAAAATACGGCGTTGACAACATTATCTTTTCACCTGAATTTCTCAGAGAATCCAAGGCGCTTTACGACAACCTTCATCCCTCGCGCATTGTTGTCGGCGCTGACGACGATCAAAAAGAAACCGCAGCGCAATTCGCTCAGCTTCTGCTTGAAGGAGCCAGAACCGAAGAAAAGAGAGCCGGACAGTCTGAACAGAATATTCCTATCCTTATTGCGCGTCCCACCGAGGCAGAGGCTATTAAGCTCTTCGCAAACACCTACCTCGCGGTGCGCGTGAGCTACTTCAATGAGCTTGACACCTATGCTCAGTCAAAAGGGCTTGATGCTCAGATGATTATTGACGGCGTTTGCATGGATCCCCGTATTGGCTCGCACTATAACAATCCGTCCTTCGGCTACGGCGGCTACTGCCTGCCCAAGGATACCAAGCAGCTGCTCGCGAACTACAGGGACGTTCCTCAAACCATGATAGAGGCTGTTGTAAAGTCAAACTCCGTCCGCAAGGATTTTATCGCGGATCAGATCATCGACAAGCAGCCAAATACAGTCGGCGTCTACCGTCTTACCATGAAGTCAAACTCCGACAACTTCCGCGCCTCCGCTATTCAGGGCGTTATGAAACGTATCAAGGCAAAAGGCATTCCGATCATTATCTACGAGCCTACGCTCGAGGACGGAAGCAGGTTCTTTAACTCTCTTGTTGTCAATGACCTCGAAAAATTCAAGGCGGAGTCCGACGTTATTCTGGCGAACCGCTTTGACAAAAATGTTCTCGGAGACGTGGAGGAAAAAATCTATACCAGAGATTTATTCCGCAGAGACTGATAACACAGTCAGATTTTTTTAGGAAGCAGAAAACCGTATTATGATTCAGGAAAACACTAATCGCACCGCGGCGGATTTGATTTATCTGGTTTCCTGCGCGGTAAACAAAAAAAAGCCGGATTTGGACAAATGCTGCATGATGGATATGGAAGCTGTCAACAATCTGGCAAATCTCCATATGTTATCCGCCGCAGCGGCGTATGCGCTAAAGAGCGCTATGCCGCTTACTCCGCTTTGGTTGACCGCGTACGGCAACGCCACCCGCAACCAGATTCTTTTTAACGCCGCGCGCGACGACGTTCTCAGAGAGCTTGAAAGAAACGGAATATGGTACCTTCCGCTCAAGGGCATCATCCTCAAGAACGAATACCCCATTTCCGCCATGCGCGAGATGTCTGACAACGATATTCTCTGCGACGCTGGAAGGATGAAGCAGGTGCGCGACATCATGATATCCCTCGGCTATAAAAACACGGAGTTCGGAAGGGACAACCACGACGTCTACAAGAAAAAACAGCTTTCATTTGAGATGCACCGCGAGTTATTCAACCGCTTTCTCTTCCCAGATCTGCACGAAAAATACAAGGATATAAAAAGCAAACTCATCAAGGACGAAAACAATGGGTCAGGCTATCATATGTCCGACGAGGATCTGTACGTTTATCTCGTCTGCCACCTGTACAAGCACTATATAAAAGCCGGAACGGGACTCCGTTCGCTGTTGGATATATATGTATTCAACAAAAACCACAGCAGTTCTCTCAACAAAGATTATATCGCCTCAGAGCTTGACTCAATGGGCATAAAGGACTTTGAGGAAAGAACCCGAAGACTTGCGCAAAAGACGTTCTCATTCTCCACGCTGAATGAAACCGAGCAAAAGGAGCTTGAGTACTATATCGGCTCCTGCTGTCACGGTACAGACGAAAACCTGATGGCTGTAAAGCTAAACAGCGACGACAGCTTAACGTCAAAATTCCGCTATGTGCGAAAGAGGCTTTTTCCGGACGAAAAAACGCTCGAGCAATTCCACCCCGTTGTGTACCGTCACAGGATATTATATCCGTTTTTGCTGATATTCCGCCCGTTCAAGGGGTTGTTTATAACCCGTAAAAAGCTGGTTCGCGAATACAAAAGCCTGAGGAACTACAAAAAACAGGAAAAATAAAGACACGCCGAAGCAGTTAAAGGCTGCTTCGGCGTTTGATTATACCGACAAATATTCAATTAGTACGCGCCATCTCCCCTGATAACCGCTATGGGGGTGCGTATAAGAATTTTCAAATCGGTGAGAACGCTTCTGTCCTTGATATACTTGTAATCAAGGTCAACCATTCCGCTGAAATCTATCTCGCTGCGTCCGCTGATTTGCCAGTAGCAGGTAAGGCCGCCGATAACCGACAATCTCTGCATGGAATAGTCCGTGTAGTTAACTACCTCTCTGGGAAGCGGAGAACGCGGACCCACAAAGCTTATGTCGCCCTTGATTATGTTGAAAAACTGGGGCAGCTCATCCATGCTGGTGCGTCTGAGAAATCTGCCGACTCTGGTGACTCTGGGATCCTTTTTCATCTTAAAAAGCTCTCCCTCTGTCTCGTTCTGATCCTTGATAGATTCAAAAATCTCGTCCGCGTCGACTCTCATGCTGCGGAATTTATAGAACTTAAATTCCCTGCCGAAAATTCCGACTCTGTTGCTGACATAAAATACAGGACCGCCGTCATCGATTTTGATCGCAATGGCAATACCGAGAAATAACCAGAAAAAAACAACGACAAAAAGCACAGCAACGGTAAAATCGAAAACACGCTTTATGATATTATAAAATTTTCTTTCCTCAACGTAGTATTTCACTCCGTTGTTAATTACGTCTTTCCGCATAAATTGTTTTTCCATTTTTTCTTTTCTAATCCCTATTCCCTCTGAAAAGCCGCTTACATTTGAATAAGCACTGCGGCGCGTTGAATTAATAACCGTATCCATAGCCATAGCCATAACCGTAACCCTTACCGTACTTATGCGTCCTTGACGAATCAACGTTGTTGACAATTACGCCGAGGATCTTTCCGCCGTTTCTGTTGAGCGTATTGATAACTTTTCTCAGATCGGGATATGTTGTTGAATTGTGTTTTATAACGAGTACAACGCCGTCTGACTGCTTAACCAGAGGCAGCGAGTCGATAACAACGCCTACGGGAGGAGTATCGAAGATGATGTAGTCGTACTCATTCTCAAGCTCCTTAATAAACTCAAGCATGCTGCCGCTCGAAAGAAGCTCCGAAGGGTTCGGTGGTACAGCGCCGTAGGTGATAGCATAGAGATTGTTTATCTTGGTGCTGCGAACGATATCCTCCTTGCCGCACTCGCCGTTGAGGTAGTTTGTAAGGCCGGGAGCAAACTCGATCGAAAGCACGTTGTGGATCTGCGGTCTTCTGAGGTCGCAGTCGATGATCAATACCCTTGTGTTGACCTGCTGCGCAAGAGCGATTGCGATATTGACGGAGGTAACCGTTTTACCCTCACTCTTGTTCGCGCTGGTAAAGGAGATCTTTTTGCAGCCCTTTTTGATGATGGAATACGCTATGTTTGTTCTGGCTGTCTTATAGGACTCTCTGATCTGGAAAGCAATGGCTTCCATGTTGAGCAGATTATCCGTTCTCTTTCTCTCGGTTTTATTATTCTTTGCCATTATCCTTCGCGCCTCCATTTTTGCCCTTCTGGTTTATATAAGTGTCAAAGCTCGGAATTGCTGCCAGTACCGGAATATTGAGGATTGTCGTCATTTCATCGTCAAACTTGATCTTCTTGTCAGCAAAGTGTCTGATAAACGCAACCGCAAGAGAAAGCACCAAACCGATCACGAATGCGAGAATTACATTTCTGCCTACGCTCGGCGACGAATGCTTGGTCGGAAGCTGGGCTTCGTCACAGACCTTGAGCTTTGCGTTTGACTTGAGGTTGGAAATCGTTTCCGGCGCAACCTCGGCGATCGTGTCTGCGATTTTCTTTGATTCAGTCGGCGATTCGGAAACCACCTTAACGTCGAATACCTCGGTAGTTTCGTCGCTGACGAAGGTTATCATGCTGCTCAGCTGAGCCGGAGTATATTTCTCGTTAAGCTCGGTCGAAAGCTTGGTGTAAAACGTATTGGTGTCGAGCATTCTGATGTAGGTATTAACAAGCTTTAAAGCGTAGTTCTGCATATTGAGCGAGTATACCGCGCTGTTCGGAGTATCCTGCTGCAGCTCAACGGTTTCAACGTAAAGAGAAATACTTGAGGTGTAATGCTTCTTTACCAAAAAGTTAGTATAAAAGAAAGCTCCGAGCGAAAACAAAAGAACCGTTACGATTATCAAAACCAAGTTCTTTTTGAGAACATCAAATATCATTTTTGGTGAAATAAGGATTTCATCTTTTTCTTCCATTCAATTCACTCACCTTTCTGAAAATAACAAACAAATCCTATTTTGCCCTGCCTTTAATTATACAATAACGGTGCGAAAAATTCAAGCAAAGTGCCGACAATTAACTGCTTTAGTAAATAATTCTCTGTTTAGCTGATTTTAATTACAGCAATATACAATTTATTGGTGCTTTCTACCTCAGCCGGATTTTTTAAGAAAAAAACCGCCTAAAAATCTCTTGACTTTTAAATGAAAAAACAACTTTTCGGCCATAAAACATGCCGAAAAGCTGTATATAAAAGTTCAGTTTTGTCAGTCGGACGACAACGACTTAAAGAACATCGTGCGGTAAATGAAGAACATTACGAACGCCGTGATGAAGAAAAATCCGCATATCACCCATAACGCGACCGTAACGCTTGTACCGCATGTGACCGCAACGTTGTAAAGCGCTCTGGATTCGAGAACGATCTTCCTGAGGCCGCCGACCGCGGTCATAATTATCGACGACGCAATCAGCGACAGAAACGCTCCTGCGCACGCGTAATAGTAGTACTTAAAGGCGCGGTGCTTCCATTTATTGCCGAACAGCAAAATCAGCACGATCGCAAGCGAAAGCGCCGAAATAACCGCGATAACGACAGGCAGCCAGCCCTTTAACGCCTGAAAATACGCAAAAAGACGGTAGAAAAGCGGGATCTCAAGGCTTCTCGCATAAATGTGCTCTGCGTTTTTTACCAGATAATCGACATTTGAATCGTCGATCTTAGCGTTTTTCTCCTTGACATACTCATCAAGCTGAGTGTAAAACGTCTGCTTGAAGGCGGTCGTATCAATCAGATCGTTGCTGCCGTTAAAGTACGCGTCCAGATAATTTTCGGTATCGTTCGAAACCTGAATAGAATCGACTACTCTGTCAAAAAACTCTGCCGGCAAGCCGCTCGCGTTACCGAGATTAACAAGCTTGTTTTTGATCTCATCCGTTTTGTCGGAATAGTAGTTTGACGCATTCATCTGATCCAGCCAGACGTTTTTGTTGAACACAAATACGGAGATCAAAATGCAGAGTGAATTCAGAAAAAGAAACAGCGCCAGAATAAACGAAAGAACGCTAAACAAAACATCGCGAAATTTTTTGCTCAATGGTTTTTTGCTCATAATACCTCTCAGTCTGCTGCCGTTTTCTCAATGGAAACACCCTCGGTCAGATCGGCGTAAACAAAGAATCTCTTGCTTGTAAGACCGATCTCGTCAAAAGGATAGCATGTGTACAAAACCAGATTTTCATAGTCGGCGGATAAATCGTATGCCGTTGTGTCGAGAGCCTCCTTTACCGCCGTATCTCTGATCGTATACTTATAATTGCCGTAGCTGGTTCTGATGGTTATCTCCTGACCCGGCGCGGCATTTTTTAGGCCGTTGAAATATGTGTTGTTGTGTCCTGCAATAAGCGTAGTGCCGCCGTAGCCCGGAACAAAGCTTCCGTAATAGATGCCTACGCCGTTGTTGAGCGCAACGTCGCCGTCGCCCATGAACAGAGGACATTCGATACCGCAGTCGGGAATGCTGATATCGCCGAACTGGTTTCCGTAGTTGGGATATTCAACCACCTCGGATTTAACCTCAGCTTCACCCTCCGCGTTGGTAACCGTCTCTACCGTTTCGTTTTCCTTTACAGGCACAAAAATATTCTTATATTCGGTAGAGTAGTCTTTTTCTGAGTCAGAAAACACCATGCCTGCCGCAGCGACAAAGGGTCTGACAGAAGGAACAAGCGCCGCGTATATCACCAAAAATATTCCGAGACAAAAGATAATGGGAAGAATCACAAAACTCTTCCCACCAACTTTTTTATTGTGCCTGTGTCTGTTTTGACCGGACATTAGCCTCTCTTCTTAATTACGAAGAAAGCGCCGCCTGCGATAACGAGAACTGCAGCTGCACCGATGATAACGAAGGTCATGGTGTTAGCAGAAGCGCCTGTTGTCTTAACAACGCCGCCGTCTGTGGTCTTGCCGTTAACGTCCTCGCCCTTGCTGCTGCCTTTTTCTACGAGAGTAGGAACAGCCTTGAAGATAACCTCGCCGCTCTCAGACTTAAGGGTAATCTCACCTGTGGTCTTATCATAGGAAGCAGTGCCGTTTACGGGAGCCATTACGTTTTTGAGAGTAGTCATGAGCTCCTTCTTCTGAGCAGTTGTGCAATCAGCAATATTCTTTGCGCCTGTAGCCTCAAGCTGGGTCTTGCCGCTCTTGATAACGGAGAGAACCTTATCAGCCTGATCTTCAGTCATGTCAATAGTGTTAAAGAAGTTCTCAGCCTGATTTACATAAGCTTCGGGCAAGTACATCTCAGTACCCTGCATCTTAACACTGGTCTTTAATTCGTCAAGAACCTTCTGCTCATTGTCATTGATACCGGCAGCAAAAGCTGAAACAGCGGATACGGCAACGAGAAGAAGTGCAACGAAGATTGCGGATAACTTTTTCATTGTTTTCTACCACCTTTTGAGTAATTTATGTAATCCTCAGAAAACGGTTACAGAACCGCTGAAAACCATTTTCGATGAATTTACGTATAGATTATATCACTAATGATTTGGTTTGTAAAGTGTTTTTTGCAAATTACATCTAATTTTAGCGCAACATAACCCAGATTATATACTTCTCTGTACTAAAGATTTCAATAATTCGGATTGGTTTTTATTCTATTTTTACAACTATTCGGACTAAATTTGTCTATCGAGTCAAAAATGCCGTCAAAAGTATTTTCCGCCTTGTCACGTTGTACAAAAAAACCTTAAACGCCGAAAAGAAGCTCCGTATATGAGGGATACGGCCAGAAATCGGCTGCGGTTTCGGTCTCCATGGAATCGCCCACCGCGCGAAGCTCCTGCATCTTGGCAAAGATATTCTCACGGAAATAGCGCGCTCTCTCAAGGGGATCTACGGAGTTATCGCCCGCGTTGAGAACCGAGTCCTCAAGCTCGGAGGTCTTTTTAACGAAGCAAACGAGCTTGTTTGAAAGGCTGATGATCAGATCCTCCTCAACGGAGGTGGGAATCGCCGCCGAAAGCGCTTTCTTTGCGAGCGCGGCGTCGGTAAGCTCTCTTACAAACGCTGTTACGGCAGGAGTGATCTTCTTCTTCGCCATATCGATCATGGTGAGCGCCTCAATATTGATCTGCTTGCAGTAGGTTTCAAGCTCTATCTCGTAACGCGCGCGGTACTCTGCCTCGGTGACGATCTTGTTCTTGACAAAGAGGTCGATATTTTTTCTGTCGAGGAAGTGAGCGAACGCGTCGGGCAGCGATTTGAGGTTGTAAAGACCGCGTCTTTTGGCTTCCTCAACCCACTCGTCGGCGTAGTTGTCGCCGTTGAAGATGATGCGCTGATGCTCGGTAAGCACGTTTCTGACGAGAGAGCGAACCGCGGAATCGATATCCTCAGCGCCCTTCAGCTCTACATAGAACTGACTCAGCTCTTCGGCAACCATTGTATTGAGCATATAGTTGGGACAGCCGATATTGAGCGCCGAGCCGAGCGCACGGAACTCAAACTTGTTGCCGGTGAAGGCAAAGGGCGAGGTGCGGTTGCGGTCGGAGGTATCCTTTTTGAAGTCCGCGAGAACCTCAACGCCGGTTTCCATTCTCTGCTTGCCGTGGCTGACGTAGTTTTCGCCGTCGATAATAGCCTGTACCATTTCGCCGAGGTCGTCGCCGAGGTAAACCGACATAATTGCCGGAGGAGCCTCGTTTGCGCCGAGTCTGTGGTCGTTGCCGGCAGAGGCGACCGTAGCTCTGAGCAAGTCCTGATACTCGTCTACGGCCTTTACAACAGCCGCAAGGAAAAGCTGGAAGGTGATGTTGTTTTCGGGGTGCTTGCCGGGGCTGAGCAGGTTTTCGCCGAGGTTTGTGCTGAGCGACCAGTTGTTGTGCTTACCCGAGCCGTTAACGCCGGCAAAGGGCTTTTCGTGGAGCAGGCATACCAGACCGTGCTTTTCGGCGGTTTTCTGCATGATCTCCATTGTCAGCTCGTTGTGGTCGTTCGCGATATTCGATGTGGTGAAGATGGGAGCAAGCTCGTGCTGCGAAGGAGCAACCTCGTTGTGCTTTGTCTTTGCGAGAACGCCGAGCTGCCACAGCTCCTCGTCAAGATCCTTCATATATGCCGCAACGCGGGTCTTGATCGCGCCGAAGTAGTGGTCGTCAAGCTCCTGACCCTTGGGCGCCTTTGCGCCGAAGAGCGTTCTGCCCGTGAGCTTGAGGTCCTCTCTCTGATCGTAAAGCTCCCTGTCGATAAGGAAATACTCCTGCTCGGGGCCTACTGTTGTGGTAACGCGTGTAACGTCGGTTTTGCCGAGAAGGTGGAGGATCTTTACCGCCTCGGTGCTCATGCGCTCCATTGAGCGAAGCAGCGGAGTTTTTTTGTCAAGAACCTCGCCTGTATAGGAACAGAACGCGGTGGGAATGTACAGAGAACCGTCGCGGACAAACGCAGGCGAAGTGGGATCCCATGTTGTGTAGCCTCTCGCCTCAAAGGTAGCGCGGATACCGCCGCTGGGGAACGAGGAAGCGTCAGGCTCTCCCTTGATAAGCTCCTTGCCGGAGAACTCCATTATAACGCCGTCGCCGTGAGGCTGAATAAAGCTGTCGTGCTTCTCGGCGGTAACGCCGGTCATCGGCTGGAACCAGTGCGTATAGTGGGTGCAGCCCATCTCTATCGCCCAGTCCTTCATGGCAGCCGCAACTACGTTTGCCACGCTTATATCAAGCGGCTCGCCGTCCTGAATGGTCTTTTTGAGCGCCTTATAGGTGGATTTGGGAAGTCTTTCCTGCATTTTTTTGTCGTTAAATACCATGCTTCCGAACATTTCGGGTACCTTTGACATAAAATACTCTCCTAACTGATATTTTTTGTAAGTTCAAAAAAGGGCGCCGCAGGTTAATCCCGCAGCGCCTTTGCCGTCATTATTGTCAGTATATTCCCAATTAACTTTTTTGTCAAGCGTTTTTGCGGCTTGAAATTGAAGTCTGTTGATGATAGAATATAATCAGAAAAACTCGGAGGAAATTTTATGGAAAAGTCAACAACACAGCGCTGTCCCGTCTACAAAAAATGCGGCGGCTGTCAGCTCGACACCTCATATCCCGAGCAGCTTCGCTTTAAGCAGCGCAAGGTTGAGCGCCTGCTCCGCCGATTCGGAAAGGTTGACCCGATCATCGGCATGAAAAACCCCTGCCACTACCGCAACAAGGTTCAGGCGGCTTTCTATACCAACAGAAGCGGAAAAATAATCTCGGGCGTTTACCAGTCGGGGACCCATCACGTCGTAGGCATAGACAGCTGCATGATCGAGGACGAAGCCGCCGACAGGATTATCACAGGCGTCCGGAAGCTGCTGCCGTCGTTCAAGCTGAGCACCTACAACGAGGACACGGGCAGAGGCTTTCTGCGGCATGTGCTCGTAAGGCGCGGTTTCTCAACAAACCAGATCATGCTTGTGCTTGTAACCGGAACGCCTGTTTTTCCTTCAAAAAACAACTTTGTAAAGGCGGTTCTGAAGCAGTTCCCCGAAATCACCACCATAGTGCAGAACGTAAACAACCTCAGCACGAATCTTGTTCTCGGCGAAAGGCAGACCGTGCTCTACGGCAAGGGCTATATCGAGGATGTGCTCTGCGGCTGCCGGTTCAGGATCTCGCCAAAGAGCTTTTACCAGATAAATCCGGTGCAGACCGAGGTCCTCTACGGCAAGGCGATAGAATTCGCAGACCTCAGAGGAAACGAGACCGTGCTCGACACATACTGCGGCATCGGCACGATCGGAATCGTCGCTGCAAAAAACGGAGCCGGTCGGGTAATCGGCGTTGAGCTGAACGGAGACGCGGTTCGCGACGCGATCACGAACGCCAAGCGCAACAGTCTGAAAAACATCCGCTTTTACAAGGGCGACGCAGGCGATTTCATGGAATCCGCCGCCGAGGAGGACGAGCGTCCCGACGTTGTATTCATGGATCCTCCGAGAGCCGGCAGCAGCGAAAAATTTCTGCGTTCGCTCATAAAGATGTCGCCCGAAAGGGTGGTTTACATCAGCTGCAACCCCGAAACCTTAGCGAGAGACCTGCGTTTTCTCAGCGAAAACAGCGCTTATAAGGCGCAGAAAATCCAGCCCGTAGATATGTTCCCTCACACCGAGCATATTGAGTGCGCAGTGCTGCTTTCTCTGCAAAATAAATAAGGAATCATTTATAATGAAATCAGAAAAAACACAGCGCATCACAACAAATATTTCAAACGTACGCAGCGAGCTGTTCGGTTTTTCCATCATTTCGATAATCCTGTTCCACTACTGCGAGGACGTACAGGACGCAGGCTTCGGCGGCGCTGCGGCGGTTTTTGCACGGGGATATAACCTCTTGCTCGGCAGCAGCGGCGTGGAGATTTTCCTCTTTCTCTCGGGAATGGGACTTTTCTACTCGATGTCAGGCAATCCGCGGCTGTCCGATTTTTACCGCAAACGCCTGTCGCGTGTGCTGCCTGCCTATTTGATTTTTGGCGGCGCGGGTTTCGCGGTGCTCGATTTGCTTCTGCGGCAAACCGGATGGCTGCGGTTTTCAGCGGATTTCTCCATGATTTCTTTCTGGACGGAGGGAGTTCGGCTGGTCTGGTACATCGCGCTGATTTTGCCGCTGTACCTGCTGTTTCCGCTGTTGTACCGCCTGATTTCCCTGCCTGACAAACGGCTTGCCGGCGCTTTGACCGCCGCGCTGATTGCAGCAGTGATCGCCGGATGCCTTTTGCTGCATTTTCTCTCTCCCGCCGTGTACGACAACATTGAGATCGCGCTCTGGCGCGTGGCACCGTTTATTATCGGCGCTTGGTACGGCAGAAAAGCCCGCAGCGGCGAAAGCTTCACTGCCGAAGCCGTCCTGCTGTGCATTTTGGCGGCGTGCTTTGCGGCGCTTTCGTTTGCGACAAGGGTTCGCGCGGATTTTCTGTGGGGCGTATTCTCGTTGCGTATCGGCGCCGTATTTTACCCGTTTATCGTACTGTTCGCGGCAACTGCTGTTCTCACACGTTGCGGCGGCAGCCGTTTTCTGCGCAGCGTAGGCGCAGCGTCGCTTGAGCTGTATCTCAGCCACGTCATTCTCCGCGCCGTGATGAACCAAATCGGTCTGAAAACCTGCTATCCGCATTTCTACCTGCTCTGCATCGCTTTCTCCGCCGCACTGTCCTTTGCCGTGCACAAGCTGCAGAACATTTATCTTAAAAGACCAAAAGCAAATTGAAATAACAAATCAACAAGAAACGAGGTGCTATTATGATTATAGATACTCACGCGCACATCGGAACGCTGCCGCCCTTTGACATGACGATCGACCAGCTTCTGTACTCGATGGACGCATACGGAATCGACTTTACGATTCTCAGCAACATTGAAGGCGCAGAAAACGACCATCAGGGCAACCCGGTACCTCCGCCGTTTTCAAAGCCGCAGAATCAGCTTTTGCGCGAAACCGTTGAGGCTGTGCGTCCGTATTCCGACAGGCTGGGTGTAATGCCGTGGCTGCGCATTCAGCACGAGCTTCCCGACGATGAGTTTGTTTCGCTTCTAAAGGAAAACCGCGATATTATCTGCGGCTTTAAGCTGCATCCCTTCCACTCCCTTACCGCGCCCGACGACGAACGTCTTGAGCCTGTTTACAGGCTGGCTGCGGAATTCGATCTGCCGGTTGTATCTCACACAGGCGGCTGCGAGCAGGCTATGTCGCCGCACCTGTACAACGCGGCAAAGCGTCATCCTGAGCTGAAATTCGTGATGGTACACATGGATCTGGGCACAGACAACTCGGTCGCGCTCGATTTGCTCGGCAAGCTGCCGAATCTTTACGGCGACACCACATGGGTTCCCATGAGCACCACGATTGACGCTATTCAACGCTACGGAAGCGAAAAGATGCTCTTCGGCACAGATAATCCGATTGACGGCAAGGACACCCTCCTCCACAACAAAACCGGAGACCGCTCGCTTTATCAGCAGTATTTCAACGAGCTTAAAGCGCTGCTTCCTGCCGGGGACTACGATAACCTGATGTACAAAAACGCCCAAAGGATGTTTGGGTTATGATACGGCAGGCGGTGATACCCGACCGTTGGAAGGTGTTCAGCGGAAGCTCGCTTAAGCTGATCGCCGTGATCTCAATGTTTATCGACCATGTAGGCGTTCATCTCGTTGACCAAGGCATAATCCTCGTTCAGATCGGAGAATACAAGCTGACGCTGTACCGCCTGATGCGCGATCTCGGACGTTTTGCCTTTCCGATTTTCTGCTTTCTGCTGATCGAAGGGTTCCTGCACACCCGCAACAAAGTCCGCTACGGAATCAGTCTTGCGGCTCTTGCCGTTATTTCGGAAATACCGTTCAATCTTGAACACACGGGAAAGCTGTTTTACAACGTGCAAAACGTGTTTTTCACCCTGCTTCTGGGCTACCTCGCCATGTGCGCGATCGAGCGCTTCCGCGAAAAACCGCTGCTTGTGCTTCTTTCTCTGCTCGGACTTACGGCGGTGTGCTACTACCTCTACGCCGATTACTGGATGCAGGGGTTTGCCTTTATTCTTCTGCTTTACGCGCTTCGCGGTCAAATGGTACTGCGGATTTTCCCGGCGCTTATTCTCAACAACTTCCGCTTCTCAATGCTCGCGTTTCTGCCGATTTCGCTGTACAACGGCAAACGCGGTTTTATCCGCGGAGCTTTTCTGAAATACCTGTTTTACTTCATTTATCCTCTGCACATCTTTATCATCTATCTGATAAAGCTCAATCTCGGATACTTCACGTAATATAAACAAAAACGTCCCTGAATTTTCAGAGACGTTTTTCTTTTACTCATTTACTTGTATCTTCTGCCGTTGCGCGGAGTCTTTTCCTTTTTGGCGGCGGGCTTGTAGCCGTCGTCATAATCGTCGTTCGCGCGGTAATATCCGCCCTGACTGCCGCCTGCAGCCATTGCGCCCTTGAGCTTTCTGCGGCGCGAGATCGCAGAAGCGATCAGATAGATAAATCCGATCAGGCTGAGCAGCAGACACGCTGCGCCGGCAATGATGATCCAGTGACCGTTATCCTCCTTGGCGGTATTCTGCTGAATGAAGGTGAAATCGCCGCTGCCGTCGTCATCCGCAACAGTGTTGCCGGCATTCTTGAGCTTAGAAGCGATATCGCCCCAGTCGTTGGAGGAAAGGGTGTTGTCGTCGATCTTTTTGTTTTTGGTTTCGTAGAGCGCTGCGGACGGCGCGGTGCTCTGGGGAGGCTGATAGCTCTGACCTCCGCCTACATATACCTCTTCGGGGCTGCTGAAAACGTTGCCGTCGCCGTCTACCCAGCCGCTGCCGTTGTTGCCGTTGTTACCGGTATTGCTGCCTGAGCTGCTGCCGCCGCTGCCACTGCCGCTTCCGCCGCCGCTGTTGCCGCCGTCGTCGATATACGGGTCGGGGTTGTACGGTTCGGGATTGTAAGGCTGCTCGGTTACGACCGGATCGGGATCTACGGGCATATCGGGATATGTCGGCTCGGGCTCGGGATTATAGGGCTGCTCGGTCACGACCGGATCGGGATCCTGGTTGACGTCAGCCTCGGCATAAGCCGAAATTGCACCGATTGTGCTGAACAGGAATACTGCCGTTAATAATGCTGCTATTACTTTTGTATGTCTGCTCATAAAAACCTCCTTTTGAAAGGTCTGTTATTCCTCGGCGGCGGAGCCTTCCTCCTCCGCAGAGGCTGTTGTTTCTGCCGCTGTGGTGGGAACCTCGGCTACAAAGAACATCTTGGGATCGTAGCCGTCTACAGCGGAATTCTTTTCATAATCGAGGTCATCGGCAGTCTTTTTGATGTAATCCTCGAAATCATCCTTCTTCATTGTGTTGAGAACGCCTGCGCGGTTTGTCTCGCTCTCGAGATAATCCTTTGCGGAATCAGCGCTGTTTCTCTTGTAAACAAGATAGAGCATTGCCGAATCGCCCTCGCCTACCTTAACGGTGACTGCCTTGTTGTTGCCAAGCTCCTTGAGCGCGTCCTTGATCTGGTCGCCTGCCGAAACGCTCTCAAGCTGCTCTGTGTTGTCAACAGCGGGACTGTCGGTAAGCTCGTGCTTCTCGGTGTATGCGCTTACAACGTCGTCAAAGGACTTGCCGCCGTCGATATCGCTGATGTAGCCTTCAAACTCGCTTGTGTACTCGGCGATCTTATCTTCGCTTAAAGCGACGTTCGTTGACTCGCCTGCTTCGTCGGTCGAAGCCTCGTAGAGCTGAACGGGAATGTAGCTGTAATCAACATAGTTCTCGGTGAAATATGTCTCGAGCTCGCTGTCGGAAACCTCCTGGGAACCGCCTTCGCCGTAAAGCTTTGAGAACAGCACGCTGTAGTTTACGGAATACTGCGAGGTGCAGTAACGGAAGCTGTCATAGGAAATGCCGTAGGGCTCAAGCTCCTTGCTCATGGGCATGATGTAGCCGTAGTTTGCATACTGACCGACGTTCCAGTAGGTCTTAGCCTGCTCGTCAGCCGCCTGCTGGGAAGCCTCGTCAACAGAAGCGCCTTCGTCCTTCATGAGCTTTTCAACCGCGAGGAAGTTGAGGCATTTTTTCTGAGCATCGTCCTTGATCCACTGACGGGCTACAGCGGTGTTGCCGTCGTCGTCGGTGATTTCGAGGTCGAGCCACTTGTCGTTGGCGCCGTCGTAATCGTCAAGCTCCTTTGCCTTTGTCTGCGCCTGCTGGAAGGCGAGGTCAAGGCAGTAGATATACACGCCGATGGCGAGCTCCTTGTCGCTTGTCTTGTAGGACCATTCCTTGCTCATGCTGCAGCCTGTGGCGAACACTGCGGAAAGCGCCATCACTACCGCGAGGAGTAAGGAACCGATTTTAACCGTTGGTTTCATTTTTTATACCATCCTTACACAAATTTCACCCATTCACATATGGGTGCGTACTGTACTAGTATACACAATTTTTTCGTCATTGTCTATATCTTAAAAAAATTTTGTTGAAAATTTTCTAATTTATGCGGAAAACGCGCTTCAAAACGCCGACAGAATCCTCTCCTTTGGGGCATTTTACCGATAAAAACGGCTTTTGACCCGCGTTAAGCGTCGCTTTTCCGTTAAGAGAGATCAGCAGATCTGCCACAGCCGGCGATTTGATCTCCTTCACATAGAGCAGAAGAACGCCCTCGTTCTGACGGATTTCATAAACGCCGAGCGCATAGGCGCGGTTTCGGATAAGCGCGATCTCAATCAGTCCGAGCACGGACGGCGGAATCTCTCCGAAACGGTCGCGAAGCTCGTCGCGCACGTCGTCGGCGTCCTCCGGGCTGCGGATATCCGCTATGCGGCGGTAAACGTCCAGCCTGAGCGTAAGGCTCTCGACGTAATACTCCGGAATATGCGCGTCGACGGAGATGTCGATAAGGCAGTCGAGGTCCTGCGACTGCTTTTGCTCGCCTCTCTCCTCGCTGACAGCCTCGCCCAGCAGCTTGAGGTACATATCGTAGCCTACGCTCTCCATGTGACCGTGCTGCTGCGCGCCCATAATGTTGCCTGCGCCGCGAAGCTCGAGGTCGCGCATCGCGATTTTGAAGCCGCTGCCGAATTCGGTGTACTCGCGGATGGCTGCGAGCCGCTTTTGCTGGATCTCGGTGAGCACCTTGCTGCGGCGGAAGGTGAAGTAGGCGTAGGCACGCCGTGCGCTTCTGCCGACACGTCCGCGAAGCTGATGCAGCTGCGACAGACCCATGCAGTCGGCGTTTTCTATTATAAGTGTGTTCGCGTTGGGCAAATCCACGCCCGTTTCTATTATAGTTGTGCAGACGAGGATATCGACCTCCTGCTCGAGCATCTGCCGCCAGACCTCGCTGAGTTCGTTTTCCTTCATCTTGCCGTGACCTATGGCGATTTTCGCGTCGGGAACCGCCTCTTGGATCCTCGCGGCGCAGGACGAGATGGTCTCGACGTTGTTGTGCAGGTAGAACACCTGACCGCCTCTGCGCATTTCGCGGCGGATAGCCTCGTAAATAACGGCGTTGTCGTGCTCGAGCACGTAGGTTTGGACGGGCTGACGGTTCATCGGAGCCTCCTCGATGACGCTCATGTCGCGCAGACCGCTCATCGCCATATTGAGCGTTCGCGGAATCGGCGTTGCCGAGAGCGTAAGCACGTCGACGTTCTTTACAAGCTCCTTGAAGCGTTCCTTCTGAGCCACGCCGAAGCGCTGCTCCTCGTCGATAATGGCAAGACCGAGGTCGCGGAACTCGACGTCCTTCTGAACAAGGCGGTGGGTGCCGACCACCATGTCCACCTCGCCGCGCTTGAGCCGCTCGAGGATCTCCTTTTGCTGCTTTGCGGTGCGGAATCGCGAGAGAAGCTCGACGCGGATAGGATAGCCCTCGAACCGCTTCGTTACGGTCTGATAGTGCTGCCACGCGAGGATCGTCGTCGGGCAGAGCAGCGCGCACTGCTTTGAATCAGCCACGCACTTGAACGCCGCGCGCAGCGCGACCTCTGTTTTGCCGAAGCCTACGTCGCCGCAGAGCAGTCTGTCCATCGGCACGGTGCGCTCCATGTCGCGCTTTATCTCGCGGATACAGGTGAGCTGGTCGGGAGTTTCCTCGTACTCAAAAGCCGCCTCAAAATCGCGCTGCCACTCGTTGTCGCCCGTAAACGCGTAGCCCTTGGCTTTCATACGCGCGGAATACAGCGCGATAAGCTCCTTTGCGATGTCCTTGACGGAGGATTTGACCCTCGCCTTTGCCTTTTGCCAGTCGCCCGAACCGAGGCGGTTGAGCTTTACGCGCGAGCTTTCCTGAGGACCGATGTATTTTGCGACCATGTCGAGCTGGGTAACGGGCACATAGAGCGCGTCGCCCTTCGCATAGTCGATTTTGATGTAATCCTTGATAACGCCGTGGGTGTCGATTTTGCGGATGCCGCTGAAAACGCCGATGCCGTGAACGCTGTGAACCACGTAGTCGCCGGCGGTAAGCTCGGAGAGGCTGTAGATCTCCTGACCCTCTTTTTTGCCGCGCCGTCTGCGCTTCTGCTCGGGTCGGTAGGAGTTGTAGCCGAAGGTGATGACGAAGAATTTCTCGCCCGGCAGCTCAAAGCCTGCCGAAAGCGCGCCCGTCATTACGTAGAGCCTGCCCTTTGCCGCTTTATCGAGCGAACTGACAAACTCCGCGTCGTAGCCGTCGGAAACGAGGTTGTCGCAGAGATTCTTTGCCGCCTTTTCGGTGCCGGCGAGAATCACGCCGCGGCTGTCGGGAGTAAAGAGTCCGTTCAGATCCTCGCGCAGCTGCTTGTAGGAACCCGTCCAGTGCGTGAGCTGCTTTGCCGAAAACGTGACTATCTCGGCAAGCTTCAGATCAATGCTGCCGTGCACAAAGCTTTCGAGCAAAATAACGCCGTGAGAGGCAAAAAGCTCCATGCACTCGTTGTATGTCAGCTGAAAACGGTCGAAGCCGCGTGCCAGAAAACCTTCCTTTAAGCCTTCCTTGAGAAGCTCGGAATTCTGGAAGTCCATCGACTTGCCCCTGTCGCGGACGTTGCTGAACTCAGAGATAAATATCAGCGAATCGCGGTTGAAGTAATCGAAAAGGCATTCGGGCTTGTCGTAAATCTGACCGATAAATTTGTCTGCGTTCGAAAGCGCAGCGCCGCTGCGGATAAGCTCAGCCTCGGCGTAGAGCTTTTCGCGCGCCTTTACAACGCCCTTGCCGCGCAGAAGCCCTGCCTTGTGAACGATTTTTTCGGCGAGCGCTTCTCTGTCCTCAATGATGATCTCGGTCGAGGGCGTAAGGCGGATTGTGCCGGCTTTCTTGAACCTGCGCTGCGTTTCTATGTCGAAATAGCTCAGGTCGGTGATCTCGTCGCCCCAGAACTCCGCGCGCACGGGATAGTCCGCGTCCGGCATGAAAAAGTCGAGGATGCCGCCGCGAAGCGAGAACTGTCCGCTGCCTTCAACCGCGTCAAATCTCTCGTAGCCGAGAAGCGTAAGCGCGCGGACGGCGCGGTCGAGGTCGAGGGTCTTGCCCTCCCACATTGAGAGCACGATATCCGCGAGGAAGTCCTGCGGCACGGTGAGCTGACTCGCCGCGTCAAGACAGGCGATAACAACGTCGCACTCCTCCTCGATAAGCTTGAGCAGCACCTTGAGCCGCAGGTGCTCGTACTCGTGCGAGCGGCTCTGTAAATCGAGAAAATTGTAGTCGCGCACGGGATAGACAAAGGCGCGCAAGCCCATGCAGCTGAGGTCGTTGCATAGGGTCTGCGCTTCCTTTTCGTCGGCTGCGATACAAAGAGCCTGACCCCCATTCCCGCGAATGAGGGTGAATATCACGTCCGCCTTGCAGACCGCCGAGAGTCCCGACACGCAGAGCGAACGTCCTGTTTTAAGATTTCTGCGCAGGGTGCGAAACGGCGCCGAGCCGCCCACCGCCTGCGCGATAAAGTTCATTTTCATTGTCGTTTGTCAATATCTGAAAATAAGGAAGCAAATTCCCATTAATAACGGTTGGTGAATAAGATAGATGATCAGCGCGTGTCTGCCGAGGAAGTTCAGCGGCGCAAAGCCCCTGCGGAACAGCTCCTCTTTTTTATACCGCTTGACGATACCCCAGAGGAAATAGCCCAGCAGAAAGATAAAAATCCACGTGATTATCGGAAAGTAATCAGACGAGCGGAAGCCTTCGTCCGGAAAGCCGAGGAACGCCGCGTACTTGAACTGATAGAAAAAATCCGGCACTCTCAGCAGCTTGATATTGAAAAAGCCTATGTACCTCTCGGGCACGCCGTAGAAAACCGCGAAGAGCATCAGCGAGAGCGCTGCGCCAAAAAAGGGATTGATTTTGTCCAGCAGCTTCCGCAGCAGCGCCGCGATAAGCATTGCGCAGCCGATCAGATTGAGAACGCCGAACCAGACCGCCTGCTCCGGCATGACCAAAGCGGTGACGAGGGTAATAAGCAGCCCGCAGAGGTTGATTATCAGTCCGCGCCTTATGGGATGGTACGAAAAATGAAGCGATATACCCGAAATCAGAATGAAGCTGACGCAGATAAAGCGTTCCCAGACGATCACCCAAGGGTATGTGAACCACTCGGGGTCAAGACCGTAGGCCGCGAAAATATCGTAGCAGAAGTGATAGAGCACCATATTGACGAGGGCGAAGCCTCGGAACGCGTCGATCAGCTGATATCGGTTCGAATAGTCCTTTTTCATATCAGTTAAACATATTCATGGCGCGGTCGATTCTGCCTTCCGCCATAAGGTCTATCGCGTCGTTCGCGTTTTCGAACATCCCCTCAAGCGCCTTCATCTCGTCCTTCGAAAACTTCGAGAGAACCCAGTCGGCAAGCTCCCAGTCGGGATTTGGCTTTGCGCCTATGCCGATCTTTATCCTCGGAAACGTGTCCTTGCCGCTGAGGTAGATTATGCTGCGCATGCCCTTCTGACCGCCGTCGCTGCCCTTTTGGCGGATGCGCAGTTTCCCTACGGGAAGCGAAACGTCGTCGAAGATGACTATCACGTTCTCGGGCGGTATCTTGTAGAAGTTCATTGCCTCGACAACCGCCTGACCGCTGTTGTTCATATAGGTGGTCGGCTTCATCAGCATAGCTCTTTTGCCGCCTACCGTACATTCTCCGACGAAGCTCTTGAATTTGATTTTATTGACGCGGCAGTTTCGCTTTGCTGCGATGTAGTCCAAAGCGAGCCAGCCGCAGTTGTGGCGTGTGTTTTCGTATTTTTTGTCGGGGTTTCCGAGGCCCACCACGAGGTACTCAACGGAACCGCCCGTTTTTTTGAATCCAAACATATTATATCACTTGCCCAAAAAGGCGTTCAGTTAACAAAGGCGGACTTTTGACAGTCCGCCTGAGTTGTTGTATTATTGTATGCTTTACAAGCCGAAAAATGCGTCGGTTTAGCTGAACGCAGCAGTAAAGGGCTTGTCGTTGTAAATTCTCGCGATAGCCTCGGCAAAGATGGGAGCCGTGGGAAGCACGGTGAACTTGTCGATCATCTTGTCCTCGGGAACCGGGATCGTGTCGAGGAGGATAACCTCCTTGATCGCGCTGTTCTTGATGCGCTCGATAGCGGGACCCGAGAGAACAGCGTGGGTCGCGCAGGCGTAAACCTCAACCGCACCGCCCTTTTCGACGATAGCGTTTGCAGCATTGCAGAGGGTGCCGGCTGTGTCGATCATATCGTCAACGAGGATGACCTTCTTGCCTCTTGCGTCGCCGATGATGTTCATAACCTCGCAGACGTTAGCCTTGGGTCTGCGCTTGTCGATGATAGCGAGGCCTGTGCCGATTTTTGACGCGAAGTTGCGCGAACGTGTAACGGAACCGAGGTCGGGAGAAACAACGATGAAATCGTCGAAGTTGCCGCCGATTTTCTCCTTCATGTGGTTGGCGAGGATACCCGCGCCGTGGAGGTGGTCAACAGGGATGTTGAAGAAGCCCTGGATCTGGTTTGCGTGAAGATCCATTGTCAGAACTCTGTCAGCGCCTGCGGTTGTGATGATATCGGCGCAGAGCTTTGCGGAAATCGGATCTCTCGCCTTAGCCTTTCTGTCCTGACGCGCATAGCCGAAGTAGGGCATAACTGCGGTGATTCTCGCCGCGGAAGCTCTCTTCATAGCGTCGATCATGATGAGCATTTCCATCAGGTTGTCGTTGACGGGAGTGCAGGTTGACTGAACGATAAAGCAGTCGCTTCCTCTTACGGACTCGTGAAGCGAAACCGCGATCTCGCCGTCGGAGAAGTGGGTGCAGTCGCTCTTGCCGAGAGACAGACCTAAACAGCCTGCGATTCCCTGAGCCACATCAACATTTGAATTGCCTGCGAAGATTTTGATGTCCTTGCCGTGAAAATTCATTGATTTTAACTCCTTTTCCTTGATTCCTCGTATTAACTTTGCCGTTGTATTTTAACAGGAATAACCCTTTTTTAATGCGATCTGATTAAGCTCCTCAAGCTGAGCCGGGTCGTTCGCGCCGAGAACTGCGTCGCTGCACTCCGCTGTGTAGGCTCCCACGGTTTTGCCGTTTTGAAGCAGCAGCTTGATTGCGTCGGGCAGGTAGTACTCGCCTGCCTTGTTGTCGCTCTTTATGCTGCCGAGCACGCTGAGAAGCATTTTGCAGTCGAACCAGTAGCCGCCGGAATTGACCTCGTCGATCTTGAGGGTATCCTCGTCGGCGTCCTTGTGCTCAACGATCGCCTTGAGGTTGCCGTTTTCATCGCGCACGATCCTTCCGTAGCCGGCGGGGTCGTCCACTCTCGCGGAAATCACCGTTGCGGCGCAGCCTGTGGAAACGTGCTGAGAGAGCGACTTTTCGATCGTTTCGGCGCTCATAAAGGGCGCGTCGCCGTTGAGAATAACGACGTTGCCGTCGTGCTTTTCAAGGAAATCCTTCGCCATCATAACGGCGTGACCCGTGCCGAGACGCTCCGCCTGAAACACGCTTTCGACCTTGAAATCGAGCGTTTTGAGATATTCCTCGATGCACTCCTTCTTGTAGCCCTTCACAACGCAGATGTCGTCGATACCGGCTTTTCTCAGGGCGTTCATCACCCACAAAAGCATGGGCTGACCGAGAACCTCTGAGAGCGTTTTGGGCTTGTCGGATTTCATTCTCTTGCCTTCGCCTCCGGCAAGAATTACCGCGCAGTTACTCATAAATTACCTCTTTTTTTACGGGCGAAAAACTGTTTTCCCCATAGATTATGCGCCTTATATTTCCATCTTGGCACACTTTTGATTACTATAATATTATCGCAGAAAAGCCGAAATTTCAAGTGAAATAATCAAAAAATCGCTTGTCAAAGCCATTTTAAACGATTTATACAATATTAATAAAATTTAG
>CACXAO010000007.1:48495-95760 GCA_902765625.1 uncultured Ruminococcus sp. | reverse complement strand
TGCTTTTTTAAGTACAGACTCGGGTAACATGGACGGGCCTGCGGAAAAATTGTAAACTCTTGCCATTGTCTAAAACTCCCTTTTTATTACTTGAGCGAACTGCGGTATATAACCCCATACTGCCCTATTTTACCATATGATTATACGCTTTTAAACAGGGATTGTCAATAGTTAAAAAATTAACATAAGTTGGGCAGTTAATTAGTTGGTAGTTGGTAGTATTTGTTATTACGGCGCATCAACTCAAATCTTAACCCTTAACTCTCCGCTCAACTCAAAATAAAGGCGCCCCTTTCGGAGCGCCTGTCTGTCATTAATATTTAATTTCGCCGATCGTGTTGAGGATATCGTCCTTCATTCTGATCGCCTCGGCTCTCGCCGCCTCGGCGAAGTCCTCCTCGGTAAGACCCTGCTTTTTCCACGCGCACATGATTCCGCGGCTCGAGTTGATTATCGCGCCGAGGCCGTTCTTGTCAAAGGCGTTCTTGGCGTCCTCAGCGCCGCCGCCCTGAGCGCCGTAGCCGGGAACGAGGAAAAACGTATGCGGAGCCTTTTCGCGCATTTCGGCGAGCTGCCCGGGGTAAGTCGCGCCGACGACAGCGCCCACAGCCGAATAGCCGTATTTTCCCATAAGGTCAGCGCCCCAGCTCTCGCACATTCTGCCCATCTGCTCATAAACCGTCGCGCCGTTTTCGAGCTTCATGTCCTGAAGCTCGCCGGAGCTTGGGTTGGAGGTCTTGACGAGGACGAAGATGCCCTTGTCGCACCCGGCGCAGATTTTCGCGAGGGGTTTGATACCGTCGGTGCCGAGGTAGCCGTTTACGGTGAGCGCGTCTGCACCGAACGCCTCAACGCTCTCGCCTGCAACGTCGGTAGAGCCGAGGTGGGCGGTGGCGTAGGCTTCCATGGTGGTACCGATGTCGTTGCGCTTGCCGTCGGTGATGACGAACATACCCTTCGCCTTAGCGTAGGCGATGGTCTCGGCGAGAGCCTTAACGCCCTGCCAGCCGTACATCTCGTAATACGCCGCCTGCGGCTTGACCGCGGGAACGATGTCGCAAATGCTGTCGATAAGCCTTTTATTGAACTCAAGCAGAGCGGCAGCTGCGCCCTCAAGAGTTTTGCCGTACTTCTCGAAGCAGGCGTTCCTGATCGAAGCGGGAACGTAATCGAGCTTAGGGTCAAGTCCCGCGACGGTAGGATTCCGGGTTTCTATAATCTTCTCAATAAGTCTGTCAAAAGCCATTATTTTACCTCAATTTTTTATATTTTTAGTTATTCCGTAGCGACAGGGCTTGTCCCTGTCATGGGTGATCGCCTGTCTTTGCTGAATGACAGCCGCAAGGGCTACCAACTACCAACTGCCAACTGCCAACTACCAACTGCCAA
The DNA here is from genome assembly GCA_902765625.1 of uncultured Ruminococcus sp. Lineage (GTDB taxonomy): Bacteria > Bacillota > Clostridia > Oscillospirales > Acutalibacteraceae > Ruminococcoides. The sequence goes on along the minus strand of CACXAO010000007.1, from coordinate 94,371 downwards.
CTGCCAACTACCAACTACCAACTGCCAACTACCAACTGCCAACTGCCAACTGCCAACTGCCAACTACTAACTACCAACTACTAACTATTAATAATATCATAAAGGTCGTTAGCGAACTTATAGTAATCCTCGCGGTTGTCGCTGACGAACTGGATAGCCGGACGCGGATGGGTGTTATACTGACCTGTGAGCATATAGGGAATGTCGTAACCCCACTTAACGCCCTCCTCGCGGAGCTTGTTCATATTCTCCTGAACGAACCTGATGATTGGGTTGACCTTGTACTTCGGGTTTTTGAGGAAGCCGAGAAGCAGCTCAAGCGCGCAGTTGCCTGCACCTCTGCCCATGCCGTTGACGGTCGCGTCGAGGTAGCTTGCGCCGAACGCCATCGCGTCGATAGTATTGGCGAAGGCGAGCTGCTGGTTGTTATGTGCGTGAATGCCGGTGAGCTTGCCGTACCTGTCGGCGATTTCTCCGTACATCTCGGCAAGGCGGCGAGCCTCCTCGGGATAGAGAGAGCCGTAGCTGTCTACGATATAGAAGCACGAAACAGGGGTCTGACCGAGAATTTCGAGCGCGGTTTTGATATCCTCCGTTCTCGCCTTCGATACCGCCATGATATTGATAGTGGTTTCGTAGCCCTGCTTTGCGCAGTATTCGATCATCTCGACCGCGGCAGGGATGGTATTGATATATGTCGCGATTCGAACGAGGTCGATGGGGCTTTCGTTTTTGGGGATGATGTCGGTCTCAAAGTCGGTTCTGCCGACGTCAGCCATAACTGCGACCTTCATTTTGGGGCTGCCCTCGCCGATAATTGCGCGGATATCGTCGTCGTTGCAGAACTTCCACTTGCCGAAGTCGTCCTCGTCAAAAATCTCCTTGCTCGCCTTATAGCCGAACTCCATGTAGTCCACGCCGGCCTTGAGATTAGCCTTATACAAATCGCGTACAAAGTTATCCGAAAAGCGGAAATCGTTGCAAAGACCTCCGTCGCGAATAGTAGCGTCAACAACTCGTATGTCCTGTCTGACGGACAAAAGATTACCTTTCTGTGCCATTTTTACCTCCGTTTTTTACCTCCGTGTAGACAGCGCGGTGTATCGTCATAAATCGGTGCCCGCGTCTGTCTGCGTATTTTAATTTTTTACGTTGCTATTCTCTGTCATAGGTTTGGTTATTTAAAGCCTCCCCTTTGAGGTGATTCCCCTGTTAGGGGAAATGTCGCGAAGCGACAAAAGGGTTGCCGTTCTTGCTAAAGAAAGGTGGCTCGGCATTTATGCCGAGTCGGAAGGGTGGGCTCGGAAGATGATACTTTACAAAACGATGATTGAATAATAACGAATCCGCCTTTGTCCTCCACCCTTCAGTCACGCCGCTTGAAGCGGCGCGACAGCTCCCCTCAAGGGGAGCCGTTAGCTCTCAGCTCTCAAAAACGGTTTTTCCTCCGAGGATGGTCATTTTGACCCTGCCTGTGAGCTTCATGCCCTTGAAGGGGGTGTTTTTGCTTTTGCCGTGAAGCTTGTCTGCGTCGACCGTCCATTCCTCGTTCAGATCGATGAGGGCGATATCTGCGTTTGCGCCGACTGCGAGGGTTCCTGCCGGGATACCGAGGATTTTCGCAGGGTTCACGCTCATTTTGCAGACGAGCTGTTCAAGGCTCATAAGCCCTGTTTTGACGAGGAACGTGTGCGATGCGGCAAACGAGGTCTCCATGCCTATCGAGCCGTTGGGAGCCTTGACGAAGTCCGCCTTTTCCCCGGGCGTATGCGGCGCGTGGTCGGTTGCCACCGCGTCGAGGGTGCCGTCGAGAAGACCTTCGGTTATCGCCTTTACGTCCGCTTCTGTGCGCAGCGGCGGATTCATGCGGTAATCGGCGTCGCGTTTGAGCAGCTCCCTTTCGGTGAGCGAGAAGTAATGCGGCGCGGTCTCGGCTGTGACCTTCACGCCTCTGCGTTTTGCGTCGCGGATAAGCGCAACGCTCGTTGCGGTGCTGACGTGGCAGATGTGGATCGGAACGCCGTCCGCTGCAGCAAGAGCGATTTCGCGCGCTGTGCCGCAGTCCTCAGCCGCCGCCGGGATTCCCTTGACTCCGAGCTGCGCCGAGATTTCGCCCTCGTTCATCTTTCCTCCGTCCGCAAGGAACAAGTCCTCGCAGTGCGCAACGACCGTCATGCCGAGCTTTGGCGCGCGGTTCATTGCGTTTCTGAGATAAGCGGTGTTGACAACGGGACGTCCGTCGTCGCTCAGACCCACCGCGCCGGCTTCTCTGAGCGCGTCGAGGTCGGTGGGTTCCTCGCTTTTAAGCCCCTTCGTCACGCTCGCCGCAACATAGACCCTCGCGTCGGCGTTCTTAGCCTTATCGAGGATGCAGCGCACGGTTTCGGGGCTGTCGGTGGTGGGATTTGTGTTCGGCATTGCGAGAAGGCTCGTTACTCCGCCTGCGGCAGCCGCGCGGCAGCCCGTGAGGATGTCCTCCTTTTCGGTCTGTCCGGGGTCGCGCAGGTGGACGTGCATATCTACAAGACCGGGAACGGCGGTCAGACCCGTCGCGTCGATCACGTTTTCGGCTGTGAGGTTTTCGCCCACCGCGGCGATTTTGCCGTTCTCTATCAGAATATCGAGGCAGCCGTTAAGCCCGTCGGCAGGCGATACGACCGCTGCGTTTTTTATTACAGTTTTCATCTATACTCCTATCTTCTCTCGGGCGGTCTGCGCTTTTGCTGACTGCCCGAAGGTCTGCGCTTCTGCGGACTGCCCGAAGGTCTGCGCTTCTGCGGACTGCCCGACGGTCTGCGCTGCTGACTGCCTGAGGGTCTGCGCTGCGTGCTGCCCGACGGTCTGCGCTGCTGACTGCCCGAGGGTCTGCGCTGAGCGCTGCTCGGCGGTCTGCGGTCGTCGCGGCTGTGAACCTGAACGAGTCCGCCGTTTTCTCTCTGCTGTCTTTCGCGCTGAGCCGCCATTGCGCGCTGCTTTGCCGCGCGCTCGCGTGCGCGTCTGCGGCGCTCCTCCTCAGCCTTTTTGCGCTTTTTCATCTTATGCCTGCGCTTTATCGCGCGGCTCACGTTTATGATGAAGTAGCCGCAGTGCACAAAGAAGTATTTCAAGCCGCCGAAGAAGCCTGCCGCGAACTTTTTGAAGCCGCCGCCCTTCTTCTTTTTGGTTTTCTTCTTTGCGGGCGCGTCGCGCTTGACCGCCTCGGCGCGTTTTTCTTCCTCGCCGATAACGTCGTATTCCTCCGCGTCGGCTATGTCGCGGCTGTTGAGCACGCCCATGCTCTTGCGCGGCGCTTCGTCAAAGAAGTCGCTGCTGTCCTTGAATTTATTCGACTTGGCGTTCTCGCGGACGAGCACCTCGTCGTTCATGTATTCCTCAAGCTCGTCAGGCTCCCCGTCGTCCGACGGCCGGGTCTGCTCCGCTTCTTCGGTTTCTTCTTCCTCTTCTTCCTCTTCTTCCTCTTCCTCCGCTTCTTCCTCGACCGGCTCGCCGGGTTCTTCGGGTTCTTCCTCCGCTTCCTCAACCGGTTCGTCGACGGGTTCGGGTTCAACGCGCGCCGGTCTTGCGGCTTCTATCGTCTGTGCGGCTTCCTCTATTTCCTCCGCCGCTTCAACTTCTTCAGCTTCTTCAGCTTCTTCCGATTCTTCCGTTTCAACGTCCCCGGGCGCGTCAGGCTCCGCGGTCTTTACAGGCTCCTCAGCCTCATCGGGTACTTCGTCGCCGAACGCCTCGGGCTCGTAGATATCTTCCTCCACTCCGTCGGTAAAGGTCGCGCCTGCAAAGAAATCGTCCTCGTCGTCCTCGTCGTCCTCAACGTCTGTCGGAACCGCTTCCGTAACGGGTTCCTGCTCAGGCTCGGGCTGCGGCACGTCGTCAATACTCTCCTGAACCGCCTGAGCTTCTTCCCCGGCGATTTCCTCGTAGACCTGAACGGCTTCGGGCGCTGAAACGGGCTGCGCGGCGTATTCGGCAGGCTCGTCGGTCGCGAACTCCTCGCCGAGTATCTCGGCAAGCTGCGCGTCGGTGAATTTACTGCGCGGCTCGTCGGGGTCGTATTCACGCGCGTCGCCGGGCGTTTGCGCTTCCTCTCTCAGGGGCTGCGGCGCAGGTTCGGCAGCGCGGCTTTTCTTGTTCTGAACGGGAATGACCTTGGTGGCGGCCGGGTTATCGCCGGTTTCCTGAACGGGCTTCCCCGCGTTTCGGCGAGAATATTTGCCCGAAAGCTCCTCGAGGATCTTGTCGTTCTCCTTTTCGAGCTTCTTTTTGGATTTGATCGAGCGCACCGTGCGGATTATCAGGATCATCAGCACCAGTATTACCATCAGCGCCGCCGCTGCTATCGCGAAGCACATCCAGTATTTCTGCAAAAAGCCCTGATTGCCGAAGTGCACGCTCGACACCGCCGTGGTGAACAGGGTGTAGTCCTCCTCGGTCGCGTCGGCACCCGAACGCTGCACGGTGACGTTGATGCTCATGCCGTCGTAGACCGTGTTTGCGAGGTACGCCTTGACTCCGCCGATGCTCGTGTCGAAGTTCAGCCACGTGACCGCCTTGCCTGCGTCGTCAACGCGGCACGCCGTATATTCGGGCTGACCGAGAAAATTCCTGCCAAGCTCGCCGAGCTGCTCTGAGCTGAGGAGGTTGTAGTTCTCTATCTCCTGCGAATCGGCGCTCCGGCTCATGCTGACGGTCACGGTCAGCGAGGCGGTATTGTCCATGCCCTGCAGATAGACGTTGTTTGAGTTCATCTGCGACATCACGGTGTTGTAGTCGACCCCGAACAGCTTAAAATACTCGGCGCTGTCGGGCGCGTCGCGGTCGATCACCGTTATATTGTCGGGCAGCGTGATATTCATATCGCTGATTGCGGAAATTTTGTAGCTTTTATCGGCTGCGAACACCGGCGCCGCCGCGCTTGCCGCTACAACTGCGGATAGTCCTGCCGCCGCAAGTCTCCTGACGATTTTCCCTTTCATATTCCCATTCCTCCATAATAATACGGATAAATTTACATACATAATTATTATAGTATATTTTGTCACGTCACGCAAGAGGAAATTGGGATTTTTTGAGGAGAGTTGCGTGTTCAGAGTTGAGTTGATTTATCTTTCATCTCTGCGCACAAAAAAAGGTCCGACCTTTAAGTCAGACCTTTTTTCTATATCAGCCTACGATGTGGCCTTTTGCGCGGATAACGTCGATTACCTGATCTACGTACTTCTCGCACTCCTCGTCGGAGCCTGCCTCTACCATTACGCGGATAACGGGCTCTGTGCCGGACTCTCTGAGCAGGATTCTGCCGTTCTCGCCCAGCGCAGCCGCTACCTTCCCGACCTCAGCCTGTACGTCGGGGTCGTTCTTGGCGTCGGGCTTGGAAGCTACTCTCACGTTCTTGAGAACCTGCGGATACATTACCATCGGCGCTGCAAGCTCGCTCATGGGCTTCTCCTTTGCGAGCATTACCTCCATCAGCTTGAGCGAGGTCAGAATGCCGTCGCCCGTTGTCGCGTAGGTCGGGAAGATGATGTGTCCCGACTCCTCGCCGCCGATCTTGTTGCCGGTCTGCATCATGTTCTCGTAAACATACTTGTCGCCGACCTTTGTCTTGTCGTACTCAATGCCCGCCTTGTCGAGAGCCTTGAACAGACCGAAGTTGCTCATGATCGTCGCAACGACCTTGTTGTTCTGGAGCTTTCCTCTCTCCTTCATGTAGCAGCCGTACATATAGATGATGTGGTCGCCCGTTACAACGTTGCCCTTCTCGTCAACGGCAAGGCAGCGGTCAGCGTCGCCGTCGTAAGCGAAACCGACGTCGAGGCCGTTGTCAACAACGAACTTCTGCAGGTGCTCGATGTGGGTGGAACCGCAGTCGGTGTTGATGTTGAAGCCGTCGGGGTTGTTGTTCATAACATATGTCTTTGCGCCGAGAGCGTCGAATACGCCCTTGGCGATCTGCCACGACGCGCCGTTTGCAACGTCAAGACCTACCTTGACGTTCTTGAAGCTGTACTTGCTCATCGAGATGAGGTAGCCGATGTAGCGGTTTCTGCCCTCTACGTAGTCGACGGTTCTGCCGATCTCGGCTCTGTGGGCAACGGGGATATCGAGCTTGCCGTCGATGTAGTCCTCTACCTTGAGCAGGGTCTCCTCCTCCATCTTCTCGCCCTTGCTGTTGAGAAGCTTGATGCCGTTGTCGTAGAAGGGGTTGTGAGAAGCGGAGATCATGATGCCGCAGTCAAAATCGTCGATTCTTGTGATGTACGCAACCGAAGGGGTTGTGGTTACGTGCATGATATAAGCGTCTGCGCCGCTCGCCATAAGGCCTGTGCACAGCGCGTACTCAAACATATAGGATGAACGGCGGGTGTCCTTGCCGATAACAACCTTTGCCTTTTTGCCCTGATTTGCGCCGTAGTACCAGCCGAGGAAACGGCCGATCTGCACAGCGTGCTCAAAGGTCAGATTCTTGTTTGCTTCGCCGCGGAAGCCGTCTGTTCCGAAATACTTGCCCATCAGTCAGCCTTCCTTTCTATAACAACGCCGCTGTTCTTGAAAATGCAGTTCTCGGGGATAACGCCGCGGACGCATGAGGTGGGATAAACGCTTGAATGTCTGCCGATAACGGTGCCGGGGTTGCATACGGCGTTGCAGCCTACCTCAACATAGTCGCCCAGCATTGCGCCGAACTTCTTGATACCGGTTTCGATGTGCTCGGTGCCGTTGTGAACGACGACGAGCTTCTTGTCGGACTTTACGTTCGAGGTAATCGAGCCTGCGCCCATGTGGGAGAAGTAACCCAGAATGGAGTCGCCTACGTAGTTGTAGTGAGGGGTCTGAACGTGGTCGAAGAGGATGACGTTCTTGAGCTCAACGGAGTTGCCGACAACGCAGTTTGCGCCGACGAGAGCCGAGCCTCTGATGAACGCGCCGTGTCTTACCTCTGTTTCAGGTCCGATGATGCAGGGTGCGCCGAGGTATGCGGACTCAAAAACCTTTGCGGTCTTGTGAACCCAAACGCCCTCTGCTCTCTGCTCGTAGTCGTCGCCGAGGGTGGGACCGAGCTCGAGGATAAAGTCCTTGATACCCTTGAGCGCCTCCCACGGATAGGTGAACTGCGAAAGATAATCCTTCGCTAAGGTATGATCGAGATCATACATATCTTTGATAGTATACATTAAAGTCTCTCCTTCTTCTCGATGTCGAGGAAGTATTTGTAGGTGTCGACAGTCAGCTCGCCGCAGGCAGCCTCGTCGCAGGCGATGATAGCGCCGTTGTGCATCTGAAGTGCGGAGCAGGTCCACTTGTGGCTGACGCTGCCCTCAACGGTAGCGGCAAGAGCTCTCGCCTTGTTGTGGCCGTTGATGAGGATGAGAACCTCCTTGGAATCGGTAACGGTGCCTACGCCTACGGAGAGCGCCTGAGAGGGCACAGCCTCGGGGTCGTTGCCGAAGAAACGCGAGTTAACGATTCTGGTGTCGGTGGTGAGGTTTCTCACGCCGGTGCGCGAAGCAAGGCTTGTGAAGGGCTCGTTGAAGGCGATGTGGCCGTCAACGCCGATGCCGCCCATAAAGAGGTCGATACCGCCGTAGGAAGCGATTTTCTCCTCGTAGCGCGCGCATTCACCCTCGGGGTCGTCGGTCATGCCGTTGAGAATATTGATGTTCTCGGGCTTCATGTCGACAAGGTGGTCAAAGAAGTAGTCGTGCATAAAGTACCAGTAGCTCTGGTCGTGCTCACGGGGAAGTCCGAGGTACTCGTCCATGTTGAAGGTGACGACGTTCGCGAACGAAAGCTCGCCTGCCTGATTCATCGTGTAAAGCTCCTTGTAAACGCCGATGGGCGAGGAACCGGTGGGAAGTCCGAGCACAAAGGGACGGTCCTCCTTGTGAGCCTTGATTTTGTCTGCGATGTAGTTTGCAGCCCATTTGCACATCTTGTCATAGTTATCCTGAATTACAACTCTCATATCTTAAATCTCCATTTTCTTAATCTCATATTCTTTTTCGGTGGTGAGAGACGCTTTGTTACAGTTTTGATTCTGCTTTTTGGTTTCTCTCTTACGACTCACCGAGCCGTGACGGCATCCGCCGAATCTTTCGATAACCGCCATACCTCGTCAACCTGTTACGGTCCCGGCGCTAATAGCCCGAATATCCTCCTTTCGCAGGAACTATTTTATGCGTTTGAGGCGCGTTTTTATGCAAACCGCACCGCAATGTCGGGTTTACCTACTTTCCCACGGTAAACATAGCAATTTTAACACAAACAGCGGCAAAAGTCAAGGAGATTAGTGGAGAGCGGAGAGCTTTAGAGCTAAGAGCTGAGAGTGGAGAGTTTAGAGCTGAGAGTGGAGAGTTTAGAGTGGAGAGTGGAGAGTTTAGAGTGGAGAGTGGAGTTTTGGGCGGGACACCCGCACCCGATTTATATTTCAACTACCACCTACCAACTACCCAACTACCAACTGCCAACTACCAACTGCCAACTACCAACTACCCAACTACCAACTACCCAACTACCCAACTGCCAACTACCAACTACCAACTACCAACTAAAAAAAGACAGAAGCTTTACGCCTCTGCCTTTTCTGTACCGTTGTGGTGGAACGTCGGAACCAGCTCCGCGAGCAGCTCGACTGTTTTTTCGGAGTCGTTGTCGTTCGCCGCTTTTTTCAGCATATCGAGCTTTTTGTGAAGCTCGCCGGGGTCTATCTCGATCTGGTTGCCGATGAATATCTTTTTGTTCGCGGTCGATTTCAGACCTTCCTCGTCCATCAGCAGCTCCTCAAAGAGCTTCTCGCCCGGGCGGAGTCCCGTAAAGACGATCGGAACGTCCTTGTAGGGAACCTTGCCGTACATACGGATGAGGTTTTCTGCGAGGGTGGTGATCTTGACCGGCGCGCCCATGTCGAGCACGAATATCTCGCCGCCCTTAGCCATAGCGCCTGCCTCGAGGACGAGCGATACAGCCTCGGGAATGGTCATGAAGTAGCGGATTATGTCGGGATGGGTGACGGTGACGGGGTTGCCGCTTTCGATCTGTCTGCGGAAAAGCGGAATGACCGAACCGTTTGAGCCGAGGACGTTGCCGAAGCGCGTTGTCACGTACTCCGTCTGGGTCGAATTCTGCGCCATGTACTGAATTATCATCTCGCAGGCGCGCTTGGTCGCACCCATGACGTTGGTCGGGTTGACCGCCTTGTCGGTCGAGATCATAACGAACTTTTTAACGCCGTAATCCTGCGAAAGCTTCGCGACGTTGAAGGTGCCGAAGATGTTGTTCTTGACCGCCTCCTCGGGAACGGTCTCCATCAGCGGAACGTGCTTGTGAGCCGCCGCGTGGAAAACAAGCTCGGGGTGATACTTGCGGAAGATAAGCTCCATCTTGTCGTAGTCGCGGACGGACGAGATGAGGGTGACGAGGTTAAGCTCGCTGCCGTACTCCAGCACAAGCTCCTGCTGAATGTCGTAGGCGTTGTTCTCGTAGATATCGATAATGATTATCTGCTCAGGCTCGTATGCCGCGATCTGACGCACAAGCTCGCTTCCGATCGAACCGCCGCCGCCCGTTATCATGCAGACCTTGCCCCTGATGAAATCGCGTATCTTTTTGCGGTCAAACTCAATGGGCTTTCTGCCGAGCAAATCCTCGATCTTGATCTCCTTAGCCTGCGCGATAAGGTCGTTGCCGTCGCCGAAAAGCAGCTCGCTGAGGTACGGGATGACCTTGATGTCGCAGTCGGTCTTGGAGCAGAAGTTGAGTATCTTGCGCTTCTCGTCCTCCTCGCAGGAGGGTATCGCGACGATGATCGTCTGTATCTTGTACTCGGCGCAGATGCGCTCGATTTCGGGCGAGGTGCCGAGAACGGGCAGACGGTCTATTTTTGTGCCCTGCTTTAAGATGTCGTCGTCGATAAAACCGACGGCGAGAAGATTTTTGGACGGATTGTTCTCGTCAAAATCGGCGTTCTGAATCTCGCGGAGAATCATTCTGCCTGCCTGACCCGCGCCGACGATGAGGGTGCGCGTGGCGTTTTCGCGGTAGCCGATTCCCGTCAGGTCAATAAACGTCCGCTTGAACAGGTAGCGGAAAAGCAGTATTCCGACGGTCGCGGTCAAAAAGAACAGACCCCAGAATATCAGCCTCGGCCGCCTGCCAAGCAGGAACAGCAGCAAAAAGCCGATTGTGAAGCCGCCTGCCATTGCCGCGCCGCATATTATATAGTCCTTGATGTTGAAGTAACGCCACAGCCGCGTGTACGCGCCGCAGACGACGAGCGAGAGCACGCAGGTGAGGATGTTGACGATCATGTAGTAGAGCAGACCCTTGCTGCTCTCGGGTCCTATCCAGCCGATCAGCGAGAGCGCGTAGTTGAGCAGCACTCCGCTTGTGATTATGATGAATATGTCCGCAAGCAGCAGCACCACCTTGCGGTAATTATACTTTCCTTTCAATCCGAGAAACCCCTCTTTCGGATAACACTGTTCTAAAATATTATTGTATCATTCGTACAGAAAAATGTCAATCAGCAGATATTGCGCGCTGTTGAAAATGTGCTATTTTCCAAAGACAAGCTTTGCAGTGTCTACGCTCTCCTTGGCGTCGCGGCAGTAGTAGTCCGCGCCGATTTTCATGGCGTAGTCCTTTGTCAGAACCGCACCGCCCACAAATACCGTGACGCGGCTGGAGCCGTCGGGGTTTTGCAGCTCCCTTGTGCGGCGGATAAGCGCGATGGTGTCCTCCATGCTCTTGAGGGTGGTGGTCATGAGCGCCGAGAGACCGACCATCGTGATATTTTGCTCCACAGCCGTATCGACGACGAGCTGAGGGTCTACGTCTCTGCCGAGGTCAACGACGGTGTAGCCGTAGTTGTCGAGCAGGGTTTTGACGATGTTCTTGCCGATGTCGTGGATATCGCCCTTGACGGTGGCGAGGATGATTTTGCCCTTGCTAACGCCCGCGCCGCCCGATTTGGCGAGGTGGGACTTTATCACGTCAAAGCACGCCTGAGCGGTGTTTGCGCTCTGGATCAGCTGCGGAAGAAAGATTTTTTTGTTCTCAAAGTCCGCGCCAACCCTGTCGAGAGCGGGAATCAGCCTTTGGTTGACGATCTCCATCGCGTCCTCTTTCTCGAGAAGCAGCTTTGTGGCGGCGGCTCCCTCGTTTTTCAGACCGCTGTAGACGGCGGTGAAGAGGTCGGCGGTACCCTGCTGCGGCTTTGCGGCAGGTGCGGCAGGAGTGGCAGGCGCGTCGTTGTAGGCGGCGACGAAGTCGTTTGCGTTCTTGTCGTAGCCCGAAAGCACGCGGAAGGCGCGCACCGCACCCGACATCACCTCGATGTTCGGGTTGAGGATGGGCAGGTCAAGACCCTGCTCGAGCGCCATCGTGAGGAAGGTGCTGTTTACAAGTCCGCGGTTCGGAAGTCCGAACGAGATGTTCGAAACGCCGAGGACGGTTTTGCAGCCAAGCTCGGTTTTGACGCGGTGAAGCGCCTCGAGAGTCTGGCGGCACGCCTCCTGCTCGGCTGAAACGGTGAGGGTGAGGCAGTCGATGAACACGTCGCGCCTGTCGATACCCAGAGCCTCGGCGCGCTCCACGATTTTTTTGGCTATCTCAAAACGACCCTCGGCGGTTTTGGGAATGCCGTTTTCGTCCAAGGTGAGTCCCACGACAGCCGCGCCGTACTTTTTGACGAGGGGAAGCACCTGCGAAAGGCTCTTTTCCTCGCCGTTTACGGAGTTGACGATGGGCTTGCCGCTGTAGCTGCGCAGACCCGCGTCGAGCACCTCGGGCTTTGTGGAATCTATCTGCAGCGGCGCGTCGCACACGCTCTGGATAGCCTTGACAACGCGAACCATCATGCTTTTTTCGTCGATTTCGGGGTGGCCGACGTTCACGTCGAGCAGCTCTGCGCCGCCCTTGAGCTGGACGAGAGCCTGCGAGAGAATGTAGTCGATGTTGTTGTCGACGAGCGCCTGCTTGAATATCTTTTTGCCGGTCGGGTTGATACGCTCGCCGATGATTCGCGGCGCGTTTATCTCGACGACGGTGCTTGCGCTGCACACGGCTGAATCCGCTGTGCGCGGCACGGGGGTGTATTTATTTGACGAGAGCATTTCGCCGAGCTTCGCGATATACTCCGGCGTGGTGCCGCAGCAGCCGCCCGCGATTTTGACTCCGCAGGGCAAAAGCGCCTGTACGCATTCGGCAAAGCGGTCGGGTAAAATATTGTATTCGTTGCTGTTTGGGTCGGGCAGACCGGCGTTTGCCTTGACGACGAGAGGCAGGTCGGTGTACCTTGTCAGCTCGGCGACGACAGGCTCAAGCTCGTCGGGACCCAGGGAACAGTTTACGCCGAGCGCGTCAACCCCAAGACCCGTTGCGGTTAACGCGAACGCCGCAGGCGACACGCCCGTAAAGGTTCTGCCGTCGCGCTCAAAGGTCATGGTGGCGATTACGGGCTTGTCGGAGTTCTCCTTCGCGGCGAGGACAGCCGCTTTCAGCTCGAGCAGGTCGGTCATCGTCTCAAAGACTATCAGATCTGCGTCGCCGCCTGCCTCGATCTGCTCCTTGAAGTAGCCGTACGCCTGCTCAAAGGTCATTGTGCCTGCAGGCTCGCAGAGCATACCGACGGGACCTATGTCGAGCGCGACGAGCGCCCTTCCCCCGGCGGCTGACCTTGCGTTGCCGACAGCCGCGCCGATTATCTCTGCCACGGTGCAGCCGCTGCCCTCGAGCTTGTAGGCGTTCGCACCGAAGGTGTTGGTATATAAAACGTCCGCGCCGGCGTCGACATACGCGCGGTGAAAGGACGCGATAAGCCCGGGCGAGGTGAGATTGAGGGTTTCGGGAGAGTGGTCGTACTTCGCGCCGCTCTTCTGAATCATCGTGCCCATCGCGCCGTCGAGCAAAATAAATTCTTTTGTATTAAGTAAGGTTCTGAAATCCACAGTGAGACCCCTTTCTTCGGTAGGCGCAGGTTTTTTGCATGCTGCAAACAGCGCAGCCGCGTCTGCCGCGAGGCACCGGCGCGCTTGAGATTCCTGCCACCGCTGTGACGGATTTTGTTGGGGTGAGCAAAAAGCTCTCGGTCATGCCCAGACCGATTTTTCGCGGCGCGTCGAGAAAACGCAGGTATTCGCGCTGCATTTCTATAGGATAATCGCCGTAGCCCGGGCTGAAACGGTAGGTGAAGAAGCTTTCGGGCAGCTTCTCTGACAGAATGCGGTCGACCTCGCAGCAGACCTGCTCGATCATCGCTCCGGCGAGAGCGTCGAGCACAACTGCGCGCGGCATATCCGAAATCTGACTTACCCTGATAAGCCTGTCGACCTCCGCGCCGAGAGTGGCGCACATCACAGCCGCTTTTTCGCAGCCGCCGAGGTGTTTTTTGATATCCCCGCCGCGCAGCAGCCATTCGCACGGCAGCTCAACGATTTTGCAGAGGTACTTCGGCTTTGCGGCTTTGAGCAGCCCGTCCTCGGCTTCGTCGAGAAGCGCGAGCATACGGCTGTCGGGCTCGCCTGCGCCTCCGAGATACCGCAGCGCCTCTTCCCTGTTGACGCGCGTGATGTTTATCATAAAAGCTTGTACACCGCCTCGGTAATGCGGCGCGCAACGTAGGGATTGTTCATGGTGTAGAGGTGGATGCCGTCGACGCCGTTTGCGATGAGGTCGACGATCTGCTCGACCGCGTAGGCGATGCCCGCGTCGCGGAGGGCTTCGGGACGGCTCTCGTAGCGCTGCATGACCTTTGTGAACTTTGAGGGAAGGCTCGCGCCGCAGAGAGATACCATGCGCTCGATCTGCGCCTTGTTGGTGACGGGCATTATGCCTGCCTCGACGGGAACGCTGATCTCGGCAATGCGCATTCGCTCGATAAAGCGGTAGTAGCTCGCGTTGTCGAAGAAAAGCTGGCTGATGAGGTGAGTCGCGCCTGCGTCGACCTTCTTTTTGAGGTTGAGAATGTCCGCGACCTCGTCCTTAGCCTCGACGTGACCCTCGGGGTAACAGGCGCCCGCGATGTCGAAGCCGCCCTTTTGGGCGATGTATCCGCAAAGCTCGGAGGCGTAGCGGAAGTCGTGCTTAGGCTCAACGCCGTCGACGAAATCGCCGCGCAGCGCGAGGATGTTTTCGATACCGTTTTTGCGGAAGTCCTCGAGAGTGGCGTCGATGTCAGCCCTTGAGCTGTTGACGCAGGTGAGGTGGGCGACGGACTCAACGCCGAAGCCGTGCTTGATTTTGGAGGCGATCTCGCAGGTGCGGCTGTGGCCGCCTGTGCCGCCTGCGCCGTAGGTAACGCTGATGAAATCGGGCTTCAGGGCGCAGATTTCCTCAAGCTTGCCGTAGACGGACTCGATCGGCGAGGTTTTTTTGGGAGGAAAGACCTCGAACGAAAAGACCGTCCTGCTCTTGTTTTCAAATAAGGATGTGATTTTCATATTTATTCCCTCTTTTGGTTTATCGGTGGTCAGGCTGACGGCGCGGTTTTTCACGCCGGGTTAAATTCCTTTTATTATACCACTTCCGCGAAAATTTTACAAGAAAAATACAACAATTCGTGACCGTTACCGCAAGTTATTTCTTGTTTTTAATATGTAAAAAGTTATAATTATGGTAAATAAATCTAAAAGGAGGCATTGCAATGATTTGTAAGCACTGCGGCACCGATGTCGCCGACAAGGAACGCTGCCCCGTCTGCGGAAACGCGGTTCAGGAACGTTTGGTGCTGTTTTCCGACAGAACGCATATGTCCGCCCTCGACGCTATTGAGGACGCTGCTCACCGTGATCAGATTTCGAAAATGTCGTCGCTGACGATTACCCTTGCGCTTGCAGGCATTGCGGTGTCGCTGCTCGTATTTCTCGGCGAGTACACGATCATCCCGGCGCTTGCGGGGTTTGCCGTTTCGCTCGTATCGATGGTGTTCGGCTTCATGACCTTCTCGGCGGCGCGGCGTATGCGCATCGGCTTCACTGCGCGGATCGCGGTTTCAATGGGACTTGCCGGCATTTCGGTGTGCTGGGGCATACTGACGGTGATCATGACGATTCTCAGTTTTTAACGAAGGACGTTGCTTTTTACCACCATTTTGGCGGCGTCTGATACCAAAAAAAAGGCCGGCTGCAAAAGCCGACCTTTTATTTTTTTGGTTTTACTGAGCGATAGCAACCTGAATTGCGGTTACGTCGTTGATATTGATGATGCCGTCGTGGTTGAAATCAGCCTTGAGGTTTCCGAAATCGTCGAAGCTGATGAAGTCGGCGAGCTTGCGCTGGATCTGGGTCGCGTCGATGATATTGAGAATGCCGTCGTCCTCAACGTCGCCCATCTTCAGACAGTCCGCAACCTCAACAAGGGTGCCGGAGTAGCCGGGTTCCTGCGCGTCGTCGCCGTAGAGCTTGCCGTCGGCGATCTTGAGACCGTAAAGCGGATTTGTACCGTTGTAGGCGGCGAGCTTGAGGTTGGTGTTGGTCGCCGCGTCAAAGACGTAAACGCCCTTGGGCATGTTGTAATAGAGCAGACCGTCGTATGTACAGAGGTTAGCGTAGGACGAAGTGTAGTAGTAGCCGTCGCCTGCGCTCCAGTGGCTTGCCCAGAAGCCCTCGGCGCTCTCAACCGCAGCGCCGAGATCATAAACGGTGGTGAGCTCGTTTGCCGCGTTGTAGCTCACAAGCTTGGTTTCGACCACGCCCGACGCGCAGTAAATGCCGTAGAGCGAACCGCGCACCATGCAGAGCTGCGAATCCATATTATGGATATAGTACTCGTCGTAGGTGGTGTCGGCGGAGGGATTAAGCTCGTAGTAGCCTGAGTGATTGGGGAAGCTTGAGTTGCTGAAAAGGAAGTAGTCGTGGCTCACTCTGCCCGGGGCATCAAGCTTATCCTTGCTCGAAACGGGGTCGTCCCATGTAACGTCGACCTCGTAGTACTTGCCTTCGAGCTGAATTTTGATCCACTCGTGGTTCATGCTGTCGGAATCGACGAGTTCGCTCTTTATGCCGGTCTGGGCGAGCAGGTAGGCGTAAACGCGCGAATAGTCCTCGCACTTGCCCCAGCCCTCGACCATGAGGGTATAGGGAGTAGCGCTGACGCCGTCCTTTGTAATGTAATATTCGCTGTTCATGACGATGGCGTCGTGAAGGACGACCGCCTTTGTGAAGTCGTTCATGGAGTCGTCGACGAGAGAAAGGTACTCGTCAGCCTTTGCGTAAAACGCGCTGAGCATTGTGTTGTACTCCTCGGCGGAGGACGTCTGGTACTGGGGAATTACTGAGCTGATATACGACACGCCGCCTATCTGGGTAGGAGAAACATAAACAGTCTGCGCCAGACAGAACGTCTCGGGGTAGCAGCTTTTTACCGCGTCGAGCAAAAGACCTGCGTCCTCAGCCTTGATACGGTAATCCTTGATATCGATATTCGACTGATAATTCAACACGCCGTCGCGCACAGCCTCAAGTGCGCCTGCTTTATCGCTTGACGAAAGGAAGCTGCTTCCGTTTGTGGCAAGCTTGTCGATAGTGCCGGCAGGAGTTTTCTCTGCGGCGAAGGCAGCCGCGCCCATTGAGCTGAGCAGCATGGCGGCGGTCAAGAAGATTGAACTAATTTTTAAGATATGTTTACGATTTTTCATGCAAATCACCCCTCCCCTTTATTCTATCACACAGCAGAGAGGAATGCAAGCGTTTTTTGGAGAGTGGAGTGTTTAGAGTTGAGAGTGGAGTGAAGGTCGAGCGGATAGAGCGGTTGATAAGAAAAATCGGTGCCCGACTGAATCAATATTGCGCGTAACCTTTTAAAGCCAAAGGTATACGGAATGCAATACAAATCGGGTGCGGGCAGCGCCCGCCATTCACTTAACTCTCCACTCTCAACTCTTAGCCCCTACACAAACCTTCCTCCTACGGTCTGAACGGCGCATCTTTGGCAGAGCGGCTTTGCGCGTTCGCCGAGGTACGCCGCCGTCAGCCGTTTGCAGCGCGCGGCGTTGTATTCGCTGAGCAGAATCCTCACGCGCTTAGGCAGCGCCGGGTAGCTGAGGACGAGGTAGTATTCGCTCTGATAGGTATACAGCGCGCTTCGCGGCAGCACAAATCCCGCGCGGCAGAGCTGGGCAAGACAGTCGGTCATATCTCCGACGCGGCAAAACCGGTAGCACACCGCGCGCGGCTTGGTTTTGTACCTCTTTGCCGCTCCCACCGTGACGAGCAGATAGCAGCTCTCGCCCAGCGACATCGCCTCGACCTTGAGCCGCCGGCCTTCCTCGTCAATACCCTCGCGCCTGCAGGCGGTGCGGCTGAGCGTTGAAAGCGCGGTGAGCGAGCGGCTGCCCGAACCCACGTTGTCGAGGTCAAGCGCGAGGTCGCGCATTTCGTCCTGTTCCAAAATGATAAGCACGCGGTTGCCGCTGAGCCTGTTGACTGTCATACAAACACCCTCCTGTCGTCATACACCTCATTCTATGCCAAAAAATCTGTCCGCGCAAGTGATTTTTCTTGGAAAAACGATTGCCAAACGCCGCCTTATTTGATACAATAAAAGTGTACAAAATTTTATTACTGAAAGGGTGGTTCTTATGCCTACTTGGCTGAATGACGCGGTATTTTACGAAATCTATCCACAGAGCTTTTACGACAGCAACGGCGACGGTATCGGCGATTTGCAGGGTATCATCGAGAAGCTCGACTATGTTAAGGAGCTGGGCTGCAACGCGCTCTGGCTCAATCCCGTTTACGACTCTCCGTTTATGGACGCCGGCTACGACGTGCGCGACTACAAAAAGGTCGCTCCCCGTTACGGTACCAACGAGGATTTGGTGCGGCTCTTTGAATGCGCCCACGCCAAGGGCATCAAGGTTCTGCTCGACCTCGTTCCCGGCCATACCTCCGATCAGCATCCGTGGTTTCTGGAGGCAAAAAAGGCGGCGAAGAACGAGTTCTCCGACCGCTACATCTTCACAAAGACCGTCTGGGACGCTCCGCCCGAGTACCGCATGATGTGCGGCATCTGCGAGCGCAACGGCAACTACATGGTCAACTATTTCAGCTCGCAGCCTGCGCTCAACTACGGCTTCTACGAGGTCAGCCATCCCGAATGGCAGCTTCCCGCGGGCGACCCGGCTTGTCAGGCTACCGTCGAGGCGATCAAGGATATCATGCGCTTCTGGCTCGACAAGGGCGCTGACGGCTTCCGCGTCGACATGGCGGACTCCCTCGTCAAAAACGACGACGACAAAATCGCTACCTCGCGCATCTGGCGCGGCGTCCGCGACATGATGGACAGGGAATACCCCGAGTGCGCGCTCGTTTCGGAATGGTGCTGGCCTGAGCGCTCCATCAACGACTCCGGCTTCCACATGGACTTCTACCTCGACCACTACGGCAACGGCTATTCGCGTCTTTTCCGATTCGGCGAATGGGGCGACATGGCGGTGTTCAACAAGAACGGCAAGGGCAGGCTCAAGCCCTTTACCGACGAGTACCTGCCGCGCTACAACCACACCAAGGAGAACGGCTACATCTGCTTTATGACCAACAACCACGACATGCCGCGCGTTACCGCCTACCTCGACAAGCAGGCGATCAAGCTCGTCAACGCCTTCATCTTCACCATGCCCGGCGTGCCCTTCCTCTACTACGGCGACGAGCTGGGAATGCGCTATCAGGCTGATCTGGTCAGCAAGGAGGGCGGCTTCTCGCGCACAGGCTCGCGTACTCCCATGCAGTGGTGCGCAGGCAAGAACCTCGGCTTCTCAACCAGCGACGAGCCTTATCTGCCCGTTGACAAGAGCGACGACGCGCCCACCGTTGAGAATCAGAAAAACGATCCCGACAGCATTTACCGCGTCGTGACCGACCTCATCGCGCTGCGCCATAAGTACGCCGACCTCCACGGCAACGGCGAGCTTGAATTCATGACGAGCGGCGAGAGCCTCGCATTTGCATACCGCAGAGGCAGCCTCGTTATGTACTTCAACCCCACCTCCGAGTACTTTGAAATCGACACGCGCTACGACGGCGACGTTGTTTACAAAATCGGTCAGGCTGAAATCAAGGACGGCAAAATCAAAATGCAGCCGCAGAGCTTCCTCCTTTTGGAGAGCTGAGGACGACTACCCACTACCCAACTACCAACTACCAAACTACCAACTACCCAACTACCAAACTACCAAACTACCAACTACCCAACTACCAACTACCAACTACCCGACTACCAACTACCAAACTACCATCTACCAACTACCAACTACCAACTACCAACTAATACCCACAAAAACGGAGAGCGCAATGCCCTCCGTTTTTTTGCTGTCACACGAACGCTCTGAGCTCGCGGATGTGTTCCTCCTCGGTGTCGAGGAGCTTTTTGGCGAGCAGAGTCACCGACGAGTCGGCACGGTCGTATTCGCGCAGGTTGTGTACGAGCTTGTTGACGCCCATCGTGCTGCCCTTGATCATCATCTCGGCAACGTGCGACGGCGTGCTGTCGCGGCGCAGGTCCATCTGCGCGCTGAGCCGCGTCATCGTCTTTGCAACGGGACTGATGTGGTGCACGCTCTCGCCGCGGTTGCGAAGCATCTGCCCTGCCGCGTGAAATATCTTTCCGTAGCGCGTGAGCTGCGTCAGAAGCAGATCGTCAACCGCCTTGTTGTCGATTCGTTTACGTACCGCCGTCACTCCCTGACAGCCCATCTCGGCGTTCTGCGCGATACATTTCAGCATATCGATATCGTTCATTTTCTTCACCTCTGAGATAAGTATTGACAGAAAGGCGGCGGTTTATTCGGCTTTAAATCACTGCCAACTGAATTGCATAAAACTATGCAATTTTTCCTCCTTTCGCGGTATAAGTGAAAGGGGATTTTTTTATGACCGACAACAAGCTTCCTAACTATTTTCATATGTATCTGAGCAACGAAACTCAGTTTGAAATGCTCTCGGACACGCAGGCAGGAATGCTCGTAAAGGCGCTTTTTGCCTACGCAAACCGCGGTGCGGAGCCTGATTTTGACGACCTCACGCTGAAGCTTTTCTTCTCGCTTCTCAAAAACAATCTGGACAGGGAGTTTGATAATTACTCAAAGCTTTGCGAGCAAAACCGCAGGAACGCAAATAAGCGTTATGCGAGCGCATGCGACCGCATACAAGAAGAAAAAGAAAAAGAAGAAGAAAAAGAAGATGAAGAAGATAAAGAAAAAGACACTCACAGTGAAAAAGAAGCTGACGCTGCCTTTTGTGAGAGTGTGCTTTCTCAGTTCAACGGGATATGCGAGCGTCTCCCCAAGGTCAAGCGGCTTACAAGCAGGAGAGCCGAACGCATAAAACAAGCCCTGCCGCTGCTGGACGGCGAGGGCTTTGTCGGGTTATTCAAGCGCGCGGCTCGTTCGGACTTTCTCTGCGGAGGCGGCAAAAACGAGTGGAAGGCCACCTTCGACTGGATCATGAAGCCCGACAACATCGCGCGTATTCTCGAGGGGAGCTACGACCCTGCCGAGTCGCCGCCGACACGTTCGAGCTACGACATAGACGAGCTTGAGGAAATCAACCGCCTCGAGGGCTACTAGCTCACCCAGACCAGATCGGTGTCGGTTGCGAAGTTGTCGATTCCGTAGAGCACCACTACCCTTTCGGCTTTTTCGCTCTTCGCGAGGTCTGAGACGCTGAGCTTGTAGTAGCGCATATCGACGAGGATGACCTTGCGGTAGTTTTCCGCGAGGAACGGCGCAAGACTGTGGCTGAAGCTGTCCTTGACGAGCAAAATCGTACCCTCGGGAGCCTTGGAGTTGGTGATTTCGGTTATTGCGTGGTTGCCGTCGAGGAAAACGGGGTACTTGTCGTCCTCGCTGAGGTGGCTGTAGAAGTAGAGCGAATCGCTCGTTTTGGTCTCGGTGCCGTCGGTGATTTTCACCTTGATGTTCGTCGTGTTCTTCGGGTTGCTCCAGACCTGAATCTCGTCGGGGCCGGTAAGCCAGAAGCCGCTCGTCGAGTAGGTTGTGCCGTAGAAGTTCGGGTAAATCTCAACGTTGAGGTCGGTTTTCGCTATCGGCTTTTTGCCCAGCGCGGCGCAGAGCTTTGTATAGCCGAGGTACGCGCCGGCGGTAGTCCAGTGGTGGTCGGTGCGGTAGTAGAGCTGCTCGCCGTTTTCGTAGGCTTCCTTAAAGCTGTCGCGCAGGTCGACGAAGCTTATGCCGCTCTCGGCGAGATCGCTCTTAGCGTTGTTGATGTAGCGGTCGTCGTTGTAGCGGTCGTGGATAACGGGCAGCTTGTCGGACGCGACGTAGCCGGTCGACGGAGCAAGCATGACGGTGACGGGGATTTTGCCGAGGTTCTGCTTGAAATCGATGACCGCCGAGATGTTCTTGTCGACATTGTTCTTGACCGAAACGGGCTTGTTGATCAGATAGCCGTCGCTGCAGTTGTAAACGCCTGCCGCGCCGTTGTTGCCGGTGCCGAGGGCGTAGTAGGCGTTGAAGCCCACCCAGAGGTTGCGCGCCGGAAAATGGTCGGCAAAGTAGCTCTCGAACTCCGTTCCGAACTCGCCGCTCGATACGCTCGAAAGGCTGACCTCGGGGAACTTTTGCAGATAACGCTTTTCGGAAGAGCTGTAGTCGAGCTTGGGGTTGAAGATGAACCATATCGCAAGCCCGAAGATGAACGCCACAAAGAGCGCTGCCGGCGCAAATCGCAGCTTGCCGCTCTGTGTGTTGACAACAGGCTCGCTCTCGCGGTAAATGCGCGCCGAAAGCTCCATCGGGTCCTTACGCTCGGTTTCGCAGCGGAAAATACGGGTTTGTTCGTAGTCGGTTTTATTTTGAATTGACTGAGGCGTGTGTTTCATTACGATTCTCCTCTATCTGTCAAAATCTGAAATACAGGAAGGGATTGTAGCTCTGCTGAACGAGGCTCGCCGTGCTGACGAACAGAACGACGGCGCAAAACGCGGTTTCCGCGATCCAGATATACTTCCTTTGGCTGACCTTCGCGTACAGGCTCGAGGCAAGCGGAGTGCTTGCGACGCCCGCGGCGACAAGTACGGGCAGATAGCTGAGCGTGATATTGAGCGCGCTCTCGCTGATTGCGCCGTTGCCGAAGTTAAAGAGGTCGCCGAGGAAGCCGAAGAGCTGACCCACGTCGGTAAAGTAGAACAGACCCCAGCCGATCATGACGATAAAGAGGGTGTAGACGTGGCGGAGCACAACGGGCAGCTTATCGAGGAACTTTTTGAGGACGAACTTCTCGAGAATGAGCAGCAGTCCGTAGTAAAGACCCCAGAAAATGAAGTTGTACGAAGCGCCGTGCCAAAGTCCCGTCAACCCCCAGACGATAAGCAGGTTGATGATTTGACGGCGAACGCCCTTGCGGTTTCCGCCGAGAGGAATGTAAACGTATTCCTTGAACCAAGTTGACAACGAAATGTGCCAACGCCTCCAGAAGTCGGTGATGGAGGTAGAAATATAGGGATAATTGAAATTCTTGAGGAACTCAAAGCCGAACATATTGCCCAGACCGCAAGCCATATCGGAATAGCCCGAGAAGTCGAAGTAAATCTGGAAGGTATAGCCGAGGATTCCGACCCATGTGCCGAGAACGCCGTTTTCCTCCGTATTCGAAAACATGGCTGTCGTGAGCGCGCCCATCTGGTTTGCGATGAGCACCTTTTTGCCCAGTCCGATACAAAACAGCTTTACGCCCTTTGTAAAGCGGTCGAGGGTTTCGCGGCGGTGCTCAAGCTGATAGGCTACGTCGCGGTAGCGGACGATGGGTCCCGCGATGAGCTGCGGAAACAGCGCGACGTAGGTTCCGAAGTT
Source organism: uncultured Ruminococcus sp. (assembly GCA_902765625.1). Taxonomy (GTDB): domain Bacteria; phylum Bacillota; class Clostridia; order Oscillospirales; family Acutalibacteraceae; genus Ruminococcoides. The sequence goes on along the minus strand of CACXAO010000007.1, from coordinate 71,570 downwards.
GATGAAGCTCTTTGAAACAGGCGCGTCGTCGCGGTAGACGTCGATTACGTAGCTCATGGTCTGGAAGGTGTAGAAGCTGATGCCGATGGGCAGGCTGATTTCGACCGTCGGTATATTGAGGAAGGGAAGCAGGTTGACGGTGTCGACGATCAGTCCCGTGTACTTGAACACGGCGAGAATGCCGATATCAAGCGCGCAGGTGAGAATCAGAAACAGCTTCTTTTTCTTCTTGTCCTGCCGGAACTTGTCCACCAAAAAGCCGCCGAGGTAGTTGAAGAAGATGTTGAACACCATCAGGAATACCAGCATCGGCTCTCCCCAGCCGTAGAAAAGCAGGTTGATGAAGAACAGGAAGATGTTTCTCGCGGCGCGCGGCACTGCGTAGTAGATCAGCAGCGTTACCACGAGGTAGGCAAACAGAAACACCAGGCTTGAGAATACCAAGCAATCATCTCCTTATGAGGATTTTGTTTATGGTCATACATGGTTATTTTACCGTAAACCGCGGTGATAGTCAAGAGGGTTTTGAGAGAGTTGAGAGTGGAGTGTTAAGAGTGGAGTTGAGGGTCGCTTCGCTCCGAAATGTATTCGGGCGATCAAATGCCTCCCTTAGCAAGGGAGGTGGCACGGCGTTTACTCCGTGACGGAGGATTTACCCGGCAGGTGTTTTCCAAGTTCGGAAAGCATCTCCCGATAAATCACAGCGTTTTAATATCTCAGAAAAATCGGTTTGGCGGAAAGCGCGGTGCATAAATCCTCAGTCAGCTTCGCTGACAGCTCCTTTACTAAAGGAGCCTTTAAAAAATCAAGCCGACGCGTTGCCGCGCCGGCTTGGGTATTCAGCTATTCAGCCGAAAAGAGGGTTTTGTTTGATTACTTGCTTCTCTTCTTCATTACTACTACGAGGAGAGCGCCTGCGAGAAGGATCATGCTGCCGCCGATGATCATGAAGATCATTGTGCCGTTGCCGCCGGTGATGGGCAGTACGGACTTGGTATCCTCTACCTTGATGGTGTTGGTTGTGCCCTTTGTGAGGTCAAGGTTCATTACAACCTTGCCGCCTTCATCTACGAGGGAGGGAACGAGCTTGATCTCGTACTGAGCGGTGTTGAGGTTGTAGCCCTGGGGAGCTCTGGTCTCCTGTACATAGTAGGTGCCTTTGTTGAGACCCTTGAAGGAGATCTTACCGTCGTTGTCGGTGTCGCCCTTTGCAACTACAGTGGTCTTGTCCTCGGCAAATACGGTGAACTCAGCGGGGTTGTTCTTGATAGCCTCGCCTGTTGCAGCGTCGATCTTCTCAACGTCGATCTGCATGGTGAATACGTATACGGTGTCGCCGGGTACGAACTGAACTTCGGTCTCGCCTGCGTTGGTGTACTCGAGGTCGTCGTGGTTCTCGTTGCCGGTCTTGCCGATCTTAGCCTTCTCGTTGAGAACGCCCTTGAAATCTACTACTACGGTGCTGTAAGCGTAGAACTCGTTGCCTTCAAGTACGCTCTTGTCGATGTTTACGCGGAAGGAATCTGTTTTGCCGTCGTTAGCGGGATCAACGGTGAACTCGGTGCCGGCGGAGAGGATTCTGTCTTCTACGCCGGTCTTAACGAGCTTAACCTTTGCGGAGTTTGCTGTGTAGGTGATGCCCTCTTCCATGGTATCGATGATGGAATAGGTGTCAACCTTCTTGTCAACGGAACCTGCTACGGTAGCGGTAAGACGGAAGTCTACGGTGTCGCCGATAGCAACTACAGTGCGGTCGGTGAGGTCTTCGCCCTCAACGATGTACTTGTGAACTACGGGATTTACGTTGATCTTGGAAGCGAGATCGATAACATCGTCATAGGTCTTCCAGTTGCCGTCCTCATAGTAGGGAACGGGGATCATGCGGTTCTGAACCTCGGTAACGGTGTCGGGGTGATCGGTGCACTTTACATAGTATACGCCGGGAGCTACGTCAACGTTCTTAACGCCGGTGTCCTCGGTGGTGTAGGTGAATACGGGTGTTGCGGATGAGAAATCCATACCGTCGGCTGCTGTGAGAGCTGTCTGGGTGTTGCCCTGCTTGAGAGCTGCGAGAATGCTGTCATAGTCGCTTGAGTATGTGCCTTCTTCTACGTTGATATCAGCAACCTTGTAGATGTTGAAAGCAAAGCCTTCCTTGGTGCTGGTAACGTTGATCTTGTAGGTTTTTGCTGCGGATGCCATGGTAAGGGGGATCATTGCTGCGAGCATGAGAGCCGCGATAACAATGGCGATAACTCTTTTTGTGGTTTTCATCATTTATTCTCCTTTTTAATTATTTCTTTACGCTGTAACGCGCTGATTTTTTGTCTGACTTCTTTACAAAGAATACATAGCCTGCAAGCATAGCGGAAGCAAGTGCAAGAAGGATTGAACCAACCAGCTTGAATGTGAACATGCCGTCGCCGCCCGAGATGGGTGAGGTGATCTTGCCGTTCATGTAGGTGTATTCTACATCGTATACGCCTTCGGTAGGAATGCGGAAGAACTTGAGCTCACTGTTGAGGTTGTGGCTGTCGCCGGGATCGGTCTCTGCGAAGCAGTACCACTGATACTCGGGATCGCTGAGCGTCTGGTTGCCGTCAACGTAGAGGTCGAGGTTTTCAAAGACTGCCTCGCCGCCGCTGGTTGTGGTTCTGCCCTGTACAACGCCGTCCTCAAGAACCTGCTGTCTGCTGAGGTTGTCGGAGCTTACCTTGTAGAGGGTGAACTCAACGCCGTCAACGGGATTATCTTCCTGATCCTTCTTGATGATCTTCGCACTGCCCGTGCGGACGGGGTTGGTAAAGGTGTTGTTGCCGCCGGTGTAGGCAAGGCTTGCAACGAGGTCGATCTCGCTCTCGCTTACCTTGTTCATTTCAACGGTGATAACTGCCTCTACTACAGTGTTGAGATCATAAATAATGTCATTATTGCCGCCGTCATTTTCTGTGATTGTGTACTTGAATTTCGCAGGACCGTCTTTGAAGTCCTTGTCGCGGAGATAAATGGTGGTGGCTGTATTCTGTTCTTCGCCTGTTGTGTACTTGAATGTGATCTTGCTGAAGTTCGCGCTGCCGTTTACGTCGTTGGCTACGGTCTCGTCAAAGCCGTTGGGGCCTTTAGCGGTGAAGCTGAAGTCGCCGCTTGAGAGCTTGTAGCCCTGAGCAACCTTGTTTACGCTGAACTCCTTGCTGACCTCGCCGGGCTGCGGACGCTTGTTATCGAAGTTAACAACGGGAATTTCGTTCTGAGCCTCGTCAAGAACCGTGATCGTCTGCACATCCTTTGTGCAGTTGAAGCCGTTGGGATTGGTTTCCTTTACGGTGAGCACGGTGTCTACGGGGAAGTAGGCTGAGGTGTAGGATTCCGTGTCGGTCTTGCTTACGTTGATGGTGAAGCTGTCTACCTTGGTGTTGCCGTTGTAAAGCTCAAAGCCGAAGTTTACGTCGGGCTTGATCTCGGTATTGTTGATATCGAGAACCTTCTTTGTAACCTTGACTCTGCCGTACTTCTCGTTGGTGAAGGTGGGAACAGCCGTGTCATCAAACGCAGCGGTGAGCTTGACCTCGTCGATCGCTGAATCGTCAAGTGTAACCTTGATGGTTACGGTCTTTTCTGTCTTGTCTGTCTTGATATCGTCGGTGTCCGCGGTGGTCTCCTTGACGGTGAAGGTGAAGGGGATGGTCTTGCTGTTTGCAAACGCGGATCTGTCGATAACGATGGTGTTGCCTTCGGTCTTGTCGGAAGCTGCCTTCTTGAGACGGAAGTTGATATCGCCGAACTGTACCTTGCCCTGAGCGTTGTTCTTCGCTGTGAGCGGAGTGACGCCGTTGCCGCTGAGCTCGAAATCAAACTTCTCGTTGTAGAGCGAGATGTCGGAGCCTTTGACTGTCTTGTTCACATAAGGAGCAGCCTTTGCGGGAGTGAGCTTGGTACGGGTGTTGGTGACTGTGACTGTCTGTGCCGGAGTGTTCTCGTCAACCGTAACTTCGGGCTTGTCGACAGAAGAGGTCATGCCCTTGGCGTCGGTCTCTTCAACCTTAACGGTGGTGCCGTAAGGAAGCTTGTCGATTGTGAGAACCTTTTCGGGATCCAGACTGTCGGCAGCGCTGATGGTCTTGGTGGTATCCTCGGTCACATTGCCGTCGGGTGTTGTGATCGTAATTTTGATCGGGAATCTTTCTGCCTTGAACGCCTCGAGGTCGGTGCCGTCGAAGTCCTTGACGGACTTGAGGATCTGCACCTTGCCTACGGGATAATCGTTTTGGAACGAAACGGTCTCGGCAGGCGCGTTGCCCTTTGTGATCACGGGATCGCTGATCCGGATTCCCTCTTCGCCGAGCGAAACGGTGTAAACAACATCATACTCTGACTTGTCGTAGATGATATTGCCGTCGTTGCCCTCGATCTGAGCGTTCTCAACAACATGGAACTTGACCTCGGTGCCGCTGCCGTAAGCGTAGTTGGACGGGAAGGTGATTTTATCGAATGTGCCCTTGCCGACAAGCAGACCGTCCTTGTAGCTGCTGAGAACTACGGTGGAGCTGTAGTCCTTGAGAACAGCGTTTTCGCTGTCGCCTGTCATGGTGAAGGAGAACTTGTTGTTTTTGGACTCCTTGTTGACGCCTGCGGTTAAGGCGTTCTCGGAGAAGGTCTTGTAAACGTCGAGCTTAGCCTCACCGGGAGTATTGAGGGTGTTGGTAACGATGATCTCTGCGGTCTCGCCTACCTTAGCCTCGGTGGTGTTGTAGCTCGGGGTGTACTTGGCGTCCGCGCGCTCTGTAACCTTAATGACTGAACCCATCGGGATGCCCGAGAGGGTGAATACTCTGCCGTGCTTGAGCTCAAGCTCGGTGGTGGGATTGGTCGTAACGGGTCTTGCGGAGCCTTCGTCGGTGTAGGTGTAGCTGTACGGGATCTTCTCAAACTTTTCGCTGAGCTTGCCGTCTGCGCCTACAAGCTTGATCTCAACGTCGGCTGTGAAGGTCTTTTCCTTCTGAGCCTCGGAAACGTTTTCGATAGTCTTGCTGATCTTGATGTCGCCCTTGTACTCGTTGACGAACTTGCCCTCGGTGAGGTTGGACGCGTTGCCCTTCTCGTAGTAGCTGTTATCAAGCGAGAGGGTGGTCTGAGCAGCGGTGACTGTCTTTTTGATCTTCTGTACGAAGGTAACGGATTCCTGATCGTAGAATACGTTTGCCTTGTGCGCGTCGGTTTCCTTAGCGGTAAAGGTGAGCGTCGCGACGCCGGTAGCGTCAAAATCGTCGTCGGTGAGGTAGACGGTTGTGCCTTCGGGCTCCTGTGCCGTCTTGACATACTTAACATCTACCGTGCCGAAGTCTGCAACGCCGTTCTTGTCGTTCTTGGCGGTCTTGTCTGTGATGGGATCGCCGTCGGTGATCTTGAACTCAAAATCGTTGCCCTCGAGGGTGCCGTATTTGAACTGCTTTGTGAACTTAACGGGGAAGCTGGTTGCGCCGGGCGCCTGACGCTTGTTGGTAACCTTGATTTCAGCGGTGTTGTCGCCTACGGTTACGGACTTATCGGCAGGCTCGTAGGTGGGAGTCATGCCCTTGGAATCAGCCTCTTTGACCGCTACGCCCGTGTTGTAGGGCAGGTCGTTGGTAGGGCAGGTCGTTGATGGTCGCTGTGAAGCCGTTAGCCTTGTTGAGCGATACGGAAGCCGGGAACTGTGTTGTGTCGCCTGTGTAGTCGGCGGGATAAGTATAGGTGAGGTTGATCCTGAAGGTCTCGGTGCAGGTCGAGGTGATATCCGCGCCGTCGGAATCGAGAACCTTCTTGGTGATTGTAACGGGGCCCTTCTTCCATGTGTTGGTAAAGACGGGCTCTGCCGGGGTGTAGGTGACAGCCTCCGAGTAGGTGACAGCCGCCGCGTAGGTGTACATGCCGCCGGTTCCCTGAACGGGAGTTCTTGTTACGGTAACGGTAGCTGTGAACTTGGTATCGTCCTGCCTGATCAGCGCGAGTTTTGCGGGAGTCTCGGCGATCTCGTAGGTCTTGGTTACGGTGGCTCCGTCCTTGAAGTCGCCGGGCTTGATAACAACAGTGTTGTTGCCTGACTTCTTGTCGTCGGAACGAACCTCGAAGTTGATGGTATCAAAGGCTATGTTGCCATCCTTGTCGTTGGACTTGGTCTGGATTACGCCCTCGCCCTTGAGGGTGAACGCGAAGTCCTTGCCCTCGAGCGCGAAGCCCTCTGCATTCTTCTTGGCAGCGATGTTGACGGGAAGCTCAACCTTCTGGTTGAATACGGTGACTTCGCTGAGAGCCGGAGGCGTAATTCCCGAGCCGTCGCCGCTGCCGTCGGAGATGTAGTCGTTGCTGCCGCCTGCTGTGGCGTTGGTTGCCTCAGTCGCGATCATTACCTGTTTGGGAACGTAATATGCGAGATAGCCCTTGGAATCGGTCTCGGTGATCTCAACCTGTGTTGCGAGAGGCAGATCGCCGATTACGTAGGTGTGGTTATGCTTGATGGTGATATTGCCGTCGGTAACGGTTGTAACAACAGGCTCTGCGTCTGCATCGCTGTTGTCGTAGTCCTTGAGAACGAAGGTCTGAACCGTGGGTTCGTCGTCAACGGGATACTGAATCTTGATGGTTGCGGGGAACTCTGTTGCGTCCTCGTCAACCGCGTTAGCGTCCTTGTCGATAACGGTCTTATTGAAGGTTACCTCGCCTGTCCGGAAACTGTTGGCAAAGGTCGGCTCGATAACGGCGCCTGTGCCGTCGTGATACTTGACAGTTGTTGTGAGGTCGTCGTCGGCTGTGATATCAACGTAAATGGTCTTTGTATCAAAGACTACATCGGGAATATCCGCGACAAGCTCGGTTACCGTGAAGTAGCGTGTGCCCTTGAGGTCAAATGAGATCGGCGCAAAGTCGATGCTGTATGACTTGCCGGTAACTGTCTGAGTGTTCTTCTCCTTGCCGGTCTCGTCAACGAGAGGCTTGTAGGAGGAGTCGGTCTCGGTCAGCTTGTAGGAGAACTGGTCGACTGTTACGCCTGCCTTTGCGGCGATAGCCTCGTTCTCGAAGGTCTTGTTGACCTTTACGGTAGCGGAGCCGGGAGCCTGACGCTTGTTCTCAACGTCGAGGTTGATCGGAACAGTGCCCTGCTCTGTGATCTCAACCATACCGCTTGACGGTTCAAAGCTCGGGGTGTACTCGGAGCCGGTTCCGTCTTCACTTACGATCGCAACCTTTGTTCCGACGGGCAGTCCGGGAATAAGAACCTGTCTGCCGTGCTTGAGCGTAACCTTATTGTCTGTCAGCTGAATGGGGTCTGCGCTTCCTCCGTCGGGATCGTTGTAGTAGTAATAGAGCGGAAGACCCTTTTTAAAGGTAGCGGTGTTGTAGGTAAACTGAAGGTTGAGGGTGAACTCCTTGCCGAGATCATGCTCGTCAGGCTCGGATCCGTCCTCGTGAGTGATTGTCTTGGTGATGAGAAGGTCGCCTGACTTGTAGGGGTTCTCGAAGCAGGTGTCGTTCGGCATTACCGAAGGATCCTGAGACGGCTCGGTAGTGGTGAGGACGTTGTTCTTCTTGTCGTAGTAAACAGTGATCGTTACATCCTGATCATCATGTCCGTCGCTGCCGATATACTTCTCCTGATCAGCGGTAAGAGCTTCCTTGACCCTGAAGGTGAACGACTTGTTGCCGCTGTTCGCGAAGTTTGAGGGATCTACGTAGAAGATACCCTTAGCTTCCTTGTCCTTATTCTCCTCTTTTACGGAGAAGGTAAGCTTATTGAAGGAGCCTGAGTCATTAGCCTGCTCGGGATTCAGGATTGTGATGAAATCCTTGTCGCCCTGCTTTACAAGGTGCTCCTGCTCGTTGTCGTCAACGTAGTAAAGCTCAAAGTTGAAGCCTTCGCCGAGAGTAGCGTTATCAAACTTATTGTTTTCAAGGTAGATAGTCTTGAATACATTGATAAGATCCTCGGTGTCCTCGGGAGGCTTACGGGTATTTGTGATAGCGGTGCTGCCGCCGTTCTCTGTTACCTCAAAGCTCTCCTTCGAGATTTCCTTCTTGTCGAAGTTGTCGGTGAGAGTCTCGGAAACGGTAACGGTGGAGCCTACGGGAACGTTCGGGATGGTGATCTCGTCGCCGTCGCGGATATTCAGCTTGCCTGCGTTTGCCGTACCCTCAGAGGTATCGTTTCCGTTCTTGACGGTGTAATCGAAGTCGTAGTAGCCTGAGCCGCCGAAATCGATCTTTACGGTGATCGGGAAAGAATCGCTCTGACCCAGATCGCCCTTAGCAAGACGCTTGCCGAGGAAGTCAACGGTCTCCTTGCTGATCTTTACGTCCGCAACATCGGGGGTGTTGACAAAGTCAGCCTGGATCTCAGCGAACTCGAAGGGATCGCCGGAGCCTGTTCCGTTGTTGGAGAGGTAACCGCTTGCGGAGGTGACAGTCGGTTTATCCGTGCCGTAGCTGCCGGAACCGATGTTCTGTCCGTTGGTGTTGTTGTTGAAGGTGTAATCGGTTGTATATTTGAGAACGCTGTTCTTTCTCGTCTGTACAACGTTGAGGCTGTCGTTGATGTGGTAGAAGTTCGGAACCATGAATGACTGCGAGCTTCCCAGATCTACGGAGGTCTTTCCGGACTTGGAGTGGTTCTCCGTATTCTCAAAGAGGTTGAAGCCTGCGTCGGCGGGAACGTCCTCCATGGATTCGATCACTACATTGTCGTCGTCATCCTTGGTGATGCAGAGCGCGCCGCCCATGAGATCCTGATATGTGCCCGTTACGCTGCCGCCGTCGGTATTGATCGTGACGGTTCTGGAACCGTACGGGATATCGAGCACATACGCGCTCTTGGCGGAGTCGTAGGTCATATCCTTAGCCGCGGAGCTGTAGATACCCTCGAAGGAGCACTTGGGGTTCTTCCATGTGCCGAGCTTGGACTCGTCGATCTGTACATACAGCTTGTTGTACTCAACCTCGCCTGTGGTGTAGCTCAGACCGTTTGTCCAGTCTGCCGAACCCTCAGAGGGAGTGAAGGTGAAATCGCTGAGCGCTGTAACGTCGTTTACCAGACCGGGGTTAACGTCGGTGGTGTTGATCTTCTCGGTAACGATTACGTTGTTGCCGAGAGGAGTCATGGTGAAGGACATATCGCAGTTGCTCTCGATCATGCCGCGCTCCATGTAGAATACGTCCATGGTGTAGGTGTGGCTGTAGTCGAATTCAAAGCTCTTTGCGCTGTCCTTCTGACCGTTGTAAGCGTTAACGGTTGATTGCTTGTTTTTGAAGTCTACCTGACCTACGCTCTTCTTGTGGTTGCCGCCCATATCAAGCACAAGCTGAGATTTTTTGGTCGTGTTATCGGTAATGAACATCCAGAGGTCGTCGTCGCCGGCGAAGTCGAAGGTGATCTTCGTGCCGTCTGCCGCAACGCCGCCCTTGGGTACGCGGAAGGGTACCGTGAGGTGGATACCGAAGCCGTGGTCGAGCTTCTCTGTGTTGTAGGTATACTCGTTGATACCTGCGCCGGACTCAGCTGTCGGCCAGCCCTCAAGATTGTGTTTCTCGCCCTGACCGCTGCCCTTAACGGTTGCGCAGCCCCACTTGAGGAGGTCGTATGAACCGTCGACAGTCTGGTTGGAGCCGCCGCCGTTGCCGTTGTTAACGACAAAACCGGTATTCTTTAATCCGTCGGGGATCTTGATCTTGTATACCTTATTATCTCCGCCGTCCTCGTCTCTGACCCATTCCATCTTGGTTCCGGGCCATAAGACTCTGTTGTCGTTCCAGTATACATAGGGATCCTTGTTCATTCCGAGATCCCAGTGAACTTCACTGTTTCTTACGGAAATATAGAGATAGCCGTTGGTCTGACCGCTCTTCTCCTCGCCTACCTTGTTGAAAGGATAGATACCGTAACCGGAGTTTTCCTTCCACATGAAGTAGCGCTTTCCGTCCTTAACGGCGTGATTTGTACCGTAGCTGTAGTTTACCGCCGTGGGGGTGGTGCCGTTCCAATCGAAGTAAACGTTATCAGCCGCGTTCTCGTTGTTGCTGCCGGTCGAGGACTGGAAGATGTACTTGGTATAGTCAGAGTGAACCTCCTGCCTGAACGGGAAGGAGCTCTGGAATTCCTTTACGTATGTGTCGTTTGCCTGGAAATACGGAGCAACGGTGCCGCCTCCAACGGTCAGATTGCCGTTTTTGAGGGTGCTGTCGACCAGACCCTGATAGCTCTGGTGCTCCTCGTCGATACCGGTGGTTTCAACGCCGCTCTCTTTTTTCTTCGAATCATGACCCACTACGCCCTTCTGGGAGTTGTTGGGTGAATGACGGAAGTTTGTGAGACCGTCTTTTGCACTGGTATAGGGTCCGTTGTGATCGCTGGTAGCGTAGGGACCGTCGTTGTCGTTGTAGAAGTTGCCGAAATACAGCGGCTTGCTCCAGTTTGAGCCGGAAGCAATTCCACTGATGAAGCTGTTGAACTTCTTGAACGGATACCAGTCGTCATCAGAGCCGCAGTGACCGGTACCGGACTGGGTAAGTCCCGTAAGCCAGCCGCCTGAGACTTCGTTGTCTGTCAGATAGTCGTAGTACTTGGCGTTTGCCCAGAAAACATCTTTGTTTTCATCAGTGTTTCCGACAGCAATCACCGGAGCGTTTGCCCCGACCGAACCGTCGTCCTCCGCAGCCGCCGCAACAACCGTGCTGACAAGAGGCACGGTACCTGTGCCAAGTATTGCCAGTGACAGAAGTGAGGCCGTTATCTTGCGTTTAAGATTAAAGCCTGTGTGTTTGCTGTGTTGCAAATAAATTCCTCCTTCTTATAAAATGCCGACAAAATCTTCATACAAATATGTATAAATATCCTGCCTTACTCCTGCATATTGTCAAAAAAGTTAACAAATTTAGGCGTAATTTGGTGACTTTTCGATATATACTCAAGAATAATTATAATCAAAAACAACATTTTATAATTCCGTATAAGAATTACAAAAAAGAAAATTAACAAAAAAATCCCCAATAGCGCATTGGATATTTTGACGAATTTATGATATACTATAAATTACGACAGATTATCGGATTTGTCTGCAAAATTATTCGATTGGAGCGATACTATGAAAGATTTCTCCGGCGTAAGCTTTCACGGCACCTTCCGCGACTATCAGGCGCGCGTTCTCCAAAACGCCAACCGCCATCTCGCCGACCGTAAAATACATATCGTCGCCGCTCCCGGCAGCGGCAAAACCATTCTCGGACTTGAGCTTATCCGCGGCCTCGGCAAGCCTGCGGTTGTGCTCTCGCCGTCCGTCATCATCCGCCAGCAGTGGGGCGAGAGGTTCGAGGGCGCGTTTATGCCCGAGGGCGCAAAGGCGGACGACTTCGTTTCGTACGACCTCAAAACGCCGTCGCTCATCACCTCGGTCACCTATCAGGCGCTTCACGCGGCGGTCAACAAGCTCGACCTAGACGACCGCGACGACGAAACAGGCGAAACCGAGGATTTCAGCGGCTTTGACCTGATGAAAACAATCAGGGCGGCAGGCGTTAAGACCGTCTGCCTTGACGAGGCGCACCACCTGCGCAGCGAATGGCAGCGCGCGCTCGAGGGCTTTCTCAAAAAGCTCGGCGGCGACGTTACGCTAATCGCGCTGACAGCCACACCTCCCTACGACTCAAAGGGCGCGGAATGGAAGCGCTACCACGACCTCTGCGGCGACATCGACGAGGAGATCTTCGTGCCCGACCTCGTCGCGCAAAAGACGCTCTGTCCGCACCAGGACTACGTTATTTTCAACTACCCGACGCAGGAGGAGCTGCAAATGATCAGCGAGCGGCGCGCAAAGGCGGCGGCTCAGGCTGAAGCGGAGCTGAAAAGCGGTATATTCGCGCAGGCGGTTCAGGAATCGGGTATACTATTTAAATGGGCGAATTTTGAGGAGCATATTTACGAGCGTCCGGAGCAGTTTGCCTCGCTGCTGATGGCGGCGGCTGTGTCGGGCGTGAAGCTGAACTCTCAGGCGCAGCGGCTCGTTGCCGACTACTCCGACCAAAGGCTCAGCTCCGACGACCTTGAGCGCGCCATGCAGCTTATCATCGACCGCCCCGAAATCTTCGGCAGGGAACGCAGCGACGAGCTTCGCGGCAGGCTCGAAAGCCGAATGATGCTCGACCGCGGACGCGTCTGCATCGAAAACAACGCCGCTGTCGAAAAGGCGCTGATCTCGTCTATCGGCAAGCTCGACAGCATTGCCCAAATCGCGCAGAGCGAGATGAACAACCTCGGTCAGTGCCTGAGAATGCTGATTTTGACCGACTACATCAAAAAAGACCTCGTCTCCGTCGTCGGAAGCGACGAAAAGCTCACCGCAATGGGCACGGTGCCGATTTTTGAGCAGGTTCGCCGCAGCTGCAGCGCAGACGTCGCGCTTCTCTCGGGCACCCTCGTCATCCTGCCCGACAAAATCCTTCCGCAGATAAAGGAGCTTGCCAAAAAAGCCGCCGTGGGCTTCTCGTCAACCGCAATCGACGGCGTGGGTTACATCAAGGTGCAGTTCCAAGGCTCCAACAAAAACAAGGTCTCGCTCATCACCGAGGCGTTCAACATGGGGCTGTTCCAGATCCTCGTCGGCACCAAGGCGCTGCTCGGCGAGGGCTGGGATTCGCCCTGCATAAACTCGCTCATCCTCGCGAGCTTCGTCGGCAGCTTCATGCTCTCGAACCAGATGCGCGGCAGAGCCATCCGCACCGACAAGAACGACCCCCAGAAGGCTTCGAATATCTTCCACCTCGTCACCCTCGACCCGACCGTCAGCGACAAGCCCTCCGGCGCGGACTGGACGACCGTCAGCCGCCGCTTCGACTGCTTTATGGCGCCTGCCTACAGCAGCCGCGTCATCGAGAGCGGCACCGACAGGCTCGATATCATCAAACCGCCGTTCAACGCGCAGACCGTGCCGCAGCTCAACGCCGCCACCCTCGCCCTCGCCGCAGACCGCGAACGCATGAAAAAGAGCTGGGAGGTCTCCTACCGCGCGACCCCGACCCAAAAACCCGAGGTCAGCGACGCGGTAGAAACCGAGGGCGTTCCCATCAAGCTCGGCGGCGGCAATCTGACCTCGGCGATCCTCGCGGCGGTATTCTTCGGACTGCTCGCGCTCATCGTCACGGCGATGCTCTTCGTTCCGGTCTGGATCAGGATGATAATTATGCTTATCATCGCGGCTGTCGGCGTGCCCGTGTGCATATCTCTGTTCAAAAAGGCAGGCGCAGGCTCCACGCCGCTCGCGACGTTCCGCACGGTCTCGGACGCGGTTCTCGAAACCCTCAAAAGGGTGGGCGTTATCACCTCGCGCGACTGCAGGTGCGAGGTCTTTGACGAGAACGGCAGGCTGTACGCCGCTCTCAAGGGCGGCACCAACCGCGAAAAGCAGGTTTACTCCCAAGCGCTGGGCGAGCTGCTCTCGCCGATCGACAATCCGCGCTACGTGCTCATGGGCGACGACAGCGGTATTAACAGCATGGCGGTTCCCTCGGCGGTCGGCAACAAGAAAGAGAACGCCGAGATCCTCGCCTCTCTCCTCAAAAGCAAGATGCAGGTGGTCTACACGCGCAGCGAAAAAGGCAGAGCCGCGCTGATGCGCTGCCGCAAAAACTCGCTCATGGCTCAGAACAAAGGCGTCAGAAGCAAGAGAGCGGTTATGTGAGAGCGGAGAGTTTAGAGTGGAGAGTTTAGAGTTTAGAGTGGAGAGTGGAGAGTGGAGTTTTGGGCGGGACACCCGCACCCGATTTATATTTCACTGCCAACTACCAACTGCCAACTACCCAACTACCAACTACCCAACTACCAACTGCCAACTACCAACTGCCAACTACCCAACTACCAACTGCCAACTACCAACTACCAACTACCAACTACCAACTACCAACTGCCAACTACCCAACTACCAACTGCCAACTACCCAACTACCAACTGCCAACTACCCAACTACCAACTACCAACTACCAACTGCCAACTACCCAACTACCAACTGCCAACTGCCAACTACCAACTACCCAACTACCCAACTACCAACTACCCAACTACCAACTGCCAACTACCCAACTACCAACTACCAACTACCAACTACCAACTACCCAACTACCAACTACCAACTGCCAACTACCCAACTACCAACTACCCAACTACCAAACCAAAAACGGGCGTAAGGGAATCCCTTACGTCCGCTTTGGTTATGCAGAAATTATATTGACCCTTGACAGCAATTCAGGCTCCGCTTTCAATACTCCCAGAAACCGCCTTGCCGAACCGATCGGCTTATTTGTGCCGGCTTCCCATGCTTCGACCGTCTTTACGGATACCCCCATTACCTCTGCAAAGGTGAGCTGGGTCATTCCGAAGCTCAGGCGGATATCTTTTATTTCCTGCGCGGTAAATTCCGGCGCCGGATTCACCGTGCATTTCGTGATCCGTGCCTTGCCGCTGCCCTTTTCGTATTCAACAGCTTCGCTCAGTCCTTTGATTATGCTCTCGTATACGCTCATGTTCTCAACTCCTGTCAATCGTTGCTTCCAAAATGTGTATCAGCTTTTTAACTTCGTTCCGCTCAGCCTTGGATAAATTATCCTTCTCGTCCTTTGCATACGCGGTTATCAGATAAATACGCTCGTAAACGGCGAAATCGACATAGCAGACCCTTGCGCTGCCGCTTTTTCCTCTTCCCTCAAACGCGACGCGGATTTTTCGCAAGCCGCCCGTTCCCTGCATCAAATCTCCCTTTTGAGGATTGATCGTCAGTTCCTCCTGCAAGGCTTTAAGCTCCCTGTCGGTAAGTCCCAATTCTTTCCACTTTCTGTCAAACTCAGGCAGCATCACAAATTCCCTCGTCATATTCTCACCGCTTTCCACTACTATTATACCCTATTAAATAGGGTGTGTCAACGGTTTTTTGCGCGCTGTCCGCACCCGATTTATAATTCACTGCCAACTGCTGACAGCCAACTGCCAACTACCCAACTACCAACTGCCAAATTGCAATTACCCAACTGCCAACTGCCAACAACCAACTACCAACTACCAACTACCCAACTACCAACTACCCAACTACCAACTGCCAACTACCAACTACCAACTACCAACTGCCAACTACCAACTGCCAACTACCAACTACCCAACTACCAACTGCCAACTGCCAACTACCAACTACCCAACTGCCAACTGCCAACAACCACCTACCAACTGCCAACTACCAACTGCCAACTACCCAACTACCCAACTACCAACTACCAACTAAAACCAAAAACGGGCGTAAGGGAATCCCTTACGTCCGCTTTGGTTTTTATGCCTGTGCCGATTGTGTGAATTTTTGCTTTACCTCGTTGATTTTGCACTGCTGTACCTGTTCGGTAGGGTACCAGCCCTTTGCCTGCATTTTGGAGTAGATCTCGTCCTGCAGCCGCAGCGACGCGTTGAGCGAGGTGTTGAACGTCTGGTGCACGTCTGTGCTCGACGACTCGATCGTTCCGTGCATGAACAGATCGCACGCGCCCTTTTCGAGCATGAGCATGTTTTCCATCAAATCTCTGTCGTTCATCTCAAGACCTCCTTAAAGTAATCCCAGAAAGCTCCGGAATATCTCGCTGTGCTTCTGCTCAAGCTGCTGCGCAAACCGCTTCAGCTCGCCGTCCTGAATCCTTGAGGCGGTGTCGCGGCACTGGGTCTTGAAATACTGCTCGTGGCCGAGCGCGTCCTGTACATACAAAAGTTCTTTTTCTGTCATGTCAATTACCTCCTGTGAGGTTATTGTGGGCAGAAATTCAGTTTTTATTCAACCTTCGTGAACATATATGACGTCGTTTCGTTGTTGTAATAAAAGGTCAGCGTCAGAACGCCGCTGTCGTAACGCAGCTTTTCCTCCTTGCCGCCGTAGACGATGTCGACCGAGGTGTGGTTGAAGGTGTAGCTGCCGTTGTTCTCGATTCCTCCGAGCACCGCGCGACAGCTGCCGTCCTCGCGGAACTCAAAGCTGAACTCCTTGTTCTCCGTTTCAAGCTCTGAAAAGTTTATCATCTCGCCGTTGAGCTTTACCTTCGTCGCCTCCCATTTGCCGACTATCTTCGAGTTATCGCCCGAGCCGCAGCCTGCAAAACAAAGTATCACGGCGGCGCAAATCAAAAAACACGCGATAATTTTACGCATATTTCTCACCCTTTCGGTAATTTACAATCAGTATAACACGTATCCCGGCATTCGTCAAATATTGTCTGATTTTTGACAATGTGCTTTTCGCGGTGATTTTTGCGGAATTTGAGCCGCGATAATTCATTTTTGCCGCAAACTCACCTCCAAAACCGTCCTTTTTGAAATTTTTGGCTGAAAAAACTGCATTTTATGCGGTTTATTTGTACGTGCGCCAATATTGACAACCGCCGCTTTGCTATGGTATCATGTATCTGTAATCTTATATTAGAAGGAGTATGCACTATGGCAAACATTGATTTAACCAAGTACGGCATCACAGGTGTCGCTGAAATCGTTCACAATCCCTCATGCGAACAGCTCTTCAAGGACGAGACCGATCCCTCTCTCGAGGGCTTCGACGTCGGCGTTGAGACCGAGCTGGGCGCTGTTAACGTAATGACCGGCGTTTACACCGGCCGTTCGCCCAAAGACAAGTTCATCGTTATGGACGAGAAGTCCAAGGACACCGTTTGGTGGACTACTCCCGAATATCCCAACGACAACCACCCTGCTTCCGAGTCCACATGGGAAGCCTGCAAGAAGCTCGCTCTCGACGAGCTCAGCGGCAAGAAGCTCTATGTTGTAGACGCTTTCTGCGGCGCAAACAAGGACACACGCATGGCTGTCCGCTTCATCATGGAGGTTGCTTGGCAGGCTCACTTTGTTGAGAACATGTTCATCAAGCCCACCGCAGAGGAGCTTGAGAGCTTTGAGCCGAACTTCGTTGTTTACAACGCTTCAAAGGCTAAGGTCGAGAACTACAAGGAGCTGGGTCTCCACTCCGAAACCGCCGTTCTCTTCAACGTATCAAGCCGCGAGCAGGTTATCCTCAACACATGGTACGGCGGCGAGATGAAGAAGGGTATGTTCTCGATGATGAACTACTTCCTGCCGCTCCAGGGCATCGCTTCAATGCACTGCTCCGCGAACACCGACATGGAAGGCAAGAACACCGCTATCTTCTTCGGTCTTTCGGGCACCGGCAAGACCACCCTCTCCACCGACCCCAAGCGTCTGCTTATCGGCGACGACGAGCACGGCTGGGACGACAACGGCGTGTTCAACTTCGAGGGCGGCTGCTACGCTAAGGTTATCGGCCTTGACAAGGAGAGCGAGCCGGACATCTACAACGCTATCAAGAGAGACGCGCTGCTCGAGAACGTAACCGTTCGCGGGGACGGCTCCATCGACTTCGACGACAAGAGCGTTACCGAGAACACCCGCGTTTCCTACCCCATCGAGCACATCGAGAAGATCGCAAAGAACGTAAACGGCGTTTCCTCGGGTCCTGCCGCAGAGAACGTAATCTTCCTTTCCGCAGACGCGTTCGGCGTTCTGCCTCCCGTATCCATCCTCACTCCCGAGCAGACTCAGTACTACTTCCTCTCCGGCTTTACAGCTAAGCTCGCAGGCACAGAGCGCGGTATCACCGAGCCTACTCCCACCTTCTCCGCCTGCTTCGGTCAGGCGTTCCTCGAGCTGCACCCCACAAAGTACGCCGAGGAGCTCGTCAAGAGAATGGAAAAGAGCGGCGCTAAGGCGTACCTCGTAAACACCGGCTGGAACGGTACCGGCAAGAGAATCACCATCAAGGATACACGCGGCATCATCGACGCTATCCTCGGCGGCGACATCAAGAACGCTCCCACCAAGACTATCCCCTACTTCGGCTTTGAGGTTCCCACCGAGCTGCCCGGCGTTGACACCGGCATCCTCGACCCCAGAGATACCTACGCTAATCCCGCAGAGTGGGACGAGAAGGCTAAGGATCTTGCCGCAAGATTCATCAAGAACTTCGACAAGTACACCACCAACGAAGCCGGCAAGGCTCTCGTTGAGGCAGGCCCCAAGCTTTGATTTTTCAGAGTTGAGAGTTAAGAGTTAAGAGTTGAGAGTTAAGAGTTGAGAGTTAAATTTGCTCTTTGTCAGAGGTTTGGCATTTCGCCAAGCCTCTGGTTTTTTTTAGTTGGTAGTTTTTAGTTGGTAGTTGGTTAGTTGGTAGTTGGTAGTTTTGGGTCGCTTCGCTCCGAAAAAGGCTCCTTTTGTAAAGGAGCTGTCAGCGAAGCTGACTGAGGATTTACCTGCAACGCGCTTTCTGCCAAACCGGTTTTTTTGAGTTAGTCAGACGCTGCGATTTATCGGGATATGCTCTCTGTGTTTGGAAAACGCCTGCCATGTAAATCCTCCGTCACGGCATAAATGCCGTGCCACCTCCCTTACTAAGGGAGGCTTTTAATCCGCGCAAAAAAGCTGCCGTCCGGGACTTTGAAGTCCTGAACGACAGCTTTGTTATTGTAATTAATCTGCCGACTATTAACCTCTCGCCTTGCTCTTGAGCGAGAACTTGCTTTCCTCACCTCTGAGGAGCTTTGCGAAATTCTCGTGGTGACGGAGGATAATCAGCGCGGCGCCTGCGATAGCGAGGATCTCGACCCAGATATTGGCAACGCCGAGGAACGGCAGGATGATCGGGCAGAAGATCGACGCGGTGCACGAGGCGACCGACATATATTTGAGTGTGAAGAGAACGACTAAGAACAGCGCCATAGCCATGAGCGTCATGCGCCAGTCGACGAACCAGATCGTCGCGAAGCCTGCCATGAACGCCTTGCCGCCCCTGAACTTATACCAAACGGGGAAGCAATGGCCGAGCATCGCGCAAAGTCCCGAGAACTGCGCACCGAACTGCCACCGGTCAAAGTACGCCCACATCACCCACGCGGTGATTGACACGACGAACATCGTCTTTACCACGTCGAAGATCAGCACGAGCCATGTAACAAGACCGTTGCCGTAAACGCGCTTGT
Source organism: uncultured Ruminococcus sp. (assembly GCA_902765625.1). Lineage (GTDB taxonomy): Bacteria > Bacillota > Clostridia > Oscillospirales > Acutalibacteraceae > Ruminococcoides. The sequence goes on along the minus strand of CACXAO010000007.1, from coordinate 52,532 downwards.
AGTTGGTAAATCCGGGGTTGCCGCTGCCCTTTTCGCGGATATCCTCGTGATGGAACAGCCTTGAGGCGACTATCGCGCCGTTGAGGCCGCCCATGAGGTACGAAACTACCGCCGAAACAGCGAGTACGACCGTCATCATCATGCCGTGAACCTCTCGCAGCTCTTGCCCCAGCTGAAAATACCGATAGCGTCAGCGCCGATGGACGCGCCGATGATGGGTCCGATGTAGCCGATCTCGACCTTAACGCCGGGGAGCTTCTCGAGGAGGAGCTTCTCGACCTCTTTAGCCTCGTCCTCGCAGTCGGCGTGAACGACGTAGATGAACTCGTTGTCCTCGGGGATAATGGCCTTGGCGGTGAGGTTTACGATCTCCTCAAGGGAGTTGTAGCGGCCTTTTACCTTCTTTATGGCAATGTTGTCGCCGTTCTTGTCGGAAACGAGGATGGGCTTAACGCCGAGGAGGTTTCCGAAGAACGCGGAGGAAGCCTTTACTCTGCCGGCTGCCTTGAGCGCGTTGAGCGAATGAACGGTTACGAACTGGTTGACGTTGTTCCTGACCTCGTCGAGCTTGTCGGCGATCTCGTCAGCGGAAAGACCCTCGTCGCGCAGGAGAGCCGCCTTTACGGCTACAAGACCCTCGCCGCCGCAGGCGTTGAGAGAATCCACGCAGCGGATTTTGGCGTCGGGATAGTCCCTGAGCATTTCCTCGGCAACCTTTCTGCCGGTATTGACGGAGCCGGAGAGCTTTGATGAGCAGGCGATGTAGACAATATCGAAGCCCTCGTCGAGGAACTGCTTGAAGCCCTTCTCAAAGTTGACGGCGGGAACCTGAGTTGTGGTGACGCGGTTGCCGCCGCGGATGGTATCGTAAAGCTCCTTGGGGCTGTAGTACTCCCAGTCAAGGCTGGCGGGAGTTTCCTTTGCGTCGCGGACGGTGAACATCTGCAGATAGTCGATGTCGTACTTATCTCTGATCGACTTTTTGAGGTCTGAGCAGGAATCGGTGACGATTTTGATCTTTCTCATTTTTATTCTCTCCTTATTCCAATATAATAATATAGTCATAAATCGGCTGGCCGCCGTCTATCATAACAACCTCGGTGCGGCGGTATGCCGCAGAAAGCTCGCTGCGCAGCTTTTCGCTCTCGAGAGCGGTAACGTCGCTGCCGCAGCAGACGAGCATAATGTCGTAGCGTTTGGCGTTCATCTTCTCGGCAAGTCCGAGAGCCGCCTCGGTTCTGTCGGGAGAGTCGATGTAGATCGTGTCGCCCACAAAGCCGATGTAGTCGTCCTTTTTAACGCTCACGCCGTCCATCTCGGTATCGCGGACAGCGCGCGAAACGGTGCCCGTTACAACGCCTGCGATGATCTCCTTGAGCGACTCGATGACCGCGTCGGTGTCGCCGGCCTCGGTGTCGAGCATCGAGATAGCCGCGTAGCCCTCGCCGATGGTCTTGCTCGGAACGACGCGCACGTCGGAGCCTGTGTATATCTCAGCCGCCTGATTCGCGGTGAGGATGATGTTTGAGTTGTTCGGGAAAACGTAGATTACGTCGGCGTTGATCTGCTCGAAGGCGGAAATCATATCCTCAGCCGAGGGGTTCATGCTCTGACCGCCGTCGACAACAACGTCGCAGCCGAGGTTCATGAACGTCTCCCTGATGCCCTTGCCTGCCGCAACGCTGACGATGCCGAAGGGCTTTCTGGGCTTTTCGATTCGCGACTTAAAGCTCTCGCCGCCGTGAGCCTCGTTGTGCTGCAGGGTCATGTTCTCGACCTTGACGGTGAGGAACTCGCCGTACTGCTGAACGTGGTTGAACACGTCGCCGGGCTTCATGGTGTGGACGTGAACCTTAACCACGCTGCCCTCTCTGAAGCAGACAACGGAATCGCCCACGCTGTTGAGCCACTCGATAAGCGGCTCGACGTCGAAATTGTCGATATCGACCTTTGCGCGCTGCAGACGGAGAAGAAACTCGGTGCAGTAGCCGAACTCAAGCACGCTGTCCTCGGTAAAGGCGTTGAGGTCAACGTTCTTTCTGGCGGCTGCGGTCTCGGCAAGCTCGGTCATCTCGCCCGAAAGCGCGCGAGCCATGCCCTCCGCGATATATATGAAGCCTGCGCCGCCGCTGTCGACAACGCCTGCCTCCTTGAGCACGTCGAGCAGATCGGGGGTGCGCTCAAGCGAGCGGCAAAGCTCGAAGTGAAGATCTTCAAAGTAGTTTTCCATGGTGGTGCCGTCCGTGATGCGCGTGCCGGCGTAACGCACCGCGTCGCGGTAGACGGTGAGGATTGTGCCCTCTACGGGAACGGAGACCGCGCTGTAGCTCTCCTTCACGCCGCTCTCCATCGCCTTGTGGAAGGTGCGCACGTCAGCCTCGTCGACGCCCTCAAGACCGCGCGCTATTCCTGCGAAGATACGCGAGAGAATTACGCCGCTGTTGCCGCGCGCGCCGAGAAGCATTCCGTTTGCGGCAAGACGCGAAGCCTCGCCCACCGAGGGAGTTTCAGCCGCAAGCGCAACTACGCCTGCGTCGATCGTCAGAAACATATTGTCGCCCGTGTCGCCGTCGGGAATCGGGAACACGTTGAGGTCGTTGACCTCCTTGACCTTATTTTTTAGTGAAGCCGCGCCGTTTTTGACCATCGCGGCGAACATTACTCCGTTAATAGCCTTGGTATTCATAATAACTCCTTGCTGAATTATTGCGGAAATTCTCCAAACGAAACCATTATACCACATAATTCGACAATTATCTATAGGTAATTTCAAGAATTTGCAGGAATTTTGGGGCGTCACTACCAACTACCAACTACAAACTAAAATCTACCAACTACCAACTGCCAACTACCAACTACCAACTAAAAACTACCAACTACCAACTACCAACTACCAACTACCAACTACTGACAGCCACAAGGGCTGTCGCTACGAACTACCAACTACCAACTACCAACTGCCAACTACCAACTACCAACTACCAACTACCAACTAAAAACTACCAACTACCAACTAAAAACTACCAACTACCAACTACCAACTACCAACTACCAACTACCAACTACCCTATTGACATTTTCTGCGGAAAAAGGTACAATAATGCCATAAAAAGTGGAGGCGTGGCTATGGAAAACAACCAAGGCAAATCGAAAAAACTGTTGATCGCGTTATTTGTGCTGATAATCGTGTTTATTTTGCTGCTCAGCTGCGCCGTCGGACTGGCGCTTTTCGGCGATTCGCTGGGCATTCACGTATTCGGCACCGCCGAGACCACCGCGCCGACTACCGAGGAGGTCACCACCGTTGCCGTGACCACCGCCGAGCCTACCACCGCCGAACCCGAATGGGAGGTTCCCGACGTTGTGGGCATGAGCGCGAACGACGCCTACGCCGCGCTCAATCACGCCGGCACGAGGTTCGAGATCAGACGCGAATACAGCGAGGAGGTCGAAACCGACCACGTTATCAGTCAGTTCCCCGAACCCGGCACGATGATAAAGGACTCCGAGAAGGTCGCCGTTATCATATCCAAGGGCACCGATCAGCCCGACACCACCGCGCCTTCGACAACAAAATCCAAGTCGTCCTCGTCATCGTCGTCCTCGTCGTCGGGCAAAAGCTCCTCGGGCAGCTCGGGCGACTACATCCTCAGCGGCTCCGATTCGCGCTACATCAGCAAGCTCGAGCTGACCTTCATGTCAAAGGACAAGCTCACGCTTGCGCTCAACGAAATTTACGCGCGCCACGGAAGAAAGTTTGACACACCGTCGATTCAGGCGTACTTCAACTCAAAAAGCTGGTACCACGGCACGATCTCGCCTTCCGATTTCGACGAGAGCAGCCTCAACGAGTACGAGGATGCGAATGTTCAGACGATCGTTTCGGTCATGCGGTCGAGAGGTTTCAGGTAAAAAAAGGCTCCTTTACTAAGGGAGGCTTGGGCTTGTCGAAAAACCAGTTTCAATTCATAATGGATTGTCAAATTTTAGGCAGACGTTTAAAGGCTCCCCTACAAGGGGAGCTGTCGTGCCGCTTT
>CACXAO010000007.1:0-48486 GCA_902765625.1 uncultured Ruminococcus sp. | reverse complement strand
CGGCATGACTGAAGGGTGATTGGCAAAGCAAGCAAGTTTCCCATTCTATCTTCAGTTTGGTAAAGTATCTGCCTTTGTCCGCACCCAAAAACTCGGCATGAATGCCGAGCCACCTCCCCTCATAGGGGAGGCTTTGTCTTTGTCAAACAATGAACCGATCGCTGTTTTAAAAATATGCTTTTATCGCTTCCTCGTTCAGCTCCTCGCCGATCACGATTATTATCTCCTGACCCGTTTTTATCGGGGTGACGGAGGTCTCCGCGCGCGTGGCGTTGAGCTCCTTCCAGCCGCCGTCGCTGAAAAAGCCCTTTATCCTGAACACCCTGCCGCAACCTTCGTCCGCGAATATCCGCGCGACAGTATCGCGCAGCTCGGCTTCGGTAAAGCTGCGCTCCATGAAGTACACCGACTGATAGCCCTCCGTGTCGAGCTGCTTCGTAAAGCTCTCGGCGCGGTAGCCGCTGTTCATGATGTCCTCAAAATCCGCGTCGTCAAGCTCGTCCCACGGCTTTGCGATCACGTCGCCGCCGAACCTGCGCGCGCAGCCGAAACGCTCAGCCGCCGCGTTCAGACGGTCGATCGTGCCTTGAATCTGCCCGGGCGAGGCGTTCTGCGTCTTGCTCAGCACCACCCTTCCTGCGCTTGCGACCTGCGAGAGCAGCAGGTACTCGGACTGACCGCTCAGCTCGCCCAAATCCGCCTCGGCAACCGCGATAACGCTGCCGATCTCGTACCAGCTGTCGAGCGGCGGCTCGCAGAGTGAATCGAAAAACTCGTCCACGTCAAAAATTCCCGACGGCTCGATCAGCACCCTGTCGTAATCGGACATTCCGAGCGCGATAAGCTTTGTCTTGAACCGGCGGCGGTGACAGTCCGCGCAGCAGCCGCCCGCGACAGCCTCAACGCCGCAGCCGTCGCCCTCCAAGTCCTGCAAAAGCATTACGTCGACGTTCACCGCGCCGTAGTCGTTCTCCAAAATGCCCACGCGCACGCCCTTGTTCATCAGATACTGCGCGTAGCGGCGGATAAAGGTGGTCTTGCCTGCGCCGAGAAAGCCCGTTATGAGGTCGATTTTCTTCATCTTCTCAGCACTGCCGCAAAGTCGCCGAGCTTGGCCTCGTTCTCCTTGTGGGGATCCTTCTTGTTCGGCTCAAAAAATACGGTTTCGGGCTCTATCCTCTCAAGTCCGAGGCACTTCGCGAGCTTTTTGTTCGCCTTGTCGGCTCCGTTTCCGAGCTGGGTGAAGAACGCCGCGAACTGCCTGCCCTCGAGAGCCTCCCTGTTTTCATCGATAAAGGTGCGTATCGGCGGAGTCGGAGAGCTTGCCCAGACGGGCGTGCCGATGACGACGCGGTCGTATTTTTCGGCGTTGAAGGTGTAGTGCTGCAGCTTGGGCTTTGCTCCTGCCATCGCCGCTCTGCCGCCGATGAGGAATTTCTTTGCGCCCGTGTCGGGATAGTCCCTGACCGGAGTAAGGCGGAGCAGATCTGCGCCTGTTTTTGACGCGAGCTTCTGCGCGATTTTCTTTGTGAAGCCGCCGAGGGAATAGTAAACTATGATCGTTTTCATGTATTTTCCTCCTTTTTGCATCGTATCAATATTTAATAATATTATAAACTTTTACTACAATTTTTTCAATAGATATTGCAAAAATACCGCCTCTTATGTTATAATAGGTTCAATGTTTTGTCTCAAATGACAACAAAAAGGAGATTGAAAGAAAATGGAAAAAAGAGGTATGTGGAGCTCTCGCCTTACCTTTATCCTTGCCGCTGTAGGTTCCGCGGTAGGTTTGGGCAACGCGTGGAGATTCCCGGGTCTCGCCGCTAAACACGGCGGCGGTACGTTTTTGGTGGTTTACCTGCTGGCTATGCTGGTAATGGGTATTCCGCTGCTGATGATGGAGATTTCCATCGCGCGGAAATTCCGCCGCGGCGCTATCGAATCGATGCGCGGCATCGGCAAAAAATGGGAGTTTGTCGGCTGGTCGGCAACTACCAACGCGTTTGTTATCGTCTGCTACTACTCGGTAGTTTTCGCGTGGGTAATCCTGATGTTCGTGAACTCGTGGCAGTTCGCAGGTATGACGGGCGACAACGAGGCGGCTTCAAAGCTGTTCCTTAACCTGACGCAGACCACCGCCGCCATTGACGGCTCAAACATCCCCGGCATCGTTCTTGTCTGCCTGCTCGTCGCGTGGGGTCTTATCTTCTACTGCATCCGCAACGGCGCAAAGTCGGTAGGCAAGGTAGTTAAGTTCACCGTATTCGCTCCCGTTGTTCTGCTGCTCATCATGGCGGTCAAGGGCTGCACGATGGACGGCGCTATGGACGGTATCAAAATGCTCTTCGTCCCCGACGTCAACGCGTTCTCTGACCCGACGCTCTGGGTCGACGCTATCGGTCAGGTATTCTACAGCCTTTCTATCATGATGGCTATCATGTTCGCTTACGGCTCCTATGTGGGCAACGACGCTGACGTTGCGGCTGACGCGATGATCATCGCGTTCTCCGACATGGCTGTCAGCGTGCTCTCGGGTATCGTTATGTTCTCGACGATGGGCGGCACCGGTATGCTCGGCGACATCACCGCAAGCGGCATCGGCACCGCGTTCTTCGTTTACCCCACCGCTATCGTCAACCTCACGGGCATCGGCTGGCTCAATGCGGCGTTCGGCGCTATCTTCTACCTCATGCTCATCACCCTCGCCATCGACTCGGCGTTCTCTATCGTCGAGGGTATTTCGGCGGCGATCTCGGACAAGTTCCACCTCAAGCCCAAGACCGTTACCATCGCGGTCTGCGCTATCAGCGGACTTATCTCTCTCGTGTTTATCACTCAGGCGGGTCTTGCGTGGCTCGACATCGTCGACAACTGGACTAACCAGATCAACCTCATTCTCATCGGTATCCTCGAGTGCATCGCGATCGGCTGGACGTTCAACCTCCGCAAGGTGCTCGTTGAGGTAAACCGCAACGCAAAGCGCTTCAAAATGCCCTTTGTCTGGTTCGCGGCTTCGATCAAGTTCGTTTCACCCCTGCTTCTCGCCGGTCTGTTCGTCTGGAACATGATCACCCTCTTCAGCACAGAGGGCGGCTACGGCGGATATCCCCTCTGGGCGCAGATCGTCGCAGGCTGGGCGGTTTCGGTGCTGGTATTCGCCAGCGGCTTTATCGCAAAGGGCGTTATCGCCAAGATGAAAAAGAACGGCTACACCGAGGACGAGATCGTCTGGAAGGATTAATATTATATTGACAAAGGAAAAGCTGACCGTTTTGTGCGGTCAGCTTTTTTGGGTTTTAAGTTGGCAGTTGGTAGTTGGCAGTTGGCAGTTGGTAGTTGGTAGTTGGTAGTTGGTAGTTTTTAGTTGGTAGTTCGTAGTTCGTAGTTGGTAGTTGGCAGTTGGCAGTGCGATACAAATCGGGTGCGGGTGTCCCGCCGATAACTACCAACTAACCACTAACAACTACAAACTATCACCCAAAGAAAAGGTGCTCTATCAATATCTTTATTCCCATCGCAACGAGGACTATGCCGCCTACAAGCTCTGCCTTTGACTTGTACTTTGCACCGAACACGTTGCCGATCTTTACGCCGGCTGCCGAGAATATGAACGTCGTCACGCCGATTATCGACACCGCCGGAACTATCATTACGTCGAGGAACGCGAAGGTCACGCCTACCGCGAGCGCGTCTATGCTCGTCGCCACAGCGAGAGGAAGCATCGTCTTGGGCGAGAACGAGTCGTTGAGGTTCTCCTCCTCGTTCTTGACAGCCTCGCGGATCATGTTCGCACCGATCAGCGCGAGCAGCACGAACGCTATCCAGTGGTCGACGTTCTTGATAAGCGCCTCAAACTGCCTGCCGAGCAGCCACCCGAGCACCGGCATGAGCGCCTGAAAGCCGCCGAAATACAGTCCGCAGATAATGTTGTGGCGCGGTCTTAGCCGCCTCACCGACAAGCCCTTGCAAATCGATACGGCGAACGCGTCCATCGACAGTCCCACCGCGATTACTATCAGTTCAAATATTGTCATAGCCTTCTCCTAAAAAACAAGTTGTACGAGCACCATGTAAAACGCCACGCCTGCGAATACGCTCAGAAGGGTGTTGCGCTTCCAGACGTGCAGACCCACCACCAGCGCCGCCGCAAGCAGCTCGGGTATGCAGTAGGGGTACTCGATCACCGATTTGCCCTTGAAGCAGTACACAACGAGCATTCCTATGACAGCATATGGCAGTACGGTGCCGAGATATGTGATAACGCGCGGTCTTTTTCGTCCCTCCGGGAAAAGTATGAACGGCGAAAACCGCACAAAAGCCGTTACCGCCGCCATCACCGCAATGAGTATCAGCGAATACGGCGTGTTGATCACTCCGTCAATCATCCTGCTTCACCTCCGTTTTCTCCGCGGTCTCAGGCGCTTCGGGCTGCGTCTTGTCGAGCCTTTTGCGCAGGATGACAAGCTCAAAGGCGATGAGCGTCATCGCAGGTATGATGAACATATCCGGCCCGAAAACGCACAGGCAAACCGCCGTTGTCACAACGCCGAGGATCGCCGGCAGGTGCTCCTTTGTGCTGAGCCACTGCTCGACCATTATCACGATGAACAGCGCGGTCATCGCGTAGTCGATTCCCTCGTTCGAAAACGGCAGCACGCCGCCGATTACCGCGCCGAGGGTGCAGCCGGTTATCCAGTAGAGGTGGTCGAGCGCAGTGAGGAAAAAGTAGTATTTGCGTTTGCTGATGGTGTCGTCGAGCTTCGCCGAGCAGACGACGGAATAGGTCTCGTCGGTCAGACCGAAGATAAGATACGGCTTTGCGATACCCATGCCCTTGTACTTGTCGAGCAGCGAGAAGCCGTAGAAAAAATGCCGCGCGTTTATGATAAGCGTCATGAACGCGGTGGTGAGAATAGTCGCGCCGCCCGCGAGAAAGTCAACCCCGGCGTACTGACCCGAGCCTGCGAACATGGTGACGCTCATCAGAATAGCCCACCAAAAGCTGTAGCCCTTGCTCTCGAGGAGCACTCCGAACCCGAAGCCGAGGGCGAGATAGCCCGCGAGAATGGGCAGGCTGTCGCGGAACGCGCGTTTGAATGTTCTTTTTGTCATATCCCTGAAATATTCCTTCTCTGTATCTCAATATTTGAAAAACCGCGTGGTCAGAATGCGGAAGCGGCTGCGGTGAAAATCGATAACGCCTTCCTTTTTAAGCTCGCCCAGAGTCCGCGAAAGCGACGCGCGGTCTACCGCGAGATAATCCGCAAGCTCCTCGCGCGTGTAGGGCACGGTGAACTCGTAGCAGCGCGTGCGCTCGGCGTAGTAGTACAAAAAACGCATGACCTTGTCCCTGACCGTCCGCTTCGAAAGACACGCGAGGTGGTGGGTCATCTCGTAATACAGGTTTTTCTGACCGATAATAAGGTTGACGAGGATTTTGTGCTGCACCTGAACGTCGCCAAGCTCCTGAACGCGTATCGATTCGGGCGTGAACATTATCATCTCGGCGTCCGAATACGCGACGAACTCGACGAGCGAATTCTGATAGTCGAGCATGGAGTAGAGCAGTCCGCTGGTCTCGCCGTCCTCAAGCGAGCGCAAAAGGGTTCGCGTGCCGTCGTAGCCGACGCTGTAGATATGCGTCCTGCCGGTGACGACAAGACCTATCATGTGCGAAAACTCCTTGTCGAGCCGCATGGTCTGACCCTCGTAAAGCTCAACGTAGACGGGGTTTGCGTGGACGATGAACGAGCGTATCTCGTCGCGGTTCATGTCGCGGAAAAGCACCTTTGACTGCAATATTTCGATGTGTTCCTCGCGGAAATGGTCGATATATTTTTCCATAATAAGTCACCTTATTGATTATAGCATATTTTTTTGCAAATGCAACAGGAAGTTTAGTTGGGTAGTTGGTAGTTTTTTAGTTGGTAGTTGGTAGTTTTTAGTTGGTAGTTAAGAGTGTAAGCCTCCCCTACAAGGGGAGGTGGCTCGGCATTTATGCCGAGTCGGAAGGGTGCGTTCGGAAAATGATACTTTATCAAATGATGATAGTATGGTAACGAATCTGCCTTTGTCCCCACCCTTCAGTCACGCCGCGCTGCGGCGCGACAGCTCCCCTCAGAGGGGAGCCTTTAAGCGAAGCGAGCAACTGCCAACTACCCAACTACCCAACTGCCAACTACCAAAAAAGAGGTCTGACCGAAACGTCAAACCTCTCTTACTGCTTGTTTCTGCGCCAGACGTAGCCGCTGTAGGGCTTTTCGCGCTCCATGGCAAGCGATATTTTGTTGCTGATGCTCTGCTTTTCCTTGACGGTGAGCTTCTTTTTGAGCTGTACCTGCGACAGCCATTCCGCCGCCTTGCCGCAGGACGCAAAGGTGATTTCGAAATCGTCGCGCATTGCCATTACGCTGCGCTTGCCGGTGTGAACCACCTCGCCGCGGTTGGGCGGATCTTCGTCGAACGGGCATTTATCTATCACCTCGCTGCGCGATTTTATGAACACCTCGCTCAGATATACCGCGTCGTCGAGCGAATTGTGGCGCTGCACAACCTCCTCGCCGCGGTAGTAGGACACCGCCTTTGCGAGTCCGATGGAACGCTTCATCTTGAAGTGCTTTCTCAGCTCGACCGAAAAATCCACGATGTTCGCGATTATCAGACTAAGCGCCGTCTGGGCGCGGAAGTCCTCGGCGGTGACCACGGTGTTGAACGCAAACCGCCTGTCGCAGTCGCCGTAGCAGTAGAACTTAACCGCCTCGCTCTTGTCGAGCCAGTCGTAAAGCTTTGAAAAGACCTCGTCCGCAGTCGGAGCAGCGAGTACCTCCTCGCGCGTTATGCCCGTCAGCTTTGTGATGAAGTCCGTCACCTTTTTCGGTTTTTTCGGGCGCACCAGAGAGTAGAAGCTTCGTCCGCTCTCGTCCACACAGCCAACCGAGATTATCTCTTCGGCAAACTGCGACGCCTCAAAATCGATAAAATACCTCATAAGCGTTCCTTCAAAATAGAAAAACAGCACCGCCGCGTTTGCTTATAGAAGACATTCTGTGGTTTATTCTTCACGCGGCAATGCTGCAAGTTTTGAACATCAGGTTCTGCCATCCTTTAGTTCTTTATAATTATATCACCTTTTTCAAGATAATACAAGGTAATTAAAGAAACAATATTGCTATTTTTTCATTCCCGAATTGTTATTTTTTGTAACTCTACGTCATTGCGCCCTGAATTCATCTTGTTTTTTTGGGCATTTTCAATCCGCCGCCTCAGCAGCAGTATCATATTGTCAAAAAACACCCTCGTTTTCCTCGCACGGAATTGTTACATCGTATAAAAACGGCTTTCCTATGCAAATTTTTCGCGGAAACGATTGACAGATTGCGACAAAATAATATATAATAAATTAAATGTAAAAGATAGACACCTGTTTATTTGTTTTTGTTTTTGAGAGAGAAGGAAGGTTTATGAAAAAATCAAGAATTGCCCTTTCGGTAATCCTTGGCTCTGTTGTGCTGGTTTCGGCTGCCGCCGTCAGCATTTTTGTCGTCGCAAACGAAAACACCGGCTCCGTTGCTTCGCGCTCGGTCGACCTCGCTAAGGTTTCGCCCGCCTCGCTTAACGATAACGGCGCTCTGCCTGTTCAGTCGCGCGGCGTTATCGACAACATCAAGAAAACAAGCTACGAGCCTGACCGCATCGACCTTACGTGGGACGCCGCCGACGAGGCGGAAGGCTACGCGGTCTATATCTGCGACAGAGACGTATCCGAGGACTACGTCAAGGCTAACGACGTTAAGGAACCCGAGGTTTCCATCGGCGAGCTGAAAAGCGGCACCCAGTACTGGATAAAAATCGTTCCCTACACGGTCATCGAAGGCGAGACCCGCGAGTTCCCCGAATCGATCAAGAAAACCGCCACTCAGGCAGGCGAGGTCGATAATCTCCACGCGCTCCACAGCTCCGACGACATGGAGATAGAATGGACGGCTTCCGACGGCGCTGACAGCTACCGCGTTTACCGCTCGGTCGAGGACGGCACGTTCACCCTCGTTTCCGAAATCAAAGACACCGACAAGACCACCTTCAGGGACGACGACGTCAAGGAAGGCGTTCTCTACACCTACAAGGTCTGCGCAAACCGCACCCTCTACAACGGCGTCAACTACCCCTCCGAGGGCAAAACGCTTCAGCTCGTCTGCGGCATGAGCGCGCCCACCGACCTTATCGCCACAAGCGAGGCTTCGCGCGTTCACCTCAGCTGGAACTACAACACCTACGCCACCGGCTACAACATCTACTACGCAAAGGGCGACGACGAGCTTGAGTATCTCGACGCCACCGAGCGCAACTACTTTATCACCGACAAGCTCTCCGCAGGCAGCACCTACACCTTCCGCGTTGAACCCTACTACGTTCTCGGCAAGGGCAAGGAGGCTCGCGGCACCTACACCACCTGCTCTATCGAGGTTTCGGCGGCTGAGGAGAAAAACGCTTCTGCCGCAGCCGGCAGCGGCACCTACATAGAAATCAGCATTTCGCAGCAGCACCTCTGGTACTACGAGAACAACGAGCTGGTGCTCGACACCGACGTTGTCACCGGCAATAACGACGGCGAGTGCAACACTCCCACCGGCCGCTACAGCATTTCGTCGCGCGCTGTCAACACCACCCTCACAGGCCCCGGATATTCTTCCTTCGTCAACTACTGGCTGGGCTTCAACGGCGGTATCGGCATTCACGACGCAAGCTGGCGTTCGTCCTTCGGCGGTACCATCTACAACGGCAACGGCTCTCACGGCTGCGTCAACACCCCCTACGACAAGGTTCAGATCCTCTACGAAAGAACCTCCTACGGCACCCCCGTTATCGTATATTGATCGCATAAAAATGACCACCGCATGGTTTTTACCGCGCGGTGGTTTTTTTGGTAGTTGGGTAGTTGGTAGTTGGTAGTTCGTAGTTGGCAGTTCGTAGTTGGCAGTTCGTAGTTGGCAGTTCGTAGTTGGCAGTTCGTAGTTGGTAGTTCGTAGTTGGCAGTTCGTAGTTGGCAGTTCGTAGTGACAGCCCTTGTGGCTGTCAGCGAAGCTGACTGAGGATTTATGCACCGCGCTTTCTTCCAAACCGATTTTTCCGGGATAATCAAATGCTGTGATTTATCGGGAGATGTTATTTGTGTTTGGATAACGCCTGCCGTGTAAATCCTCCGTCACGGCGTAAACGCCGCGCCACCTCCCTTACTAAGGGAGGCTTTAAAAATCAACTACCAACTACCAACTAAAAACTACCCTACTACCAACTAAATACTACCCTACTACCAACTAAAAACTACCCTACTACCAACTAAAAACTACCAACTAAAAAAAGCTCTCTCAGCGAGAGCTTTTTTTCTTGTGTTCATATAGTCTTTTGTCGGCTTCGGATATGGATTCCTGAATAACGTTCATGTCTGAACAGGTTATTGCGGTGACTCCGTAGGCAAAGCTCAGTTCGAGTCCGCCCTTGTTCGCCGAGTAGTGACCGAGATTCGCGTTGCACTCCTCAAGCTTTTGCCGGAAGGCTTCCTGAGTGCAGTCCTTCGCGATAATCAGAAATTCGTCGCCGCCGTAGCGGTAGATATCCGCGTCGGAGAGCGCCTGCGTCAGAATGTCCGCGACAAGACATAGTATCTCGTCGCCCTTTTTGTGGCCGTAAGTGTCGTTGAAAAATTTGAACTTGTTGATGTCCAGCATCGCTATGCAGATTTCCTTGCCGATATAATACGGCATATTCTGGGTGAGCGCGTGGCGGTTTTTGAGGCGGGTCAGGTTGTCGTGATTGGCTATTTCCTCGAGCGCTCCGTTGAGCTCCTGAATCCTCAGCTTCTGACGGATGTTGTTGACCGAAACGCGGTAGCTCACAATGGAGCCGCCAAGCAAAAGCAGAATAAACAGCGTGTAGTTGATAGGCTGTATCTTGCCCGGCTTGACAACAATCTCAAGGTAGCAGAAAAACGCCACGGACGACACGCCGATTACGAGCGCCGACGACACGGGACGCAGACGGAAAAAGAACACTATGCACAGCAGCACAGCGTAAAAGGTCACCATCTGCTCGTCCTTTTTGTAATGACCTACGGAGACGTACATACCCCAGAGCACGTTCAACAGGAAATAGAGAGTCAAAATTACATTCGTTGCGGTCTGACCGGTTCTCGGACTGCCGTCGGGCGCGAGCATCTTGTCTGACAAAATACACGCCGCTATACTCCCCAAAATAAAAATAAACACCCTGAGCAGCGCGTCGATTATCGGCAGCTCGCCGAGGTCGCCGAGGTGCATAATGAAGTATATCACCAGCGCGACGGATTCCATTGCCGCCAATGCCATACTGAGAACATGAACCGAACGAAGGTTGTTGCCGTCAATCACCTTGCTGACCTCGGCGTCGGTTTCCGGCGCAAGCCAATACAGCAGCGGTTCTTTCAGCTTCATGCAAATTACCTCTCTGTTAAATCGCAGTATTATATTGTATGGTTACAGCAAAGTAATATTTACTGTAATGATATTTTAACACGATTAGGTCGTTTTTTCAACAGTCACGCTCAAACCCGTTGCCTATTTGGTTATTTTCGTTTAAACAACACAAATCGTGACTGCTGCGGCAATTTGTTTTGGCACTATTCAGCGATTTACATTATTTGAATCATGTATTTATTTGCCGAAATCGTTGACGTTGGGTCGAATTTTGTATATAATTATAATATCATCAGTGAAGGAACGTGAAATATGGGAACTGTTATTTTTTGGATTATTTTCTGGATAGTCATCGCGGTCATCGCGTTCTGTCCTCTTTACTTTATTTTTCTGTTCATCGTCGGGCTGTTCGTTGACATGAACAAAGAATACGAGCACGACAGCCGCTTTTACCGGTTTCTGCTGACCAACTCCACCGGCGTTGCCGCAAAGCTCATCCGCATCCGCGTCAAGGTCACCGGCAGAGAGCTTTTGCCAAAGGATACAAGGTACCTGCTCGTATGCAACCACCGCTCAAAGTTCGACCCGATCCTCACGTGGTACGCGTTCGGCAAGGAGCAGCTCTCGTTCATCTCGAAGCCTGAGAACTTCAAGGTTCCCGTTTACGGCAGAATCATTCACCGCTGCCTGTTCATGGCGATCGACCGCGAAAATCCGCGCAACGCCATGAAAACCGTCAACCGCGCCGCCGACCTTCTCAAGCGCGGCGAAGTGAACGTGGCGGTTTATCCCGAGGGCAAGCGCAATTACGGCGAGGAGCTGCTGCCCTTTCACGGCGCGATGTTCAAAATAGCGCAGAAGGCTAACGTCCCGATAGTGGTCATGACCGCAAAGGGCACCTACGATATCCAGAAGAACTTTCCGCTGCACCGCAGCCGCGTTGAGCTTGACGTTCTCGCCGTTCTCCCGGCAGACGAGGTTAAGAGCATGAAAACATCGGCGATCGGAGAGAGGGTAGCCGAGATTATGAATAAAAATCTGAGAGGCGGTCAACAATGAAAACCTACGTTATCTACAACAAAAAATCAAACAACAATAACGGCGCGACAGGCGCGTTCAAAATCAAGGAGATCTGGACGCAGAAGGAGCTTGTTTATAAAGAGGTGAACGAGTTTTCCACCTACCGCGAGCTTTTCGACAGCATCTCGCCCGAGGACGAGGTGGTGCTCTGCGGCGGCGACGGCACGCTGAACTTCCTTGTCAACGAAATCGACTGCGACGCGGTCGAAAACCGCATCTACTACTACCCCACCGGCAGCGGCAACGACTTCTGGACAGACCTCGGCAAAAGCACCGGCGACGGTCCCGTTCTGATAAACGACTACATAGTCAAGCTGCCCACCGTGATCGTCAACGGAATGCGCAAGAAGTTCATCAACGGCATCGGCTACGGAATCGACGGCTACTGCTGCGAGGAGGGCGACCGTCAGCGCTCAAAGGGCATCGGAAAGCCGATCAACTACACCTCGATTGCCATCAAGGGACTGCTGCTCCACTACAAGCCCACCAAGGCGACGATTACGGCGAACGGCGAGACCCTCAGCTTTAACAAGGCGTGGCTTGCGCCCACGATGAACGGCAGATACTACGGCGGCGGCATGATGGCGACCCCCGAACAGAACCGCCTCAACCCCAACCACACCGTGACCACGATGGTCATGTACGGCAAAGGCAAGATAGGCACCCTCGCGGCGTTCCCGTCTATCTTCAAGGGCGAGCACGTAAACAAGACAAAAATGGTAAAGACGATCGTGAGCAACCGCGTTAAGGTGGCGTTCGACCGACCCGTCGCGCTGCAAATCGACGGTGAGACCGTTCTCAACGTGAGAGAATACGAGGTAATCACGGCAGAATAGTAAAAGGTCCTTTCCAAAGCGGAAAGGGCTTTTTTGACGGCTCAAGGCTCCTTTAGTAAAGGAGCTGTCAGCGAAGCTGACTGAGGATTTATGCACCGCGCCGTATGCCAAACCGATTTTGTTGATGTAAACAAACGCTGTGATTTATCGGGAATCGTTCTCAAATTTCGGAAAACACCTGCCGGGTAAATCCTCCGTCACAGCGTAAACGCCGCGCCGCCTCCCTTACTAAGGGAGGCTTTCGTACCGCTCTGACAAACTACTCACTCAAAAACTTCCCGAGCACGGTGACGGTCTTGTCGGCTGCTATTTGGCAGAACTTCTTAAAGTCCACGCCTTTGTTCTCGTCGAGGTCGTCTGAAATCGCGCGCAGGATAACGAACGGTACTTCGAACGCGCGGCATACGTGACCTATCGCGGCTCCCTCCATCTCGCAGGCAACCGCACCGAATCGGTCGTTGAGCAAAAGCCGCTTTTTGCGGTCTGAAATAAACACGTCGCCGCTTGCGATTATGCCCTGCGCAACGCGTGTGTCGGGCAGTTCCCTGCAAATCAGCGTGAGCCTTGTGGCGGCGGTCTTGTCGCAGTCAAAATACATACAGAGTCCCTTGCCGGGCAGGTTCAGCTCGCCCTGCTTGTAGCCCAGCGCCGTGCAGTTCATGTCGTGCTCGATCGCCTTGCTGCCGACTACGATGTCGCCGACGCTGACGATGGGCGAAAGCGCGCCTGCCACGCCGCTGTTTATAATCAGGCTCGGGCTGTACTCGCGGATAAGCGTCGCGGTGCACATTGCGGCGTTGACCTTTCCCTCGCCGCAGACAACAAGCACAAACTCCCTGCCGTGAAGCGCGGCGGTGTAGAATTTCATTCCGCCGATTTGGGTTTCCTTTACGTTCTCCGAAAGCGCGATAATTCCGTCCGCCTCGAGCTGCATTGCGCAGATTATTCCAATCATCTTACTTCTCCTTATCACGAAAAATTGTCTGTCTGGTACATTATTATCGAGAGCGCTGCCAACGGCGCTGTTTCGGCACGCAGGATACGCCTGCCCAGCGTTGCCGCAGGCGCGCCGCTCTGTATCGCAAGCTCCGCCTCGCCGTCCTCAAAGCCGCCCTCGCTGCCTATGAACATTCCGAGCGTTTTGGGGTTTTCGGTCAGTATCTCCTTTACGGGCGCGCCGCCCATCTCGTAAAAAAAGATGTTGCGCTCGTTCTGCTTCGACGTCTCAACCGCCTGCGCAAAGCTTACGCACTCCTCCACCTGCGGAATTATTCCGCGGCGGCTCTGCATTGCCGCCTGCAGCGCGATTTTTTGCCATCTCTCGCGCTTTTTGACGAGGGACTTTGCGTCCGGCCGCGAAACGCACCTCGCGCTCAGCACAGGCACTATGCGGCTGATTCCCAGCTCAACGCATTTTTGCACGATGTAGTCCATCTTGTCGCCCTTAGGCAGCGCCTGATACAGCGTGACGAACACGTCAGGCTCGTTTTCGCACCTTTTGCGCGACGTTATGCGCGCCGTTACGTCCCCGTCCGACACGCTCTCCATTACTCCGCCGCACTGCTCGCCGCCCGGAGTGACTATCGTGACCTCCTCGCCCTGACGAAGCCGCAGCACCCTGATGTGCTTCGCGTTTTCGCCGCTGAAACGATATACATCCGAGGGAATCTCTCCCTCAGAGAAAAACCATGCCATACGCCTTACCTCGCAAAATTTTTGATACATATTAATAATACTCCAAAACAAAAATAATTGCAATATCAAATGTATCGTGCTAAAATAATCAGAGAGGTGACAGTTATGGTAACATTGACATCAGCCGACATTATGGCTCTGCTCAAAAAGAACGAGCTTGAGGCTAACAAGCTTGAATATGAGGTGGTTGAACGCCTCCGCGAGAAAAATCTCAAGGTCGCGACCGCCGAGAGCTGCACAGGCGGCCTGATCAGCGAAAGATTAACGCGCGTCAGCGGCGCAAGCGAGGTTTTTGAGTGCGGCGTCTGCACCTACGCGAACAGTATCAAGGAAAAGGTTCTCGGCGTTCGGCACGACACGCTGAGCATTCTCGGCGCGGTTTCCGCGGAGACCGCGATACAGATGGCTGAGGGCGTCAAAAACCTCTCGGGCGCGGACATCACCGTCAGCGTGACGGGAATCGCGGGTCCCACCGGCGGCACGAACGAGAAGCCCGTCGGTCTTGTTTTCCTCGGCATTTGCAGCGAAACCGACGCCTACGCCGTGAAGCTCCTCCTCGGCGAGGAGAACGAACGCGACTTTATCCGCGCTATGGCGAGCACCGCCGCGCTGTTTATGGTGCTTGAGGAAGTTCACAAGTACATCGTTATCAGCTGAGGAGACGTTTCATCATGCCAAAAAGCGCAAACCAGAAGCAAAAGCTGCTTTATCTGCAAAAAATCCTGCTCGAAAAAACCGACGACTCCCACGCGCTCACCATCGGCGAGCTTAAAGACGAGCTTGCGCGGTACGACATCCAAGCTGACCGCAAGACCCTCTACAGCGACCTTGAGCTGCTTGAGGGCTTCGGGCTCGACGTCTGCTCTGTCCGCTCAAGCACCGTCCGCTACTACGTCGGAAACCGCGACTTCCAGCTCGCCGAGCTGAAGCTACTTGTGGACGCGATTCAAAGCTCCAAGTTCATCACGCGCAAAAAGAGCCTTGAGCTGATCGACAAGCTCTCGCACCTCGTCAGCGAGAACGACGCAAAGCAGCTGCGGCGGCAGGTCTTTGTCACAAACCGCGTCAAGAACGTCAACGAGAAGATCTACTACAACGTCGACATCCTCCACAACGCCATCGCCGCCGACCGTCAGATCAGCTTTACCTACTTCAAGTACGAGGTCGACTTCTCGTCGCCGCAGCGGATAAAGAAGGTTCCCCGTAAAAACGAGCCGTATGTGGTCTCGCCGCTCGCGCTCTGCTGGGACGACGAGAATTACTACCTCGTCGCCTTCGACGGCGCCGCCGGAATAATAAAGCACTACCGCGTTGACAAGATGGAAGGCATCAGCACCCTGAGCAAAAAACGCGAGGGCGGCAAAACGCTCGAGAGCTTCAACCCGGCGCAGTACGCAAAGTCGGTTTTCTCGATGTTCGGCGGCGAGGAGGCTGACGTAAAGCTCTCGGTCAACAACGACATGATCGGCGTTATCGTCGACCGCTTCGGCACCGATATTATCATTTCGCCCGAAAGCGACGATACTTTTACTGTCAATTTACGTCTTATTTTAAGCCCCCAGTTTTACGCGTGGCTCTTCGGAATGGAAAACAAAATCCGGATCGTTTCACCGGAATATGCAAAGATTGTCTTTTCTGACAAAATCTTGGCGGTAACATCTGGGTGTTAAATGTCATATTTTGCGTTTATGTCAAATTTTTATCTTTCTGGCAAAATAATATTGACAATATATCATTTGTTTGGTAGAATATATGTACAATAGGATAAGTTTACACCGCAACATATCTTGAACAAATTTATGGGGGATTTTACATGAGTATTGAATTGCTGAATGCTACTTCGGCATCCAACTCGGCGTTCAGGGTTGTGTGTGGAACTATGCCTCACATTGACAAGAGTCTATCTCATCATGAGGCGTTGTTCGGTCACATCAAGTCCGGTATGGTCACGCTCGAGACTGCCGACGGAGCTACACAACTGAAAAAGGACGATATCTACTTTATATCGCCCAACACAAGGTACAAGCTGATTAACAAATCCGAAGCTGATATTGACGTCATCACTATCAACTTCACTAATCCTGCCGCCGTTACGCAGGATTATCTGTCGCAGAGCATCATTCGCGCGCTGATCAACGGTAACTGCACCGGCTACGCGAAGATCTCTTCAACCGAACCTCCGCACAACCGCATTCTTCACTGCATTACCACCGCCAAAAAGGCAGAGTCCGAAAAACCCGATTTCTTCCAGCTTCTTGTCTACGGCAAAATGTATGAGGTGTTCTACGAGCTTTTCGCCAACAAGTACGTCCGCATTGTCGACGCCGAGAGCAAGAGCAAAAAGTACCGCGCGCTCCAAAGGGTAACAAACTACATCGACGAACATTACATCGACGGTATGTCGCTCGACGAGGTCGCCTCGGCTACCGGCATCAGCCGCTACTATGTATCGCACCTCTTTAAGGAGCTTATGGACACCACCTTTGTCGGCTACGTAAACGATCTCAGGCTTAACCGCGCTGCTATGCTGCTGATGACCTCCGACAGCCCGATTATCGAAATCGCGGCTCTCTCGGGCTTCAACAACCTCTCTAACTTTAACCGCGCCTTTAAGCTGCACTTCGGCAAAACACCCTCAGCTTACCGAAAATCCTAATGCACACCGTCCCGTCTGTCATCAGGCGGGACGTTTTCCGTTTAAATCCGCACCGCGCTTTCTGTTACACCGATTTCTTGGTGAATGTCATTTGTTAGTCGTTTGGTTATCATTTGTAGGGGCGAGCATTGCCCGCCCGCTCTGCTTGTCGAAAAACTAAGTTATTTGTTTAGATGACAGCAAAATAGTGCGCTGACATTTAAAGGCTCCTTTAGCAAAGGAGCTGTCGCGCCGCTGTGCGGCGTGACTGAGGATTTATCTGCACCGTCCTTTTTGTCAAACCGATTTCTTTGAGATAGTCAGACGCTGTGGCTTTTTCGGGAGAAGCTGCCCGGGTCCGGAAAACACCTGCCGTGTAAATCCTCCGTCACGGCATAAATGCCGTGCCACCTCCCTTACGAAGGGAGGCTTTATTCTTTGTCAAACAATGTTATTTTTATAATCCGGTTGGACTTTTTCTACAGTCTGAACGTGTCCCCGTAAAAACTTCCTGTTGAAATCTGTGTATGTTTGTGGTATAATGATACTAATCGTCAATCGGTATTATTTGAATACGTTCATTTTCAGTGAGATTAAGGTGAAAGAATGGATAAATTTCTTGCATTTATAAAATCGCATAAGAAGGCAGTCACGGTCATCAGCGCGATCGTTCCGCTTTTGGTTGTCGGCGCCGTGGTTATGCTGACCGGCGGTCTCTGGTCTGCCGGCGACGGCGAATCCACCGCCTTGCCTGCCTCTAACAATATTTCTCCGACCGTTCGCGCGTCGGCTGACTCCGCTTCAAGAGCTATCGGCGGCTCCGCGGACGTTTCGTCTACCACCGCCGCCGCAACCGCAGCGACCACCGCCGCCGCTTCTTCGACCGAAAAGCCGTCGACTACCGCGCCCGGTACCACCGCCGCCGAGGGAGATATCCCCTTTGCCACCGCGCCGGTTGCCGCAAGTCCTGCCGACTATCAGTCTCAGTGGGACGCGGGCTACCTTGTCGCTATCGACAATCCCGACTACTCCTACGCCTGCTACCACGTTGAGCTGACCGACGACGACCGCGAGCTGCTTGAGTGCCTTTGCTACGGCGAGTTCGGTTCGGGCGGTTTTATCGGAGCAGCGATGATCGCCCAGTGCGTTAAGGACGCGATGTGCTTTGACGGCTACTCCTCGGTTGCCGACGTTATCAAATACTGCCGCTACGACGGCAGCACCACCAGCGGCACCAGCGACGAGTGCATTCAGGCGGTGCGCTACATCTTCGACGACGACGGAAGCGCGGTTCAGCACCGCATGCTCTACATGTACAACCCCTACATGGTAAAAAGCTCCTTCCACGAGAGTCAGGAGTTCGTTCTCAGCTATCAGGGCGTAAGATTTTTTGACAGATAAAATTTAATTTCATATGCGCGTTTCGGGCTATGCTTTCCGGAACGCGCTTTTTTTGTGTGGGGTTTTGAATTTAGGGTCGCTGCGCTCCGATTTAAAGGCTCCTTTAGTAAAGGAGCTGTCAGCAAAGCTGACTGAGGATTTATGCACCGCGCTTTCTGTCAAACCGATTTTTCAAATAATAAAGGACCCGGCGTGAGCCGAGTCCCTTGTTTATAGGATTATTGAATGTAATTACTTGAGGTAGGTGCCGTTTTCGCCGATCTTGCCGGAGATGCCCTTGAAGCCGCCTGCGCAGCATACATATACTCTCATGTTGCCCTTACCGATTGAGGGAACGGTGAGTCTGCCGCCGGATACGGTCTGTCTGTCGCCTGTAACAGCGTCGATGTATAGGCCGTCGGGAAGTCCGGTGAAGGTAGCGCCGCCGGAGATAGCCACGCATGCGAGGCTGTCAACGCCGTTAGCGGTGTAGCGCTTGGTGTAAGCCATGTTGCCGCCGGAAACGTTCTTGGTGGTGTACTGACCCTTCTGGAGAGCCGGAACCGCACGTCTGATCTGGTTGAGCTGCTGGAGGTGCTTTGCAAGAGGCTTGTTGAGGGTTGTGGCAACCGCGTCGCTTGCGCCTGTGTACTTACCGAAGTCGGTAGCCGTTACGTTGCCCTCGATGTTGTCGCCGAAGTAAGCGCGTCCTGTTGTGCTCAGAGGAGCGTTGGGACCTACGTCGATAACCTGACCCTTCTGGAACTGGATCTCGGAACCGTAGTAGATACACGGAATGCCGCGGAACGTCCACATGAGGTCCATGTTCTCAGCCCATTCCTGCTCGCTGCCGGTGTAGCGAACCTTTTCGCAGAACTGAGGACCGTAGTCGTGAGAGTCAACGTATACAACGTTCCAGGTGGAATCCGCAAATGCGTGATCCTCGCCCTGAGCGCAGCCGAATGCGGAGTTGGCGTTTTCAAAGTTCCAGTGCATGGTGAAGTCGATAACGCCGGTGCCGTTAGCCTTGGAATAGTCGGGTGCGTGGTAGGTCACGCCGTTGAGGAAGGCGTTGGTGCTGGTGCAGGCAAGGTTGCTCTCCTTGTACGCCGCGTACTGGGTATAGTGCTTCTTGGAGTTTTCGAAGTTGGTCTCCCAGTTGCTGCCCCAGTTGCTTGTCCAGGGACTTTCGGTCTCCTTCCAGGTGTAGAAGAACGGAGAGTCGGAGGAGCCGCCCTCGTTAACATACTGGTTCCATCTTGCGCAGACCTCGCCGAAGATGTAGAAATCCTTTACGCCGGAGAACTTGGGGAAGTATGCGCTGTTGAGCGTCCAGCGGTTGATGTGCTTCTCGGTGTCGAGACGGAACGCGTCAACGCCCATGTTTACATATTCCATGTAGGTGTTTGTGAGGTACTCCGCAACAGCGGGATTCTCGGTGTTGAGGTCGCGGCAGTCGCCCTCGATGGAAGCGTACTGCTCAAGAGGCTGACCCCAGCCGCCGCCGGTTGTCTCGCGGTGATAGTACTCCTTGGAGTTGTGGCCGTTGTGCTTTAAGTCCTGAAGAATGTCAAGACGAGCCTGGAACTGCGCAGCGCCGTCGAGATTGTCGTAGGTGGGATATGCCTTTGCAAGCTCACCGTCGGGGATAAGCTTCATGCTGCTCGGGCTTGCGAGATCCTGGATCTTTGTGTACTGCTTGGTAGCCATCGGGCAGAAGAACGCGTCGCCCCAGTTACCGGTGTGGTTCCATACAACGTCCTGAACGATCTTCATGCCCTTGTCGTGAGCGGCGTTGATAAGATCCTGATATGTAGCGCCTTTGCTCTCGTAGCGGACGTCGACGGTGGACATATCCATTGAGTGGTAGCCGTGGTAGTCGTAGCCGCCGCCGTTGGTTACAACGGGAGTTATCCAGATCGCCGAGAAGCCGAGCGCCTTGAGGTAATCGAGCTTGTCGATAAGACCCTTGAAGTCGCCGCGCCATGCAGGGTCGGAGTCGGGGTTGCCCGCCTTTGAGTCGTCCCAGCAGTGAACGTTGTTGCCTGTGTCGCCGTCGTAGAAACGGGTGGTCATGACGAAGTAGATCGAATCCTCGCGAAGGTCGGAACGATCCCATGTTGAGATCTCGCCGGGGTCGTGGTCATACCAGCGGCGGTTCTTGTACCACCACTCGCCTGCCTCGCGGGTAAGCTCTTCAGACTGGTTTCCGTTTACTACAAACAGGAAATTGATTTTTGACTCTGTGCTGAAGGTATACTTATAGTAGTTGTTACCCTCGGCAATCATCATGGGACCGGGATAGCTTGTCTCTTTGTTCTGAGGCAGGCTGTTCCAGTAGTAGATTGACGGTGCTCCGTCTTCACAGATATAGTGGACTGTGATTCCAACAGAAGCGCCGACTTCCTCACCCGCGTCGTCGGTCTCTGCAGCGGTAACGGCAAAAATGCCGATTGTGCAGAAAACGCAAGCCGCCAACAGCAGGGCAAGAACTTTCTTGATATGTGCCATATGATTTCCTCCTTATAATCTGAATATGACTATACATTTATATTATAATTTAAGAGAAAAATCTATTTTTCTTTTATAGCATTATCCCTTTTGACAGCCGCCAAAGTTTTGACCCTTGATTTGTGTAGTTTAAACAAGGTGGGTGGAAATGTTAAATATTAAGTAGTTTTGGATGTATTTACATTCCGCAGTGACAGGGCTTGTCCCTGTCAAAGTGACCGACTGCCTTTACTGCATGACAGCCGCGAGGGCTGTCACTGCGGTGCACCGTCAAAGCGGAAGTGATTGCGAAAACAAACCCGTTGTGATATAATAATGGTATTCCATTGAACCGAGGCAAATTATCATGAACAAAATCAAAAACGCATTATCCTTCCCCGACCTCGCCGAATGGGCGCTGCTGCCCGTTGCGGTGTGTTCGGGCGGCTTCAACGAGTACATAAGCTGCGCTGCGTCCGTGCTGATCGCGGCGCTCGTCATCGTGCGAATAATCCGTTCGCGGCAGTTTTCGCTCAGGCTGAACCTCGGCGCTGCTGCAGTCGCGGCGGCGTTTCTCGGCTACCTGGCCACCTGCTTTTACGCTGTCGACCGCGGCGCGGCGTTCGAAGGGTTTCTCAGCTTCATGCCGGCGGCGCTCTACGCTGTGCTGCTGATGCAGACAAAGCGCGACCCGGATCAGACCTCAAAGGCGGTTGAATACCTCGCGGTTTTGCTCGGCGCGGCGTCGCTTGTGCTGATGCTGCTGCCTGCGACGGCTAAGCACTTTACGGTTGCAGGCAGAATGGCAGGCTTTTTCGGCTACCCCAACAGCTTCGCGCTGTTTTTGCTCGTCGGCTTGCTCTGCGCGATCTCACGCAAACGGATACGGCTTTGCGACGTAATCATCGCGGCGGCGCTCGCGGTGTTCATCGTTCTGACGGGCAGCCGCGCGGTAATGCTGCTCGGCGTTGCCGCGGCTGCGGTTACGCTCTTCTTCCGCGAGGGCAAAAAAATAAAAATCATCGTCGGCGCTTCGGCTGCGGCGCTGATCGCTGCGGCGCTGATCGCAGCTCCGTTTCTCGGTCAGGCGGAGCCGTTCTCACGAATATTCTCGTTCTCGTTCGGCGAGAGCACGCTTGTGGGCAGACTGCTCTATCAGCGCGACGCGCTTCCGCTGCTGCTCAGCCACCCGTTCGGCATGGGCTACCTCGGCTACAGCTACGTTCAGCAGTCGGTGCAGACGGGCGTTTACTCGGTGCGCTTCATCCACAACGACATTTTTCAGCTCGCGCTCGACGCAGGATGGCTGCCGTGCCTTGTATTTCTCGCGGCAATCGTTCGCGCGGTATTCCGCAAAGGCAAGCGGCTCGGTTTTCGCGTGATCGTCGCCGTGATACTCGCGCACAGCCTGTTTGACTTCGATTTGCAGTTCACGGCGGTGCTGATGACCCTGCTGCTTTTTATGGACATGGACGCGGGAAAGGAAATCATCTTTTCAAAGGGACGTGCGGTCGCGGCGGCAGCAGCGGCGGTATGCGGAATCGTCTCGGGATATTTCGCGGTTGCGCTCGGACTGTCGTACTTCGGCAATTACGAGGCTTCGGAGGCGATGTACGGCGCGAACACCGAGAACAAGCTTGAGCTTTTGAAGAAGAAAAAGACCATCAAGGAGCAAAAGGAAGCCGCCGACGGCATTCTCGCTCAAAACGAATACGTGACCCTCGCCTGCGAAGCTAACGCGAGGTACTACTACTCCGAGGGCGACTTTGAGAAGGTGATCGTCTGGAAGCGCAAGTCGGTCAAGACCGCGCCGCTCTCGTACGAAGTTTACGCCGACTACTGCGATATGCTGGTCAAGGGCATTCCGCTCTACCTGAAATCGGGCGACCGCGAAAGCGCCGAGATCTGCGTTTCAGAGCTGCTCAGCGCAGCGGACACAGTTGAGAACCTCGGCGACAAGCTGTCTGATCTGGGAAAAATGATCGACGATCAGCCAAAGACCGAGCTGCCGAAGGAGATTTCGGAGTACGTTGAATATCTGCGGGCGGTGAAAGGAAAGTGAGAGGCTGAACGGAACCATGATGCGTCATCCCAACCGAAACTGCGATAAACGTACATTTTTACGGTAGCCGCCTGCCCTTACTGCTGACAGCCACAAGGGCTGTCGCTACGAACTACCAACTACAAAACTACCAACTACCAACTACCCTACCAACTACAAACTACCAACTACCAACTACAAAACTACCAACTACCAACTGCAAAACTACCAACTGCTGACAGCCACAAGGGCTGTCACTACAAATATTTTCAGGAGCAACGCGACCCTTATCTCCACTCTCAACTCTCCACTCTCCACTCTCCACTCTCCAAAAAAAGGCAGGCCGTAAAAAGCCTGCCTTTCGCATATTTATCTGTCGAGTGTGCGGATGATTTTGGCAATGTACTTCTGGATCATTGTGACGTCCTCGATATTCACATTGCCGTCGCCTGTCACGTCGGCGTACTTGAGCTGCGCTTCGTTGAATTCGGATAAGCCTGCCGCGTACCTCTGGATCTCGGTCGCGTCGCTGATGTTCACGCTGCCGTCGCCGTTAGCGTCGCCGTACTCGGTCGGGGTCGGCCCTGTGCTGATGATCGGAATAAACGTAAAGCCGTTATCGTTGGCGTAGCGCTCCGCCTCGGTGCCCTCGTAGCCCCTGATCACAAAGCCGTCGTACTTTTTATAGAACCCGGAATATCCGAACGCATACGGCTGTATCACCGTAACGCTCTTTGGAACGGTGACCTCACTGAGAGCCTTGCAGCCCATGAACGCGGAGTCTCCGATCTCCTCAACGCCCTCCGGAATAGTCACCTTGGCGAGCGACTCACACCAAAAAAACGCTTCGTTGCCTATCTCTGTGACTTTCTCGGGGATCTCGATCTCCTTGAGAGATTGGCAGTTTGAGAATGTGTACTCGCTGATTTTATCGATATTCTTTGAGAGCTTGACCTCGTCCATCGTTGAGCAGCCGGAAAACGCTTCTTCATCGATCGAGGTAACGCTGTCGGGGATCGTGATTTTTTTGAGGCTTTCGTTGCCGCAGAACGCGAGGCCTCCGATCGACTCGAGGTTATCGGACAGCTTTACGTTCTCAAGTTTATCGCAACCCAAAAACGCCATTCTGCTGATTTTCTTTACCGTATCGGGAACCTCTACGCTGACAAGATCATCGTTGAAGCTGAACGCGCCGTATGCGATCTCGGTCACCTCGCGCGCGCCCGAACCCTCGGGGTTGAGGTATTCGTCGGGATTCCCGGGGTCGTACGGAGGATTGTAGACCGACGGAACGGAAAACTCGGACTGATTTGTCAAATCGCCCTTGAACGCGCCGTCCTCGATGATATAGGGAGCAGTTTCCTCGAGGGTCACACTGATATCCGCAGCGTCTGCGTAAATGTAGTTGCAGAACAGGTAATTCTTGCCTGCCTCAGCCTTGAAGTAAATATTGAAATCCTCGCTGCGGTCGTTTACTCTCTTTACGCTGACGTATTCGCCCGATTCAGTCGTAACGTAGCATCCGGAAACCGCCTCGTCGCTTGTTGCGGACGGATAGTAGTGAACATACGCGTCCTTTTCGGACTTGAACAAAATAGGCGGAGGTATTTCATTATCATCGGTCAGGCTGAGTTCCTTTGTTTCGCCGAGCTTGATTTCTTCTATCTGTCTGATCACAAACTCAGCCCATACTGAGTCTGAATACTCAAATGTAACATTATATGTTTCGCCCTTTTTCACATCAAAGATGATACGGTCATAGTCATAGTCGTTTCCAAGAGTTTTCTCTGCGATAACATTATTTTCGGAATCGGTTATCGTTACCTTCTGGTCCGTCGCGGTTGAAAACCAGCCGGAAAATAGTACGCTCATATCATCGGGCGCTTTGAAGGGAAATGTTTTTGAACCGGCTTCAAAATCCTCCAGATATTTGTTTACACCCAGATAGATGCTGTTTGCGTTGTCGGCTCTGACTCTGAATTTTCCGGTTCCTTCCTCTTCGATGCTGTAGATCAGATAGTAGGTCTCACCCTCTGTGCAGATAAACTCATCATACGCGTCGCCTTCGCTGTGACCGATTGTGTAATCAAGGTCTCCGCCGTGGGAAAATCCAATTTGGAAAGGCTCGGTAATATCGAAGCTGTTCAGGCTGAACGAACCGGTCTCGCCGGGAACATACGAAAATACGCTTATATAGTTGTCGTCAGCGATCTCGCCGTCAACGATCTCACCGTCCGTAAGCCTCGGAATATCCTTTTCGGTGACTGTGCACTTGCCGGCGGTCGATTCGTCCGATTCGTACAGGGATAATTCATATTCCTTGCCTTTCTCGGCGATGAAGTACACGGATTTTTCACCGGGCGTGTAGCTCAAGAACGTGTTTCCGGATTTGGCGGTGACGTAAACGCCGTCAAGATACTCCGTGGTCACGGTGACGAGCTTGTCGCCCGACGACGAAACGTATTTTCCCGTAAAATGACCCGTGTACTCAAACTCGGAATTTCCGCTTATGTCGACTGCGGCGTTTTCGTTCCCGTCGAGAGCGGATGCGCTGACCGCCGAAACCGATACCATCGAAGCGGTCATGCACATTGACAGAAACAAGGCTGTCAGTTTCTTGGTTGATTGTTTCATTTTCTCTCCTCTTTTCATATTTTTAATTCCGCTTGGCTTCATACTTTTTGAGCACTAATCACAAAATAGTATGCACCCGCACAAAATTACTATCGATTATATTATAGCACCTGATTTCCGATTTGTCAATGCGAATACAATAAAATCCCTGCCGCTGCCGCTAAAAAAACAAGCCCGACCGAGCGGTCAGGCTTTCTGTAAAATCATCTGTTCTATTGTTTTGGCTACGCCGTCCTCGTCGTTTGTCTCGCAGACGCAGTTCGCGATCCTCTTGACCTCCGGCTCGGCATTGCCCATAGCCACGCCCATTCCGGCGTAGCCTATCATCGTTATGTCGTTGTAGTTGTCGCCGAACGCGATCAGCTCCTCGCGGCTTATTCCGAGCTTGTCGAGCAGCACGGGCAGCATGGAGCCTTTCGACACCCCAAGCGGCATTATCTCGAGAAAATACGGCGCGCTCTTGCAGACATCGAGAAGTCCGTCGTAGCGCGTGCGCAGGATCTCCTGGCACTTGTCAAGCTCAAGCGGCTCGCCGGCAAGCAGAAGCTTGTTGAACGGGAACTTTACGTCGGCTACAAAGTCCTCGCAGACGACCATCTCGACGTGGGTAATGTCGCGTTCGAGATAGGTGTAGTCGTTGACCTTGGAGTTTGCGAAGATTTTTTTGTCGTCAAACGTGTTAATTGTAACATTGAAATCCTTGAGCACCCCAACGATGTCGGCGAGATATTCCCTCGGGAACAGCCTTGTAGCGACGGTCTCGTCGGTCTCGCAGCTGATTATCTTGCCGCCGTTGTAGCTCATGATGTAGCCGTTGTAGCGGTCGAGCATGAGGTCGCGCGCGATTGGATAAACGCCCATGGGCTGCCTGCCCGAGGCGATGATAACGCGCTTGCCCTGCCGCTGTGCCTCAAGCAGAGCGTAACGGGTGCGGGGTGTGATTTCTTTACGCGAATTGGTTAGTGTGCCGTCAATATCGACCGCAATCAGTTTGTAGTCCATTTTATCACCTTTAACCGTATTCACACAATCTTTGTACATTATAACACAGTTTGTTGAAAAATGCAACTTTCACTGACTGCGCCACTGAAACCGCCCGAGGTCGACGTATTCGCCCCTGACCTCAACGCCCTCAGCCTCAAGCAGCGACCGCTGCCGCCCGGTTCCGCCGAACGCAAAATGCGGCGCAAGCCTGCCCTTGGCGTTGACCACCCGATGGCACGGAATCACGCCCGGCAGAGGATTTTTGTGCAGAGCGTTGCCGACAGCTCTCGCTGCTCCGCCGTTGCCTGCCAGAGCGGCGATCTGCCCGTAGGTCGCGACGCACCCGCGCGGAATCTGCTGCACGGCGGAGTAGATTTTATCGTAGAAGGAGTCAGTCTTTTGTGGTTTCATCGCGCTTACGCTTTGCCTCCTCCAACTGCTTTTCTCTGTCCTCGCGCTGGATCCGCTCGATTATCTCGTCAACGCTCTCCTCTTCTTCAATGTCATTTCCCGTCGCTATTCTTACTACGTTGATCAGCTCGTCAAAAAATACAAGGAGCAATAAGGCTATGAAAATTATCAGTCCCCACGGCGAGAGGAATATTTCATACATCTTGGTGAGGATCCCGACTTTATTAAGGAATACCGATTCGACAGAATCCGCCCGTATCACCGGGTCAACCGCATTGTTGTTGTCTCCCTTGGTCTGCAGCACCAGTTTGCCGTTGTCGTCGGTATACGGCGCGACTACAACGCGGTGGGTAACGTGGTTGTTGCTGAACTGAGCGCCTCCCTTGAAGGTGATTATATCTCCTTCTTTTACCTCGGAAACATCGCTCACTGTACGGCTGAGTATTACATCGCCGATTTCGAGCGTCGGAATCATACTGCCCGTTGAAACACGCTGCAGAGTGTATCCGAACACCGACGGAGTCTTGCCGCTGAAACGGGTCACCATAGACAAAATCACCGTGAGCGCCAGCGCTATTATCAGCAGCCAGCAAACGATGTTTTTGATTGCGCGGCATACATGGTATACGCCTGCTATTTTATCGCGGTTTTTCTCGGGAAGCTTATTGTATATCTTTTGTTTCAGATTTATTTTCATCTCGTCGATTCCTTACGGTTTTTTCACATATTATTATATAAAAAAAGGGCTGTAAAAACAACCCTTTTTTGTAATTGTCATTTGGTTTATGAAACTCCGTTCCAGTAGGTTGAAGCGTCGGAATAGCTGTTTGAAAGCACGATATCGTACTTGACCTCGGGAAGGTTGGTTTCCTGATCGTAGGTCAGGTATGAATATACATAGTAAGCGTAGAGTCTCATATTCTTGCCGTTGTTTGTCACCTTGTTCTCGTTGCCGCTTGCGTATACGTACTGATAGGAGTGCAGCGCGTTTGAGTAACGGAAGGTGTTGTCGTTGAGAGTGGTCGCGAGGGTATAGTTCAAATCGCTGTCCTTCTCAAGATTTCCCGAACCGTCGCGCTTGTAGGTCTCAAGAGGCAGGTAACGGTAGAATACGCCGGTATTGAAGCCGTTTTCTACGTTCTTGGTAACATCGATCTTGGTTGCGGCTTGTACTTTCTCTCTCGGATTTGCTGCTTGATACTCTCCCAATTCTTTGACATATATTCGTCAAGCTCTTGGACTGTTACACCGTCAACACCGCCTGCGCCTTTGTTTGCATAAACACGCTTTTTGGCGCGGATGATGTTTTCGTCGCTGAGTATCTTCTCAAGCATTTCTGACATACTTCCGTCTTTCTCCTTTCCGCTTCTCCGCATATCCAGTTATGTTGCGCGGGTTACCCTCATATACGTTTCGGGAATACCGCTCGTCAGGGTCAATGCAGAAAACATACATTACGATTGACGTCTTAAATTGTTCGGTCCTTCCCGAAGTTTTTTTTTCCGGTACTATGACCTCTGCTGACTTCTCATAGTTCGTTGTTACTATGTCGGCTATGGAATCATTATTCCCACCACACCTATGAGACCTCACGGGATAAACCAATACTCTTTCCTCGTCTGCCTGCCTGATTTACACATTAAGGTTACGGTTACCTTTTTGGACTTCGCTGCCGCTTGCCAGCTTATCCGCTTAATGTGCCTTTGTATCAGGTTTCTATTCGTCAGGCTACGATTTCGCTATCCCTTCTTCTCGCCTGTACCTCGCGATACAAACCTTGGGAGTCGCTTTTGAGTTCGTTGGTAACTACGCCTCGGTGGACTTTCACCACAGAGCATTGATATGCCCGTCATACAAACAAGCCGTGCCGGACGCTTTGCCCGGCACGGCGTTTTTTAATTCTGTTTTTGTACTATCTTGTACTCGTCGTAAAGTTGGAAATAGTGGCAGCTCCTGACGCTTTGGGTCAGAAACCGCTCCATTTCGTCCTCGTCGAGATTTACGCCGCAGTAATCGCCGAATTCGTCGTCGGTGATATAGTGCGCGCACTGCTCGCAGCAATCAGCCATTTGTTCTTCCTCCGTACTTGTCGTAGTGAACCTCGGTGTAGCTGTCGAGGATATCGAAAATCTCGTCCTCGCTTTCGGCAATCGAGTACAGGCTGCGCGTGTCCTCCGAGAGAAATTTGCCCCGAATAGATTCTTCCATCAGCTCGATAAGTCCGTTGTAGCAGCCGCCGAGATTGTAGATGATGATCGGCTTTTTGTGCTGACCGAGCTGCTTGAGGGTGAGCACCTCGAAAAACTCCTCGAAGGTGCCGATTCCGCCGGCGCAGATGATGAACGCGTCGGAGTTGTCCTCCATGTACGCCTTGCGCTCGCGCATGCTGTCGGTGAACACGAGCCTGCACTCCTCGAGCAGCACTCCGCGCTGCTTGAAAAAGTGCGGACTCACGCCCGTAGGCACGCCGCCCTTTGACATAAAACCGCGCGCAGCCGCGCCCATTACGCCGTACCTGCCTGCGCCGAAAATCAGGCTGTCGCCGCGGTCTGAGAGCCTCTCGCCCAGAGAATACGCCGCGTCGAGAATTTTTTTATCGATGGCTTCGCTTGAGGAGCCGAAAACGCAAACGAAACTCATTTCAATCTCCCTTAATACCTTAATAATTTCTGATCAGTGAAACGACCTTGCCGAGCAGCACGACCTCGTCGACGATGATAGGCTCAAAGCTGTCGTTCTCGGGCTGCAGACGGAACCTGCCGTTTTCCTTGTAAAAACGCTTGACTGTGGCGGAATCCTCAACCATGGCGACGACTATCTCGCCGTTTTCCGCGACGGGAGTGCGGTGGACAATGACGATATCGCCGTCCAGAATCCCGGCGTTTATCATACTTTCGCCCTGAACCCTGAGCGCAAACAGCTCTCTGCCGCGCTTGAGCTGCTCGGGCACGGGAACATAGCACTCAATATCCTGAATCGCGGTGATGGGAATGCCCGCGGCGACCTTGCCGAGAACGGGCACGCTGGCGCTTTTTTCCTCGCCTGCGATCTGAATGCAGCGGTTAACGCCGTGCTCGCGGATGATCAGACCCTTTTCCTCGAGAGCCTTGAGGTGATGGTGCACGGTCGAGGTTGAGCTGAGACCGGTATGGTCGCAGATTTCGCGCACCGAGGGCACGCGGCCGCTGTCGGAGCAGTCGCGGAGGAATTCCAGAATTTTAGATTGGCTTTTACTGAGTGTTTTCATAAGCGCACACACCTTTCCGACTATATTGTAACACAGGTTTTCGCAAAAATCAAACATTTGTTTTCGTTTTTTTGAAAAAATTTTTTCAACGAGGTTTCAGCAGAACTTCACACAGTTTTCATATTAATATTGTTTAATATAACCGTACTCAAAAGACGGAACCGCAACCGTCGAGTATATTGTTCTACCCTCCTCAATACGTGCCGCCACAGAGGCACGTAATTGTACCCCTCATTTTTTACAGACAGGAAACGCCCGGCGATAAACCGGGCGTTTCTATTTTTAAATCAAATCGGGTGCGGGCGGAGCCCGCCCTTAATTATTCATTCTTAAGTTTTAAGTTTTCAGTATTAATTATCCTCACCACGTCGCCTAAGCCGTCCGCGACGTCGTACAAAAGCGGCTTTATCTCGTCGGTCGCGCCGTCGAGGTCGGGCACCATTACCGTTTTGCAGCCTGCCGCGTGTGCAGACCGGATTCCGTTCGGCGAGTCTTCAAGCGCTATGCAGTCCTCCGGGCGCAGTCCGAGCTTTTTTGCCGCGGCAAGGTATATATCCGGCGCAGGCTTGCCGTGAGCCACCTGCTTTGCGCTGACAACCTCGTCGAAATATTTGAGAAGCCCGACGCGCTCAAGGTACTTTTCCGCGAGAGGCTTTGCCGTTGCCGTTGCGAGCGCGACCCCGATACCGTTTTCCTTTAAATACGAAAGCAGATACTCCGCCTGCGGCTTAGCCTCGATGCCGTGCCGCTCGACGTAGGCGTCCATCAGCTCGATACGCTTGCCCCGCACCTCGTCGTAGTCGAAGCTCTCGCCGAACCAGCCCTGTAATTTTTCGATCGCGTAGGGACGCGCCATCGAACGGATACCGAGAGCGTGCTTTTTCTCCATCGGGAAGCCGCACGCCTGTCCCGCCTCGCACCAGAAGCGGACGTATAGCTTTTCGCTGTCCAGAACGACCCCGTCCATGTCGGACAAAACGCCTTTAATCATATTATTCACGACCCCTTTCGCGTGATATTGACAAGCACTATTCCCGCCGCGATCAGCAGCAGCGCGAGCAGTGTTTCTATTTTAAAGACCGATTCGCCGAGCAGCAGACCCGAAAGCGCGGTTCCGAACACGGGAATCAGCAGCGTATAAACCGAGATTTTGCTTGCCGGGTGGTACTTGAGCAGCGCCGTCCATACGCTGAACGCCGCCGCCGAGACGAACGCGAGCCACAGCAGTATCGCAATGCCGCGGACGCTCGAAAAATTCAGTCTGCCGCCCCATATCAATCCGACGGCAATGAGGATCCCTCCGCCGAGGAGCAGCTGCCACGCCGTGACAAGCAGCGGATTTCTGCCTGCCGCCGCCTTTTTTGAGAGCAGATTTCCTGCCGCCGCGCAGACGGTCGAGATAAAGATCATGCTGTCGCCGAAGAGCGTTTCGCCGCTGACCGAACCGCCGCGGTTCATGACGAGAACGCCGAAGAAGCCGAGCACGCAGCCGATTATTTTGAGCGCGCCGAGCCTGTCAGACCGAAAGAAAAACGGCGCGGCGAGCACGGTCAGGAACGAGGCGCAGGCGGTGATTATCGAGGTATTCGCGCCGCTCGTGAAGCCAAGCCCGATGTAGGTGAAGAAGTACTGACCCGCCGTGAGCACAAGCCCGAGGACGGCTATCGGCAGCACGTCGCCCTTTTGCGGAAGGACGCGAGCGCGCTGAAACGCGATGACGGGCAGCACCATGAGTCCCGCGAGAAAGAACCTGCAGCCGGCAAAGAGCAGCATTGCGCCGACGTCGCCGTCCGCCACCTCAAACGCCGCGTAACCGAGCTTTATGAACGGAAACGCCGTGCCCCAGAGCAGGGTGCAGAGCACCGAGAGCAGAACGGCGGCGGTTTTTGTGCGCAAAAATCCCTTCATCTCAGAAGTTGCGCAGGATAACGGGCTTGCCGCAGGAGCTCAGCGTTCCGCGGAACACCTCGACAGCCTCGCCGCTGATGAGGTTCTCGTAGACCCCGTCCTCAAACTCAACGCGAACCAAGCCGCTTTCGCCCTTGAGCGGAAATACGCCGAGCATTTTCTTTCCGTCGTGCTCTCTGAGAGCGACGAGGGTGTCCGCCGACGGCGCGGTCGCCTTGTATGAGCAGTCGGCAAAAACCGGGTCGCTCTTTATGTACGAAAGGCGCGCGATGTACCTCGTCAGATCGACGCTTTCAGCCGCGTTCCACTTTACCGTGTCGCGGTCAAACAGCGACGGCGCGTGCGAAACCGCCTTTTCCTGTCCGTTGTAGAGCAGCGTCATGCCCTTCTGGAAGAACAAAAACGCCGTCCATGTTTTCAGCAGATTCTCGTCGGGAATCAGGAAACGCGCGCGCGGCTGGTCGTGATTCTCGAGGAAGCGCAGCTTGACGTAGTTGTCCGGGAAGGTGTACTCCTGACGGTTGAGCGCCTCTGCGTATGTCTCAAGACTGCCGCTGCCGTCGAGGTACGCCTTCATCGCGCCGTAAACGTCGTAGTCGTAAGCCATGTCGAACGCCTGAAAGATCTCGGAGTCCGAGAGAGCCGTCATTCCGCGGCCGCGCATATACGTTATGAAGCCCGGCTCGACCGACTCGCTCAGCCAGATACAACCCTCGCGTACCTCTTCTACCTCCTCCCGCGCCTTTAGCCAGAACTCAAGCGGAATGAGCGGCGCGACGTCGCAGCGGAAGCCGTCGACGATGCCTGCCCAGAATTTGAGCGTTTCGATCTGGTAATCCCAAAGGCCGCGGTTTGAGTAGTCGAGGTCGATGATGTCGGTCCAGTCGCCGACGCGGTTGCCGAAGCTGCCGTCGGGACGGTGGTAGAACCACTCGGGGTGCTCCTTGCTCAGAACCGAATCGGGCGAGGTGTGGTTATAGACCACGTCGATGATGCACTTCATGCCCTTGCCGTGGATCGCTCCGACAAGGCTCTTGAAGTCCGAAATGCTGCCGAACTCGGGATTGACCGCGCGGTAGTCGCTTATCGCGTAGGGCGAACCGAGAGCGCCCTTGCGCGCCTGCTTGCCGATTGGATGGATCGGCATGAACCAGATAATGTCGGTGCCGAGAGCCTTGATCTCGTCGAGGCGGCTCTGAACCGCGGCGAAGGTTCCCTCCTCGCTGAAATTGCGGACGAACACCTGATACATCACCTGATTTCTCAGTGTTTTTTGTGTTGATACAGCCATTTGTTACACCTCTTTCTTATATCTTGTATTATGAAAAATTTGTGCTATAATTTAATACGAAAGGTCTTGTATTATGAAAAATTTGTGCTATAATTTAATCCGAAAGGAGAATTTCTATGGAAAAACAAATTATGCGGGGCAAGGCGCCCGTTATGATATGCGCGGCGATCTCGCTGCTTGGATTTCTTGCCTGTATTGCCCTTATTTTCTTCACATCAGGCTTTGGCTCAGCGCAGAACGCGCAGGGTGGCTTCGGCATGATATGGTTTTATTTGCGTTATATAGTATTTCCGGTTCTGCCGTGCCTTATCTTTTCGCTGTATATCTTTTTCTTTCGCGAAACAAAGGCGGGAGTATTCCTTTTGCCGGCGGCTTTCGTGCTCGCGGCAATTCAGAAGGCGATCGCTGCCGTTGTTGTTTTTCAGCAAATTCCCTTCTATACAAGCAACGGCTTGGACAGCATAACTTCTTCCGACTCTGTTTTTCTGATAGCAAGGTACATTTTATTCATCGCGGCGTGCGGGGTTATCGTTGCCGCCGCGATAAAGGGATTGCCGTCAAGGCTGCTGCTTATCCCCGCGTCAGCCGTCCTCTTATTCTGTCACACGACCCTGTTGTTCAACTACATCTATCAGCACACCATGTATTCAATTCCGCTTGAGCCTGCCGACATCATCACCTACGTATCGCTGTTCGCTGTATTTATCGGCACGCTCGTTTACGGCTTGGTAAATATTACGCCGTCTTTTTCGGAAGTGTTCCGCGGTATTAACGAGAAGCAGGTTATCAAAAAGAACCTCCGCGAGCGCAAGGAGCTTGAGGAAGAACTCGACGAGCTGAAATTCCGCCGCGACAACGGATATCTTCCGCAGGAGGATTACGACGAGCTTGCAGCGGAAATAAACCAAAAGCTCAA
This sequence comes from uncultured Ruminococcus sp., assembly GCA_902765625.1. Lineage (GTDB taxonomy): Bacteria > Bacillota > Clostridia > Oscillospirales > Acutalibacteraceae > Ruminococcoides. The sequence goes on along the minus strand of CACXAO010000007.1, from coordinate 14,487 downwards.
CGAGCTGCAATAATAAAAAACGGCGCTGTGAAGGATCGAAGCGTTTTGCTTCGTTCCTCGCAGCGCCATAATATTATTTCTCTTTTACAACCTCGCGGATAACGTTCGCGATATGCGGCTGGGTGAGCTTGAACTCGTCGAGCAGCTCCCAAGCGGGACCGCTGTGGCCGAACTCGTCCTGAACGCCGATTCGCGTTACCTTTACGGGACATTCCGCCGTAACTACCTCGCAGACCGCGTCCGCAAGTCCGCCGACAACGTTGTGCTCCTCAACGGTGATGATCCTGCCCGTTTCCTTCGCCGCCTTTATGATGATATCGCGGTCGATTGGCTTGATTGTGTGAATGTTTATCAGGCGCGCCGAAATGCCCTCTGCCTCGAGCTCCTGAACAGCCTTGCGCGCTTCGTTGACGACAAGACCCGTCGCGATAACGGCAACGTCGTTACCCTCGTGGAGAGTGATGCCCTTGCCCAGCTCGAAGGAGTAGGTTTCGGGGTCGTTGAAGCTGTCGATAGCCAGTCTGCCGAGGCGGATATATACGGGGCCGTCGTACTCGATAGCCGCCTTTGTCGCCGCCTTCATCTCCCAGTGGTCGGCAGGATTGAGAACTACCATGTTCGGGATAGCGCGCATGATCGCGATATCCTCGATGCACTGGTGTGTCGCGCCGTCCTCACCCGTGGAGATACCCGCGTGTGAGCCCGCGATCTTTACGTTGAGGCGCGGATAGGCGATAGAGTTGCGGATCTGCTCGAACGCTCTGCCTGTTGCGAACATCGCGAACGACGCCGCTACGGGGATCTTGCCCGCAGCCGCCATGCCTGCCGCGACGCCCATCATGTTGCCCTCGGCGATACCGCAGTCGAAGAAGCGGTCGGGGTATGCCTTCTTGAAAACGCCTGTCTTTGTAGCCGCAGCGAGGTCGGCGTCAAAAACGACGATGTCCTTGTTATCCTTTGCGAGCTCGCAGAGCGCTTCGCCGAAGCTCTCGCGCGTTGCCTTCAATACTGTCTGAGCCATCAGCACTCGCCCTCCAATCCCTTGATTTCCGCCTCAAGCTCGGCGGTTGCCTGCTCGTACTGCTCCTTGTTGGGAGCGGTGCCGTGCCAGCCGACCTGATTTTCCATGAACGATACGCCCTTGCCCTTGACTGTTGCGGCAAGGATAGCCGTGGGCTTGCCCTTAACGGTCTTTGCCTTGTCCAAAGCTGATGCGATCTGCTCAAAATCATGGCCGTCGATCTTTATTACTTCAAATCCGAAGGACTCGAACTTCTTGTCAAGCGGTTCAATTCCCGCTACCTCGTCGACGGTGCCGTCGATCTGCAGACCGTTCTGGTCTACCATTACAACGAGGTTGTCGAGCTTGTGGTGAGATGCGAACATCGCCGCCTCCCAGACCTGACCTTCCTCTACCTCGCCGTCGCCGAGAAGTGTATAGGTACGATAGTCTTTGCCGTCGAGCTTCGCAGCCAGCGCCATGCCGCACGCGGCTGAGATTCCCTGTCCGAGCGAGCCTGTGCTCATGTCGACGCCGGGCGTCTTTTTCATATCGGGGTGACCCTGGAGCATCGCGCCGATGTGGCGGAGTACCGTAAGCTCGTTCCAGTCAAAATAGCCCTTGAGCGCCAGAGTGGCGTAGAGGCTGGGACAGCAGTGTCCCTTTGAGAGTACAAAGCGGTCGCGGTCTGCCCAACCGGGATTTGCGGGATCTACGTTCATCTCCTTAAAATAGAGATATGTGAAGATATCCGCCGCCGAGAGCGAGCCGCCGGGGTGACCGGACTTTGCGTGATATGTGCCGAGGATTGCGCCCAAGCGTGACTTTGCGGCAAGAATCCGAAGCTGTCTGAGTTCTGAACTATCCATCTGATTAACCATCCTTTCTCAAAAACCCCCATGGTTTTCAATGCAAGCCGCATCTGAATTCCGACAAATGCCGACGGAAAACCACAATGCCTAGCTATAAATATTATACACCATCGCGGTGAAAATTCAACAAATAATTAACCACTTTTTCAAATTGTAATAAAATACCTAATATGCACCTTGAAACTGTAGAAAAATGTGTTATAATTATTGATGTAATAATCATTAGGAGAAAACACTTATGCTGCTTACAGCCGACGTAGGAAATACCAACATAAAATTCGGTCTTTTCGAGGGCGACGAGCTGAAATTCAAGCTCAGGATCTCGACCGATACGCGCAAGACAAGCGACGAAATCGCGGTCGAGCTATTCACCTTCTTCCAGATCTACCATATCGACAACAAGGCTATCGACGCGGCGATAATCAGCTCCGTCGTACCTAAGATAACCCAGCCTCTGCGCGACGCTATCGAAGTCAGCACCGGCGTGCGCAGCCTTGTGGTAGGCCCCGGGCTGAAAACAGGCATTGAACTGCGTATCGACCGACCCGAAACCCTCGGCGGCGACATAGTCTGCGGCTGCGTCGGCGCGCTCGAGAAGTACGGCGGCCCGCTGCTGATGATATTCATGGGCACGGCGACGGTCATCGGCTACGTCGACAGCAACAACGCATACCGCGGCGGCGCTATCGCACCGGGCGTGGGAATCTCGCTCGACGCGCTGACAAACAACGGCGCGCTTCTGCCTGCGGTCGACCTGCGCGCGCCGAAGAGCGCTATCCGCACCAACACCGTCGACTGCATTCGCTCGGGCGTTATGTTCGGCACGGCGTGTATGCTCGACGGAATGCTCGACAAGTTCCTCGCGGAAGCCGGAGAGGACTGCAAGATCATCGCCACGGGCGGGCTTGCTCCCCAGATGATAAGAAACTGCTCGCACGAGATCTTGTTTGACGAGAACATTATCCTCGAGGGCTTGAAATCGATATATAAGAGGAACAGGAAGTAAGTCAATGGAAAATTGAAAATGAAAAATGGAAAATTAAGGGTCGCTTCGCTACGAATTATATTAATTTTCAATTAATCCGTACAACAGAGCTTCGGCTCTTTGTAAATAAACTTTGCGTCTTATCTGTATCAAATCGGCAGAAAGACAGCAGGAGGTTGTTTTAATGAAAAAGCAAAACACTAACAGCAAAACCTTTACGCTTGTGGGTCTTGCTATCCTGACGGCAATCATCATCGTGCTGCAGGTAGTCACCACATACTTCCCCACAAAGCCCTTCGCGATCACTCTGGCGCTGATCCCGATCGTCATCGGCTCGGCTCTCTACGGCGCGAAGGCAGGCGCGTATCTCGGCGCGGTATTCAGCGTCGTGGTTCTCATCATGTGCGCGGCAGGCGCTGACGCCGGCGGTGCGATGGTGTTCTACGCGAACCCCGCAATGTGCATTCTGCTCTGTCTGCTCAAGGGCTCGGCGGCAGGCTTCGTCGCGGGTCTTATCTACAACGCGGTCAGCAAAAAGAACCAGATCCTCGGCGCCGTACTCGCGGCACTCGCCGCTCCCGTCGTCAACACGGGCATCTTTATCGCGGGTCTGCTGCTCTTCTTCCGCGACGTTCTCGCGCAGTGGGCAGGCGACACAGACATTCTGTTCTTCGCCATCATCGGTCTGACGGGTGTGAACTTCCTCGTTGAGCTTGGCGTGAACATGATCCTCTGCCCCGTTATCGTAAAGGTTGTCAACGCGGTAAGAACAAGAAAGTAATCTATACACAGTACCTCCCTTTTGGGAGAGAGGAGATGATTGTTGTGAAAGAGCAGATCCTCGCGCTGCTCACGCAGTGCGGCGGCTACCTCTCGGGTCAGGCGCTCGCAAAGGAACTCGGAGTGTCGCGGCAGGCGGTGTGGAAGGGCATCAACGCCCTGAGATCGAGCGGCTGCGTGATCGAATCCGCGCCAAACAAGGGCTACAGGCTCGTTTCGCTGCCCGAATATCTCAACGAAACCGCCATCAGAAAACATCTCGGCACCTCGGTTATCGGCAATAACCTGATCGTGCTCGACTCGGTAGGCTCGACAAACGATTATCTCAAGCGCCTCGGCAGCGACGGCTGCGAAAACGGCACCGTCGTCACCACGCGCGAACAGAAAAGCGGCAAGGGCAGGCTCGGCAGGGTATGGCAGAGCAAGCGCGACGAAAACCTCGCGTTCTCTATCCTCCTCCGCCCGAAGCTCGCTCCGAAGGACGTTACACCGATCACTCCTCTCGCGGGTCTTGCCGTGTGCAAGGCTCTGCGCAAGACGACAGGACTTGACTGCAGAATCAAGTGGCCGAACGACATTATCATCGGCAAAAAGAAGCTCGTCGGCATACTCACCGAGATGTGCGCGGAGTTCGACGCTGTGGAGTACGTCATCACGGGCATCGGCGTGAACGTCGATCAGATAGAGTTCCCCGAGGAAATCGCATACAAGGCGACCTCGATTCTGCTCGAAACGGGCAGACATTACGACAAGAACCGCCTTCTCGCGGCGCTGCTCGGACAGATCGAGCGTGAATTCACACGCTATAACCTCGAGCTTCCGCCCGAGGCTCTCGAGGAGTACGTTTCGCTCTGCGCGACGATCGGCAGGAGCGTCACCTTCAAGAAGGGCGAGCGCACCGTAAGCGGCGCGGCTGTGGGAGTTACCGCGGCAGGCGAGCTGAGAGTCATGCTCTCTGACGGCACCGTCCGCACCCTCAACGCCGGCGAGGTCACGGTTCAGGGAATTTACTAGATTCAAAATTAATTTTTACCAATTGCCAAAACTAAAACGGAGAGCAACACGCTCTCCGTTTTTCTGTTACTTAAATTCAAGTGTTACGCCGTCGCCGCTCTGAGTGAGGACTGCGGTGTTGCTTCCCGTGCGGAAGCTGCAGGTCGTACCCTCGTCCTTGATCGGGTCGCCGTACTTCTTGGTGAGCTCGTCCTTCGCTGTGTCATAGGCGAGCGCGCCGGCTGTGAGCTTGACCGAGCTGATAACGTCGCCGCCCTTCTGGACGGTAGCAACGCCTGTGGCAGCCGTGCCGAACAGCTGACCCTTGACCTCGATCTGGTTGTTGGCGGTATAGCTCTCCATGCCGACCTGATTTGTCAGCTTGCCGATCCAGCTCTCGCAGGTCAGCAGGTCTTTTGTTTCATAGGTCTTTGCCTGAACCGCGCTTGCAGCCGTTGTTGTCTGAGTCTTATTGCCCTTGCCCGTGCAGCTGCAGCCCGTGAAGGTAAGAGCGGAAAAAGCGGACGCTCCGACAAGCAGGATCGCCGCCGCAGTCGTCAGAAATCTTTTATTCATTGGTAATTCACTCCTTTATCCTCTATCATACCACATCAAAACAAAATATACAAGTATTTTATATCCGTCTTTTTGTCCGCGGAGTTTATAAAAAACGGGAGGTACGGCGCTTTGCCGTATCTCCCGTAAGATTTTATCAGATGAGCTTTGTCGCTGTGTAGTATTTGCTGTTGGGTTCGAGGTAGGAATTGCTCTTTGCAGCGTCGTCGGTCGACTTGCCGTGTGAGCCTGCGTAGCTCGAATAGCCGCCGTAGATGAACTCTCCGTTGACGAAGAAGCCCTTCGTCTCGAGCTCGAGGGTGCAGTAGTAATTCTGAGTCGAGTTGCGGACGATTGCCACGATGTCGTGGTAGTCGGAATTATCCTTCCAGCTTACATAGTACAGGTCGGTGACCTCGAGCTTGTCGCCCTTCTTGTATGAGGAATCGAGTTCGGGGTGATCGGTGATGTACTTCTTGATCGCCTCTGCGTTCTTCTTCGCGGACTTTTCGTCGAGCTTCTCGGGCATTGCAACGGTGTAGGTGAAGGGCTTGCCCTCGAGAACCAGACCGTAGTTGTCCGCCATATAGGAGTTGTCGCCATCGTAGCTGACGGTTACCTTGTCGCCTGCCTTGAGAGCGGCTTTCTTGTCAAAGCTGAGATAGATGCTTGTGATGTAGTTGTCATTCGCATCGTAAACAGAGGGAGCGTAGGACTCATAACTCTCGTTCTTGACGGTATAGCTGCCGAACTTCGCCTCAAAGGGCAGGATACCCATTGTTACCTCGCCGAGGCTGTCGACGATCGCGCTCGCGAGCTTGTTCTTCTCGATGTAGCCGAGAAGGTCGATATTCTCGGTGTCAACAACGCTGTAGCCCTCAGCCTCGATCGAATCAGCGATATTTACGTTGACCGTGCCGCCGACAAAGGACGCGCCGATCATGCTTTCCTCTGTTCTGAGGCTCTCGTAGCCGAAAGAATCCTTCTCGGGAAGAACGATTGTGATTTTTACCTCGCTGTCCTTCTTGAGGTTGCTGAAGGTTACGTACTTGTAGCCGTAGTCCATGTTGGAGGTGTCGCTTGAGTCAACATACTCGACCTTGATATCATAGAGAGCGCTGTCGAGAGCCGAAAGCGCCGCGGGCTTGCCGTTGAAGATCTGGGGATAAGCGTCGACGATCTTCCGGCTGTCGAGCTCGAACTCGCCGTTGATCTTGCCGTCTACAACACTTTCGCCGTGCTCGTAAAGATCAACTGTGACGAATTTGGTAAGATCGATCTTGGGTTTGGTCATCGGAATGATCACCGCGAAGATCACAACCAGAATAGCCGCGACTGCTGCAACGCCGATGCCGCCGAAGATGATGCCGAGCTTTGCAGCCTTGGGGAAGGGCTTCTTCTCTGCGGGAGGTACGGTCTGAACGTTTGTCTGATTGAAGTGATCCGCCATAGGAGGAACCGGCTGATAGCCTTCGGGAGCCTGCATGGGCTGAACCTCGGGCCGGGGTGCCTGTACGGGCTGAACCTCGGGCTGAGGTGCCTCGGGTGCCTGTACGGGCTGAACCTCGGGCTGAGGTGCCTCGGGAGCCTGCATGGGCTGTACCTCGGGCTGAGGTGCCTCGGGAGCCTGCTGAGGTGCCGCGTTCAGGGGCTTAACGGGAGCGCCGCACTTCTGGCAGAACTTATCGTTATCGTTTACGGGATTACCGCATTTTTCGCAAAACATAGATACTCTCCTTTGCATAATTATTCAACAATATAATTTTATTGTTTTTACGCGCTAAAGTCAATTACACGGTTTACCAAAATTAATGGCACAATCGGAGTCGGTTTTGGTGGTAAATAGGAAAGGAAGGGCGATTAGCCCTTCCTTAATAAATTGAAAATTTAAGCGTCGCGTCCGCAGCACTTCTTGTACTTCTTGCCGCTGCCGCACGGACAGGGATCGTTTCTGCCGACCTTCTTGCCCTTGCGGACGGTCTTGTTGGCGGTGTCGGTGCCATCGCCCGAGGTCTTTGTGGGCTGAGCGACCTGCTCGCGCTTGAGAGCCGCCTCAACCGGGTTGGGCTGCTGCTTCTTTTTCTCGCCCTTGCCGAGCATGACCTGATGCGCCGCTGCCGCAGCTGCCTCAGCCGCCTTGCGCGCAGCCTCGATAGCCTCCTGGCGCTTCTGGATCTCATACACGCGCTTTGGCATGATGAGCATCATCTTTATCGTATCCTCGCGGATATTCTCGATCATCTCGTCGAACATATCGAAGCCCTCAAGACGGTACTCGACAACGGGGTCGTGCTGACCGTATGAACGCAGGCGGATACCTGCCTTGAGCTGATCCATCGCGTCGATGTGATCCATCCAGTGGGTGTCGACTGCCTTGAGCAGATATACGCGCTCCATCTCGCGGATAACCTCGGGAGCAAGCAGCTCCTCGTTTGCCTTGAAGATATTCAGAGCGTCCTCTTTGATCATATCGCCGATTTCGGACGGCTCCATCTCCTCGAGGTCGTCCTTGTCGAGAGCGTAGCGCTTCTCGTCGGTGATGATCCAGCCCTTGTAATACTCGATAAGTCCCGGGTAGTTCCAGTTTTCGCGGGGGCCTTCGGGCAGATAGTGCACAATAGAGGTGTCGATCGAATCGGAAAGCATCTTGAGCACGGTGTCGTGAAGATCCTCGCCGTTGAGTACCTGGTCGCGCTGGCCGTAGATGATCTCGCGCTGGCGGTTGAGAACGTCGTCGTACTGGAGTACGTCCTTACGTATGCCGAAGTTGCGCAGCTCGACCTTTTCCTGCGAGCCTTCGATGATGTTTGAGAGCATCTTGTTCTCGATCGGGGTGTCCTCGTCGACGTTCATGCGCTCCATCATAGCCTTCATTCTGTCGCCGCCGAACAGACGCATGAGGTCGTCCTCGGTGGACAGGAAGAAGCGGCTCACACCCGGGTCGCCCTGACGTCCCGAACGTCCGCGGAGCTGGTTGTCGATACGGCGCGACTCGTGGCGCTCTGTACCGATGATCATCAGACCGCCCGCCTCTCTTACGCGGTCAGCCTCGTCCTTTATCTCGTCCTTGTATTTCTCGTTTAACTCTTGGAAGGTCTTTCTCGCCTCGAGAATCTCCTCGTTATCGGTCTCGGCGTAGCCTGTCGCCTCCTCGATAAGCTCCTCGGGATAGCCCTGCTTGCGCATGGAAGCCTTCGCCATGTACTCTGCGTTACCGCCGAGGATAATATCGGTACCGCGGCCTGCCATGTTGGTCGCGATGGTCACCGCGCCGTACTTACCTGCCTGGGCGACGATCTCGGCTTCCTTGTCGTGCTGCTTCGCGTTGAGAACGTTGTGCGCAACACCGCGGCGCTTGAGCATCTTCGAGAGCAGCTCGGATTTTTCGATCGAAATAGTACCGACAAGCACCGGCTGACCCTTCTTGTTCGCCTCGACGATCTGGTCGATTACCGCGTTGAACTTGCCGCGCTCGGTCTTGAATACGGAGTCGGGAAGATCCTGACGGATAACGGGCTTGTTGGTCGGAACCTCGACAACGTCGAGCTTGTAGATCTCCTGGAACTCCTCGCTCTCGGTCTGACCTGTACCTGTCATGCCCGACAGCTTGCCGTACAGACGGAAGTAGTTCTGGAAGGTGATTGTCGCGAGCGTCTTGCTCTCGCTCTGAACCTTTACGCCCTCCTTAGCCTCGATAGCCTGGTGCAGACCCTCGTTGAAGCGTCTGCCGTACATGAGACGGCCTGTGAACTCGTCGACGATGATGACCTCGCCGTCCTTGACAACGTAGTCAACGTCGAGCTTCATTACGCCGTTAGCCTTGATTGCCTGGTTGATGTGGTGAGAAATCGTGAGGTTCTCGGGGTCGGTGAGGTTCTCAAGGCCGAAATGCTCCTCAGCCTTCTTTACGCCGAGCTGAGTAAGGGTAGCTGTCTTTTGCTTCTCGTCGACAACGTAGTCGATGCCGTTCTCCTCGTAGTAGGCTTCCATGTCCTCCTTGGAGTCGAGCTCGGTGAAGCGCTGTAATTTGAGCGTCTTTGCGAACGCGTCAGCCTTCTCGTACAGATCGGTGGACTTGTCGCCTTTGCCCGAAATAATAAGAGGTGTACGCGCCTCGTCGATAAGGATAGAGTCGACCTCGTCGACGATCGCGAACGCGTGGCCGCGCTGAACCTTGTTCTCCTTGTAAACTACCATGTTGTCGCGCAGGTAGTCGAAGCCGAGCTCGTTGTTGGTGCCGTAGGTGATGTCCGCGGCGTAGGCTTCCTTTCTGAGGTCGTTCTCGAGGTCGTGTACGATAAGTCCGACCTTGAGTCCCATGTACTTATAGAGCTTGCCCATCCACTCGGAGTCGCGGCGGGCAAGGTAGTCGTTGACGGTTACGATGTGAACGCCGTTGCCCGTGAGCGCGTTGAGGTACGCGGGCAGGGTCGCAACGAGGGTTTTACCTTCACCGGTTTTCATCTCGGCGATACGTCCCTGGTGGAGCACGATGCCGCCGAGCACCTGTACGGGGAAGTGCTTCATTCCGAGCACTCTCCAGCTCGCCTCGCGGCATGCCGCAAACGCGTCGGGAAGAATATCGTCGGTCGTCTCGCCGTTTGCGAGGCGTTCCTTGAGAAGCGTCGTCTGGTTCTTGAGCTCGCTCTCGCTCATTGCGGCATACTTGCTCTCAAGCGCGAGAACCTTGTCAGCGATGGGCTGGATCCTCTTGACCTCGCGCTTGCTGTAGTTGCCGAAAAGTGATTTTAAGAAATTCATTTATATCATTATCCTTTCGTGGTTGTTTTCTGTATTAATATCCCCTGAGAGCCTGCGCCGCGCTCTGCATGGCGGTCTCCGCAACGGGACGCGCGTACTGGCTGCCGAAGCCCGCGTCCTCTACTACGCAGGCAAACGCGAGCGGACAGTCCTCGTCGGTCGAGAAACCGACCATCCACGCGTTGGGGCTTTTTTCATCGCCGACCTCGGCTGTACCCGTCTTTGCGCGTACGCTCAGGCTGCCGAAGGTATAGGACGGCATTGACTGGCTGAGCGTCGAGGCGGTGGAGCTTTTGAGGAGCTCGCGGCTCTTTGTGTCGTTAAGACCTATCATCTTGAGCAGATCGCCCGTACCGCTCTTTATATACGTCGGGTTGACGGAGTTGCCGCCGTTCGCGATGGCTCCGCAGAGGATTGCCATCTGCATCGGGTTGACCTCGTCGTTGTACTGTCCGACGCCCGACCACGCAAGCTCGTTTGTCGTCGCCTTGGAAACGTCGTAGTGACCCTTGGCTGTGCTCACGTCGTCGATCTCATAGCTGAGGTTGATTCCCATCTTCTCGGCTGCCGCGGTCATTTTTTCGGGGCCGAGCTCGACCGCCAGCTCCGCGAAAACGATGTTGCAGGAGTGCTCGAGCGCGCCGTAGAAGTCGAGCGTGCCGTGAGCCTCGCCGTCAACGCAGCGAACCTCCGCACCGCCGATGTCCTCGTGACCCTCGCAGTACCATGTGCGCTCAAAGAGGTCGGGAATGTTCTCGATCGCCGCAGCCGCGGTGACGAGCTTGAAGATGGAGCCTGGTGTGTATGACGAGGAAAGCACGTGGTCGAGATACACGCCCTCGTATTCGTGCTCGTTGTCCTCGTTGATCTCGGGCGGAGCCTCGGGGTCGTAGGAATATGTGCTGACCGAGCTGATGACCTCGCCCGTCTTGTAGTCGTAAACAACGCACGCGCCCTGTTTTCCGTAGGCGCTCAGAGCGTCGTAGGCCGCGGCGGAAGCGTTCGCGTCGACGGTCAGGGTGATGTCGTGAGAGGTTCGCAGCGACTGCGGCATGTTAAGACCCCAGATAAGGCTGTAGCCCGTGAGCTGCGAGCGGTACTTGCTCTGCACAGCCGTCGAGATATTCAGACTGTTGTCGCCCACAGTGTGGAGCAGACCAACGCGGACGCTGTAGTTCTCGTTGTAGACGCGGTCGGTACCCTGGGTTTTTGCCAGAACCGTTCCGTTTCTGTCATATACCGCGCCCGCCTGTTCAAGACCGCCGTTGCCCGAGATGTGGGCGTTGTACGGCTGGTTAGCCCAGTCGTCGGCGTTGAAAACCAGCTCGACGCAGAAGAACGACGCGCCGCCGATAAAGAGCAGCGTAAAGACAAGAATCAGCGTGCTGCGCTTCAGTATTCTTTTCATATATATTCACTCCCTTTGGAGTAATCAGCGTTTCATTGAATATGTGCGTTCGTCAGCCGCCTTGATAAAGGCGATAAGTCCCCAGCAGCCGATCACGCTCGAGCCGCCGGCGCTGATGAACGGGAAGGTTACGCCCGTGAGCGGAAGCAGGTCGGTTGCGCCGAATATGTTCAGGGTGAGCTGAACCACGAGCAGACCCGCCGCGCAGCAGGCGGAGATAGAATAGAAGGTGCTGCGGCTCCTTGTGGTGATGGCGCGCGCGTAAACCACGAGCAGCGCTACCGCCAGAGCCAGAGTTATCGCGACGATGATGCCCATTTCCTCGGCAACAAGTCCGAAAACAAGGTCGCTCTCGGACGCGGCGACCTGCTTGAGGAAGCCGTTGCCGATGCCTACGCCGAAGAGTCCGCCGCTCGCGATGAAGGTGAGGACGTGCGTCTGCTGATAGCCCTCAGCCTGAGCGTACTCCCACACGTGGCGGTACGCCTTGAAACGGTCGGCTACGTACGGCATGAAGCGTATAGCAAAGATCGCGCCGAATACCGCCGCCGAAACCGCGAGTATGATCGTCTTGAAGTCGCCCGAGCGCATGAACGCGATGAGCAGGAAGGTGACGAAGAATATCAGCGCAGTTCCCAAGTCGCGCATTACCGCGAGAAGTCCCACGCAGACGACAGAGAAGCCGATGAAGATGAACAAATCCTTCTTCGTGTTCAGCTTGTCGAGCGCGCCCGCGCCGATGAGTATATAAATGACCTTTACAAGCTCTGAGGGCTGGAAGGACAAGGGGCCTATGTAGATCCAGTTTGCCGCGCCGTTCGTAACCTTACCGAAAACGATGCTCACGCCGAGCAGTCCGACCGCCGCTATCATCAGCGGTATGCGGAAGCGGTAGAGCTTGTCGGGATCCTCAATCAGCTTGATTATCGCGCAGAATATCACAAAGCCGACGACGGTGGATATAACCTGCATGTACGCCGACCGCTCGTATTGCCGCGCCAGCAGTATCGTGCCTATGCCCGACAAAAACAGCGCCAGAGCCTCCAGCTCAAACGTCGTTCTGCGGAGTCCGAAGTAGCTGACGATGAACATTCCCCAGTTGACAGCCGCCACGATGCCGAAGATGATAAGCGGCGAAAGGAGATTCTTTCCGTCGTTCCAGTAAACCGCCTCGACGGTCATGAAGAAGTGGAAGAGCGTTATCATCAGCATCAGCTTCCACGATTTGACGGCGGGCTTCTGCGAGGGATTCTTGAAGAACCAGCTCGAGCGCAGCTCCTCGTTGTATTCCTCGCCGCGCAAAAACTGGAAATCGGTGTTGCCGACGCGGATTATGTCGTCGATATATACCTGCGTTCTGCCCTCGGTGCGCCTTCCGTTGACGAAGGTGCCGTGAAGGCTCTCGGTATCGTTGATGAACCATCCCTCGTCGCGCCGCAGAAGTACGGCGTGAACCTTTGACACGGCAGCGTCCTCGACGACGACGTCGTTGGACTTCTTCCTGCCGATCGAGTTCTCCCAGAAGAGTACGGGAATCTTCTCAAAGGTGCGGGTGTTCATGAGGGTGACAAGCGGTTTTTCGGGTCGTCTGCGGCGGCGCATCGCGGCGTAGCACTGATAGACGATGAATATCGCGTAGAGCGGCAGCAGGATTCGCAGCGCCACAACGCCGATATCTATTATTACGGAAAAATCAAACACTCGCCTCACCCCTTTCTTTTTATAATTATACAGTATAAATGATACCGCAAACAGCGCAAAAAGTCAAGGAGAAAAAGCACGGGCGGCAAAGCGCGGCAGGCACAAAAAAGGCTCCCGGTTTTCGGAAGCCTTGATGATCAAAATATAATCGGAACGATTCCGTGCAGGGCGAGCCTGATGATTCCTACAACAAAGAGGTGCGCGGGATAGTAGATGTAGAACAGCCACTTTGTTCCGGGTATCTTTTTGCCGCGTTCGCCGTTGTACTGCGCGAGGATCGGGATAGTCAGGAAGGTGAACATCTGCAGCGCGCCGTACAGCTTATCCAGACAGAAGAAGTATACCACGGCATACATCAGCGTCCAGAGGACGATATCGATCGCCTGAGCCTTGAAGTTTCCGCGGTGCTGATACAAAAAGAACGGACACATGACCGCGATGCACGACCAGTCTGACGGAAACGTTATCACGCATATTATGGGAATCGCAAGGTACTTTGCCCACTGAGGGATTTTCTCGCTCTTGAAAATCGCAATCAGCACGACCGCCCATGCGAGCGACCACATTACGCCCGTCTGGTTGAAGAAGCTGCCTGTTGAGAACGGAAGGAACGGTATGCCGAACGCGAAGTTGTACGCGAAGTGAGATATCAGTGCAAATATAAACAGTCTGCCCGCGTATTTCCAGATATTACGGGTGTAAAAACACCCCTCCGCGATAAAAAACCACATTATGGGTGCTGTCAGCCTGCCGATGATGTGAAGGGCAAAAACGTACCAGACCGCCTGCATTCCCGGGAATATTACCCACGTCAGGTGGTCAATCGTCATCGCGATTATCGCGATGAGCTTGAGCTGATTGCCGTTCAGGTGTTTTTTTGCCAATGTCATCTCTGATCTCCTCCGGTTCCTTTTTGCATTAGCTTCATATAAAACAAGGCTTCCCATATCGGAAAGCCTTGATAAAATCGATAACGTATAATTATCTCTTTGAGAACTGCGGCGCACGGCGTGCGGCTTTGAGACCGTACTTCTTACGCTCTTTCATTCTCGGGTCACGTGTCAGGAAGCCTGCCTTCTTGAGCTTGCCGCGGAGGTTCTCGGTGTCGTACTGGAGCAGAGCTCTGGCGATGCCGTGACGGATAGCACCCGCCTGGCCTGTTACGCCGCCGCCTGATACACGGCATACAACGTCGAACTTCTCGTCTGTCTCGGTGAGAGCAAGAGGCTGTCTTACGATGAGCTTGAGTGTGTCAAGACCGAAATAATCGTCAATGTCACGGTCGTTGATGGTGATCTTGCCTGTGCCCTGGTAGAGTCTTACGCGGGCAACGGAGCTTTTTCTTCTACCTGTACCGTAGAAATAAGGTGTCTTGTCGTACATTCTGTTCTGCCTCCTTCTTATGCTTCAAACGGCTGGGGCTTCTGAGCCT
>CACXAO010000006.1 GCA_902765625.1 uncultured Ruminococcus sp. | reverse complement strand
CTCAAGACGTTCAACAGTATGGAAGCTCAACGCGCCCACACTCACAACTTGCCCCAACTGCGGCGAGCTGATGGCTGCGCACAGAGCTTGCGGTAACTGTGGTATGTACAACGGCAGACAGGTTATCGTCAAGAAGGAAGCGTAATCCTTTATTTGAAAACGATGGGCGGCAGGAGAATAACTTCTGTTCGCCCTTTTGTCTTATAGGTAGGAGTTGATCAGATGAACAAGCCTGTGATTGCAATCGTGGGCAGACCGAATGTCGGTAAATCAACGCTTTTTAACAAGCTCATCGGGCAGCGCGTTTCGATCGTCGACGACACCCCGGGAGTGACCCGCGACCGCATTTACGGCGAGGTAGAGTGGTGCGGCAAAACCGCCATGGTCATCGATACGGGCGGCATAGAGCCAAAGGCAGACGATGTTATCTTAGAGCAGATGCGCCGTCAGGCTGAGCTTGCGATCGATACCGCAAACGCGATTATCCTCGTCACCGACTGCAAAAGCGGAATGGTCGCGACCGACGCCGACGTTGCGCAGATGCTTCAGAAATCCGGCAAGCCCATCGTCGTCTGCGTTAACAAATGCGACACCGTCGGCGAACCCGATATGGCTTTCTATGAATTTTACAACCTCGGTCTGGGCGACCCGGTTCAGGTTTCAGCCGTTCACGGCCACGGCACCGGCGATCTGCTCGACGCGGTTTACGAGCACCTGACCTTTTCGGAAGAGGAGGAAGAAGGAGAGGACGCGGTAAACGTCGCTGTTATCGGCAAGCCGAACGCCGGCAAGTCATCGCTGATCAATAAAATCACATCCTCCGAGCGCTGCATCGTTTCGGATATCGCAGGCACCACGCGCGACTCGATCGATACCCTTATCGAAAACAGCTACGGCAGGTTCAACTTCACCGATACCGCCGGACTGCGCCGTCAGAGCCGTATTTACGACGATATCGAGAAGTACAGCATTCTGCGAGCAAAGATGGCGATTGAGCGCAGCGACGTCTGCGTTATCATGATAGACGCCACCGAGGGTATAACCGAGCAGGACACCAAGGTCGCCGGACTTGCTCACGAGGCAGGCAAGGCGTGCATTCTTGCGGTAAATAAGTGGGACGCGGTCGAGAAGAACGACAAGACAATGGCTGAGTTCCGGAAGAAGCTCGACGCCGACTTTGCGTTTATGTCATACGCGCCGCAGGTGTTTATCTCGGCAAAGACGGGTCAGCGAATCGACAGGCTGTTTGAAGCGATCGTCGCGGCAAACGAGAACGCAAGTCTGCGGATACGCACAGGTATGCTCAACGAGCTTCTCGCGCAGGCAACCACCCGCGTTCAGCCTCCGTCCGACAAGGGCAAGCGACTGAAAATATATTACATGACTCAGGCGAGCGTAAAGCCGCCGACGTTTGTATTTTTCTGCAACAACGCAGAGCTTTTCCACTTTTCATATCAGCGTTATCTCGAAAACCGTATCCGCGAGGCTTTCGGACTTGAGGGAACGCCGATCCGCATGATTATCCGCGAAAGGGGCGATAAATAATGGATCCTGTCATAGGGGCTATCACATCAACATTCGGCGCATACTGGTGGGTATGGCTGCTCACCGCCGTGATCGCGTACCTGCTTGGCAGCGTCAATCCTGCCGTCATCGTCACGAAAATCTGGACGAAGGGTAAGAAGGATATCCGCGAAATGGGCAGCGGAAACGCCGGCTTTACAAACGTTCTGCGCTCTGTGGGCAAGGTTCCGGCGATCATCACAATCGTATGCGACGCACTCAAATGCGTGGCAGCGGTGCTTATCGGCGGACTTCTCTTTACCATGATCGCAGGCGACAGCGCGGTTGCTCCGCAGGTGATCAACGTCGGCAAGTATCTGGCAGGTATCTTCTGCATCCTCGGTCACTCGTTTCCGCTGTATTTCCACTTCAAGGGCGGCAAGGGCGTTGTTTCGGCGGCGGCTCTCATGCTCACCGAGGATTGGCGCGTGTTCCTGATGATTCTCGCGACCTTCCTTATTCTATTCCTTATTTCGAAGATCATCTCGCTCGGCAGCATCGCCGGCGCGGTTCTCTACGGACCCTATACCTTCATCGCCACCTTTCTGTTTGACAGGCTTGTCTACGGCGACAATCTGCCCAGCATCGCGTATGTGGTAATTTCAACCGCCGCCGCGCTTGTAATCGGCATTTTCGTCACGATAAAGCATAAGGACAACATCGGCAGACTTATCCGCGGTGAGGAAAAGAAAATAACAGCTAAAAAGTAGCTTTATAGATTGGCGGCAGGCGTACCTGCCGCTGATTATTTTTGCTCTTGATTTTTCAGTTGAAAAGTAGTAAAATATTGAGTGATGTGTGAAAACACTTTTATCAATTATCACAATAGGGGCGAACGATATGAACGATTGCATTTTCTGTAAGATTATCGACGGTTCCATTCCGTCAAAAAAAGCGTATGAGGACGACAGGATTCTCGCATTTCACGACGTAAATCCGCAGGCGCCTGTACATGTGCTGGTAGTACCAAAGGAGCATATCTGCTGTGCCGACGCGGTCAACGAGGACAACGCGGACGTTGTTGCGCATATCTTCACAAAGATTCCCGAAATCGCAAAGTCTCTCGGACTTGTGAACGGCTACCGTATTGTCAACAACTGCGGCGACGACGCATGTCAGACCGTAAAGCACATGCATTTTCACATTCTCGGCGGAAAGCAGCTTAACGGCGAAATGGCTTGAGGGGTAACTGACATGGATAACTACAAGATAACTATCGCGGGCGTTGAACGCGAATTAAAGATGTTTCCCGTTAACGATAAGCTCGATATCGCCGCTTTCATCATGTTCGGCGACGTTGAGGTGACCGAGAAGGCGGCTGCCGAGCTGCTCAAGCTTTGCCCCGAACACGACGTAGTTGTTTCAGCCGAGGCAAAGGGCATTCCGCTCTGCTACGAAATGGCTCGTCAGGGCTGCCGCGAGTATGTGATCGCTCGCAAGAGCATCAAGGTATATATGCGAAACTGCACCCACGTTACCGTAAACTCTATCACCACCGAAAACGCTCAGACGCTCTATCTCGGAGAGGACGACGTAAACTTCCTCAAGGGCAAGAGAGTGCTGATCGTTGACGACGTTATCTCCACAGGCGAGAGCCTTGCGGCGCTCGAACAGCTTATGGAGGCGTGCGAGGTCGAGGTAGTGGGCAAGGCGTGCGTGCTTGCCGAGGGCGACGCCAAGAACAGAGACGATATCATCTATCTTGAGCCGCTGCCGCTGTTTTTCAAGGACTGAAATAACGAACTAAAGGGTTTGGTTCTTCCAAACCCTTGAATTTTGACAGAGAAAACCGAGGAGGCGTTTATGCCGAATATCACCGAAGCGGATCTGAAAAAGCAGATAAAAACGCGTTCGTTTTCGCCCGTTTATCTTATTTACGGAGCGGAGCAGCTGTATGTGCGCAACTATACCGAAAAGCTTGTAAAGGCAGTTGCCGGCAAAGCTCCGTCGGACTTCAACTTTCACCGCTTTGCAGGCGAGGTCAATATCACCGAGCTTGCGGCGGCAATGTACGTTGCGCCGTTTATGAGCGAGTACAACCTCGTTCTTGTCAGCGACGCGTTCTTTGATATGATGACGAAGGAAGATTTTGAAACCTTTACCGAAATCTGCGGAAAACCCGTTGAGGGAACCGTTCTTGTGATTTCTCTCCCGTCAAATACGCCCAAGAAGGCGACGCTCGACGCAATAAAAAAGATCGCTGCAAAGAACGGCTCCGTCTGCGAGTTCAAAAAGACCGACGCGATAACAACCGAAAAATTTATCGCCAAGCGCGCCAACAAAAACGGCAAGCTGATTTCGCGGGCGGCGGCAAACAGGCTTGTATCTCTCTGCGGCGACGACCTGACCCGACTCAAAAACGAGGTCGACAAGATATGCGCCTATTCAAGCGCAGAGGAGGTCAGTCTCGACGATATCAATAAGCTCGCGACAGTCAATCTTGAAAGCCGCATTTTTGACCTTTCGGACGCGGTTCTCGCAGGCAACGGAGAAAAGGCGTTCCGCGTTCTCGATTCGCTGTTTTATCAGAAGGAAGACCCGATCGGAATGCTGTATATTCTCTCGGCAGCATATATCGACGCTTACCGCGCGCGCGTTGCCGCCGAGTGCGGAATAAGGAATTCTCAGGTTGCCGCGGATTTCGGCTACGGCAAGCGCACCTTTGTTCTCGACCGCGTAATGCGCTCCACAAACCGCGTGAGCACCGAGGCTCTGCGCAAAAGTCTCGATTATCTGATGGAAGCGGATTTGAAATTCAAGTCGGTAAAAGTAAACCAGCGGCTGTATCTTGAGCAGCTTATCGCGCAGCTGCTGCTTACCGCGAGGGAGGGAAGAAGATGACGCTGAAAGAAGCGGTTATTGTCGAGGGCCGCTACGATAAAATCAAGCTCCGCGGAATAATCGATTCGCCGATTATCGAAACTAACGGCTTCCGCGTGTTTCACGACAGCGAAAAGCTCAGCCTTATCCGCAGGATCGCCGCCGCAAGAGGAATACTGATTTTTACCGACAGCGACGGCGCAGGTCTGGTTATCCGCAATTTTCTCAACGGCGCCGTGCCGAAGGAGCAGGTCAGACACTGCTATATTCCTCAGCTCGAGGGCAAGGAGAAGCGGAAGACTCAGGCGAGCAAGGAGGGCTTTCTTGGCGTTGAGGGAGTAAGCGACGAGGTAATTGTCGAAGCGATTCGCAAAAGCGGCGCGACGATCATCGGCGGGGAAAGCCGCGCGGACAGAGAGATATCCAAGGCGGATTTGTACTCTCTCGGACTGACGGGTACCGAGAACTCCGCAAAGCTGCGCAAGGTTTTATTAAAGGAGCTTGATATGCCGCCTTACCTTTCGACAAACGCAATGCTCACCGCGCTTAATTGCCTTTATTCCTTTGAA
The DNA here is from genome assembly GCA_902765625.1 of uncultured Ruminococcus sp. Classification (GTDB taxonomy): domain Bacteria; phylum Bacillota; class Clostridia; order Oscillospirales; family Acutalibacteraceae; genus Ruminococcoides. The sequence continues at coordinate 43,920 of CACXAO010000006.1, read as the reverse complement.
GAACTAAAAGAACTGATGTTAAACTTAGGGTAGCCGAAAGGCTGCCTTTTTCTATTTCGGGCACCTCCAATCCCGCCGCTGCTTCAGCGCAGATTAGAGCTTGTGTCGTACCGCTTTTTGAGCTTTTTGAGCGCCTTTGTTTCGATTCGGCTGACGTACGAACGCGAGATGTTCATCACCTTGGCAACCGTCTTTTGAGTCATCGGCTCTCTGTTGCCAAGTCCGTAGCGCATAATGATGATCTGCCTTTCGCGCTCGGTCAGCTCCTCGCGGATGAACTGCCCGAGCTTGCGGCTGTTGAGCTTCTTGTCAAGCTCGTCGAGAATGTTGTCGTCAACCGCCATAATGTCCATCAGTGTTAGCGGATTGCCGTCCTTGTCGGTGTCGATAGTCTCGTTGAGCGAAACGTCCTGCGCGGTCTTTTTGGAGCTGCGAAAGTGCATGAGGATCTCGTTTTCAATGCAGCGGCTCGCGTAGGAGCTTAGGCGGATGTTTTTGTCGGGCTTAAAGGTGTCGATCGCCTTTATCAGACCGATAGTGCCGATGGAGACCAAATCGTCCTGCTCGGTCTGCACGCCGTAATATTTTTTTATGATGTGCGCGACAAGCCGCAGATTGTGCTCAACAAGCCTGTTGCGCGCGGCTGCGTCACCCTCGTGCATACGCCGCAGATATTCGCGTTCCTGTTTTTCGCTCAGGGGCTTTGGAAACGAACCTCCGCCGCAGACATGGAGGATGAAAAAGCAGACGTACTGACCGAGCATTGCAATCAAATCAAACACAAAACCACCTCAGTAAAAAGTATTCGAAAGACTTGCGAAACATTCTGTTTTGCGATATACTTATAGCATGTACAGGAGGATAAGGTTATGAAAAAACTGATTTCATGGAATGTAAACGGCCTGCGCGCCTGCGTTACAAAGGGCTTCGAGGACTTTTTCAAAGAGATCGACGCCGATATTTTTTGCCTTCAGGAGACAAAGCTCCAGGCAGGACAGATAGATTTTTCGCCGGAGGGCTACCACTGCTACTGGAACTACGCCGAGAAAAAGGGATATTCGGGTACGGCGATGTTTACAAAGGAGGAGCCGCTTTCGGTTCGTCTCGGAATCGGCGTCGAGGAGCACGACCGCGAGGGCAGGGTGATCACCGCTGAATTTGAGAATTTCTTTGCAGTCACCTGCTATACGCCAAATTCGCAGAACGAGCTGCGCCGCCTTGACTACCGCATGGAGTGGGAGGACGCGTTCCTTTCGTACTTAAAGGAGCTTGAAAAGACAAAGCCCGTGATTCTCTGCGGCGACCTGAACGTCGCACATAAGGAGATCGACCTCAAAAACCCAAAAACCAACCGCAAAAACGCCGGCTTTACCGACGAGGAGAGAGGGAAGATGACCGTCCTTCTCGGCAGCGGCTTTACCGATACCTACCGCTATTTTAACCCCGACAAGGAGGGCGTTTACTCTTGGTGGTCTTACCGTTTCCGTGCGCGTGAGAAGAACGCCGGATGGCGCATCGACTACTTTATTACCTCCGAAAGCTTAAACGATAAGCTCGTCAGCGCGGATATCCATACCGATGTATTTGGTTCAGACCATTGCCCGGTTGAATTGGTGATAGATTTATAAAAAATCAGGGACAGCTCATTCGGCTGTCCCTTTTTCGGTCTTGTTCTTGTATTTTTTCGTTTTCTGCTCACGGCGGATTTGGCGGTTCTCCTTTGTCAGCGGATTGATGTCCGAGATGTTGCCGCCTGCGGTCTTGATAAAGCTCAGCAGCCTTGCGCCGATCATCGAGCGTGTTTCGGAGTCGAGCTTCGTAAAGGTTTTCAGCATGATCGGGATATCTCTGACGAGCTTGTCAGCCATGTCGTCAAAGGTGTATTCCTCGGTGCTTTTCATTATGTTGAAGATCGCCTCGGTGAAATCGCGGCGTTCTTCGGGAGTCATTTTTTCAATGAACTGACTCAGCGTGTGGTCAAAAAAAGCGCTTGTGCCGGTCGTGCGGCTCAGAGGAACAAGGCTGTCGCGCTTTATTTCCCACGAGTAAACGTCGTGCTGCAAAAATCCCTTTTGACTGCTCTTGATGACCGTGTAGCTCTCCTCGTGCTCAAAGAGCATTCCGAAAATCGACGACTGCGGCACGTAGGTGTGGATTTTATCGATGATCCTTTCAAAGCCGCTGTCTTTGATATGTTCAAGCTCAAACCCGGGACCGTCCATGCTGTAAATCGCGGATATTCTGTCCTGAACCTCAGGCGCTGAAAACGCCGAGACGTAAACCGCGAGGTTGCCGCCCTTTGAGTGACCGCCCAGGCATAGCTCACCGTCAAAATGAGAAACTACCCTGTCAAAATAGCGCATAGCCTCGATCTGAGAGGCAACGGGGAAGGTGAAGAACATATTGAAGTCCTCCTGCCAGCCGACGAGGGTGTTGTCGGTGCCGCGGAAGGAAACAAAGCGCAGACCGCCGAGGTCGATCACCATGGCGGAGAACTGCATTTGCTTTTCGTCGTCAACCTCGTTGACGTAGCCGCAGAGTCTTACGTTGCGGTAGCGTTCGCAGTCTGCAAGCGCCTGCAGCAGTCTGTCGTCTCCGTTCCAGAGAAAAGACGGAGCTTCGCCTGAAAATATACGGTCAGCCGCCTGACTGACCGTAGTGAAATTATCAAATCGTTCGCTGACAACGCCGTCAAACGGCAGGTACGAGAGCCGCGAGAGAATCACCGCGTCAGCGTCGCAGATTCCCGTTTGCGCGAAGGATAAATCGCCGCGCCATTCGAGATAATCAAAAATATTATACATTTTTAGCCTCAATATCGGCAGCTTCCGCCTCGGCGGCAATATCGCCGAGCACGGATTTGCTGATTTCAGCGGTTTTCTTTTTGCCCTTTGTGTAGTAAGAGAAGGGCGCTGTCAAAAGCATTGCGCCGTAGTAGGTTATAAAGCGCCACAGAAGAATGGCGGGTTTGATTTTGTTAATGCTTCCCATTACAAAGTACGTGCTGAAATACATCGAGAACGCAAGCTCTGCGCCGCCGGAAGCGCCCGGCAGGGGAACGAGGTTTGAGGTAAAGAGCACAAAGCTCTGAATGCAGAGGAAGTCAAAAAGACTCGCGACCGGCATATGGTTTGCCGCGGCTGCTGCAGGCATGTCAAAGGCGATATAGATGAAGTACGGCACCGACATAATGCAGATGATTTGAACCATAACCAGCAGGAAAATAACAAGCAGACGCTTTTTGTTTCTCATCAGCATGCGGTTTGCTGTGTGGAACATCTTGAATTCGCGCGTCAGGCTGCGAATTTTTTTCATCGGGTCCTTAACAAAGGGAAGAACCTTCATGATTTTGTAGACCAAACGGATAATTTTCTTTGTAAAGCCCTCGGCGAAGCAAACGATAAGGAACATCGCGGTAACGGCAAGCTGCACAAGGAAGCCGACAACAATAAAAGCCGACGACCAGAAGTTTGTAAACGCCGTGGAGAAGAATCCGAACCTTACGATTACCGCGAAAATACTGAACGAGGTCGTAACGAGCTGATAAACGATAAATTTCTGCGTCATACAAGCAGAGCCGTAGCCGATACGGACGTTTTTCTGAGACAGAAAGTAAAGCTGCATCGGCTGTCCGCCGGTGTTGGACGGTGTGACGGCGCCGAAGAAAACGCCGATAAACGCGGTTTTCAGCGAATCCCAAAACCTGAATTGAGGGTACTCCGCGCTGAGATAGATCTGAGTGACCAAGCCGTCGATAATCATGTTTCCGTCAAAAACAAGCAGTCCCGCAATAACCCAGCCCCATTTGAAGCTGTCGGGACGTTTCAGCAAATCGATCAGGCCGTTTTCCGTGCATACGAAGTTGATAATCAGCCAGATAGAAATAACGGCGACCGCGATGTTAAAAATCAGGGTGCCGCTGATTTTGAATCGTTTCTTTTCCTTGGGAATGTCGGACAAGACAATCTCTCCTAATAGCATTGTATACTAATAATATTACAATTTTTGGGCTGAAATTGCAACTACAAACTTGTAACTATTTGGGAAAATTATATACATTTGAATCATGTACTTGTATTATTCTTCGCGGTATGATACAATAGAGCTAAGGTAAGGTGAAATTAATGAGCTTTTTTGATGTAGTCAACCTCCGGGGACTGCTGTTTGCGGCGATTCTTGTCACACCGCATATTTTCTATGCCCGCACGCATACAGTCAGTACAGCGGACTACTCCAACCGCGCAATGGTCTACATAGCGCGAACAGGCAGGTTTTTCAGCGCGTTTTTGCTGGCAATCAATATCGGAGTGCTCGAGCAGGGCTTTCCCGAGCCAAAGGCGCTTATGGAACGCTTCTGGCTGATCACGACAGGCGCAATGCTGCTGATTTACGCGTTGCTCTGGCTGCTGTTTTTCAAAACCGGCAAAAAGGGCGCAGCGCTCGCGATTGTCATTGTTTCGGCGGTCGCAGTTATATTCAGCGGAATCGTTCAGGTCAAAACCCTGCTGATGACCGTGGGTATTGTCTATCTCATCGGAGAGCTCTATCTGTTTTCTCAATTTTTCAGCAAGAGGTAATCATGAATGTATTAATGCTTCTCAAACCAAAGGAAACCGTAAAATACATCTACGACAGCAACACTTTGCGCCAGGGTATGGAGAAAATGCGCGCCCACAGCTACACCGCAATTCCCGTTATTTCCGAGAGCGGCAGATATGTAGGCACCGTCAGCGAGGGCGACTTCCTCTATTACATCCTTGACAAGCGCGACCATTCGATTCTCACAAAGGGAAAGCACTATATCCGCGATATCCTGCGTCCCGATTTTAACCCTGCGGTGCGTGTGGACGTGAGTATGGATACGCTCTTTGAACGCGCCCAGAACCAGAACTTCGTGCCTGTGGTTGACGATCTTGGCACATTCATCGGCATTGTTACCAGACAGGACATAATTAAATACTTTGTGAACATATAAAAAAACGGCTCGCTGTGAGCCGTTTTTTAGTTTATACTAATCCGTTCAGTATTTTTTGCATTTCCTCCTCGGACTTCAGACCGATCGACTGAACAACCGATCTTCCGCCCTTGAAGATCACGACCGTAGGAATAGAGAATACGTTGTATTTTACCGCGAGATCGTGACATTCATCCACGTTTACCTTGAAGAATTCGAAGTCGTCGTTTTCACCCTCCAGTTTTTCGAGAATAGGCGAGAGCATTTGGCAGGGACCGCACCAGTCGGCGTAAAAATCTACGACTACCGGATGCTCCGCACCGAGTACGCGTGATTCGAAATCCTCCTCATATAATTTTTCCATTTCAAAACTCCTGTTAATTTTCAACTGCCTCCGCGAGCTTTTTGTAGTATTCGGGGTATGTGCGGCGCAGTGACATCGGCTTGAAGTCGCCGCAGACAAAGCAGTGCATCGTATGTCCTTCGGCGGCAGTTTCGCCGTTTTTATTTTTTGCGGTGTAGGTGTACTCCATCTTTGTACCGTTAAAGTAGCTCAGGCGAACCTCTATGTCTATCTCCTCGCTGAAACGGACGGGAATGTAGTAGCGCGCGTATGCGTCTACGTTCGGAATGATGATCCCGTCCTTCTCCATCTGCATAACGTCGCAGTCTATGCTGCGCATAAACGCGATTCTCGCTTCCTCAAAGTAGCGGATGTGGTTGGAGTGGTGAACGATGCCCATCATGTCGGTTTCATAGTAGTTTGCCGTGCGCGAATAAACAAAACTCATGCGGTCGCCTTACTTTCTGAGCAGGAGACCGTTCTTGAGATCCTCACGCGCCTGCTTCTTGATTACAAAATGCTGTTTTTTACCTGTTGCCGTGTGAGGAAGCTCGGTTACAAAGCGGTAGTAACGGGGTACCTGATATTTTGAGAGGTTGGGCGACTGCGCGCAGAAATCGAGCAGCTCTGCAACGGTCAGACTCTCGTCAGCCTTGATAACGTAAGCCGCAAGACTCTCGCCGCGGGTGCTGTCGGGTACGCCTGTAACGATGCATTCGCTTACCTTGGGATTGAGGTTGATTACCTCCTCGATTCTCGCGGGGTAGATGTTCTCGCCCTTGGAGATGATCATGTCGTCCTTTCTTCCGGCAATGCTGATGTACTGCTTCTCGTCCCATGTGCCGATATCGCCCGTGTACATCCAGCCCTTGTAGAACTTTTCCTTGGTAGCCTGTTCATTGCCGACATAGCAGTAGGTTGTCTTTGCCGGGCACTTGATGATGACCTCGCCCTCCTCGACGTTGTCTGTAGCGACAAGGTCGTCAGGCTCAGCCTTTCTGTCCTCGTAAACCTTTACGATGCGAACCTCGTCGTCGGTGCAGGAACGGCCGGCGGTGCCGGACATCTCGGGAAGGTCGAAGGGTCTGAGGAAGGTGTTCCAGAAGGTCTCGGTGGTGCCGTAGCCGTTGAAGAGGTTGGGCGAGAGAACGTTCTGGAAGCGGATGCAGGCTTCCTTTTCAAGCGGACTGCCCATTGTTATTATGCCCTTGAGCGAGGAAATATCCTTGGGATGCTTCTCCTGCTTTGTTGCGAGGAGGGTCAGAACGGACGGAACGCCGGTGATAAAGGTGATTTTATAGTTTTCTATATAGCGCAGTGTGACCTTGGGGTTGAAGGTGCGCATAATAACGACCGCCGCGCCGGCATAAAGGGTAGGTGTGGGACCGCCTGAGTGCAGACCGCCGCGGTGGAACCACGGAGTCATATTCATTGTAATGTCGGTGGGGTTGATCGGGAAGTGCATGATAACGTCGTGAGCCGAAAGCACCTCGTTTATGTTGTTGAGCGGCACGCCCTTGGGAGTACCGGTGGTGCCGGAGGTCTGGAGACGTACGATCTCGTCATAGATATGCGGCTCAAAGTCAACGGGCGGATCGGTCTCGGCGCTGCCGTTAACGTAGTCCTCGTAGAGAATGTGACCCTCGGGAACGGTAAATTCTTTTACGGAATTATTAACGGCGATAACGATCTCGGGCTTGTGCTTGCTGAGCTTGAGCGCCCTGACCGCGGTGCTGACGATTTCAGCGTCGTAGAGGTACACCTTGGGCTTGTTGTGGCTGATGATCTCGGCAGTTTCGCCGGGAGAAAAATTGAAGTTTGCAGGGTTGCTGATAGCGCCGATTTTCTGAGACGCGACATATGTAAAGAGGAATTCGGGAGAGTTGAAAAGCTGCATAAAAATAACGTCGCTCTTTTTTACTCCGTCGTTTTTGAGGGCGTTCGCGAAGCGATTGGCTTCAATATTGAGCTGAGCGTAATTCCACTCGCGCTTGCCGGCAGGGTCAATGGCTGCCGCACGGTATCCGAAGCGGCGGACGTTGCGCATAAAGCCGTTCAGCCATGTGAACTCGCTCTCAAAGGTTTCCTTAAACATCGAAATATCGTATGTATAATCCATAAATACCTCCAAATTATTGCGGTCAGTAATCGGTAGTTATCGCTTAACCCTCGTATTTACCGACGATAATGCTTGAATTCTGTCCGCCGAAGCCGAAGGCGTTTGACATCGCGTAACGGATGTCGGCTTTTTTGGCGGTGTTGGGAACGAAGTCGATACCCTCGCATTCGGGGTCAACCTCGTTTAAGTTGATAGTGGGCGGAATAATGCCTGTTTCAATCGCTTTAACGCAGGCGATCGTTTCGGTAATTCCGCCGGCGCCCATCATATGGCCGGTCGCGCCCTTGGTGGAGCTGACAAAGGGAAGCTTGTCGCCGAAAACGCTTCTGATCGCGCCTGTCTCAACGGTGTCGCCCTTGTTGGTGGCGGTGCCGTGAGCGTTGACGTAGCCGATTTCGGATGCGTCGATTCCGGCGTCTGCGAGCGCCTGCTTCATGCACGCGATTGCGCCTCTGCCCTCGGGGTGAGGTGCGGTTACGTGGTGAGCGTCGCAGGTGTTGCCGCAGCCCTTGACCTCGCCGTAAATCTTCGCGCCTCTCGCGAGAGCGTGCTCCTCTGTTTCGAGAACAAGAGCGCCGCCGCCTTCGCCGATAACAAAGCCGTCGCGGGTTACGTCAAACGGTCTGCTTGCGGTCTTGGGGTCGTCGTTTCTGCGTGAAAGAGCCTTGGCGTTCGCGAGGGAGTAGATTACGAGCGGACAGAGTACGCTCTCGGCGCCGACAGCGAGCATAACGTCAGCCTTGCCTGCCTGCATGCACATGCAGGCGGTGTTGATAGCGTCGCCGCCCGACGAGCAGGCTGTGCTCACCGTGAAGCTCGGTCCCTGAATGTTGTAGTCGATCGCGATGTTAGCCGCGGCGATGTTTCCGAGGATTTTCGGGATGAAGCGCGGACCAACCTTTTTGTGCGAAGCGCCCGAAAGCGCGTCCTGCGTGAAGGCGGTAGTCGCAACGCCGCTCATCGCGGTGCCCATAATAATGCCTGTTCTTTCAGGCTCAATCTCTATGCCGCTCTGCTTGATCGCTTCCTCGGCTGCGACGTAAGCGTACTGCATAAAGGGGTCTGTTTTTCTGATCAAGTCCTTGGCGAGATAATCGGACGGGTTGAAGTTTTTGACCTCGCCCGCGATCTGAACCGCCAGTTCAGAGGGGTCAAAGGTCTTGATGGTGTCAATGCCCGATTTGCCCTCCGTAATGTTTTTCCAATACTCTTCGACGCCGATACCAACCGGTGTAACGGCGCCCATGCCGGTGATCACAATTTTTTTCATGTTACTCATAACTCCTTACAAATCGGATAACGGGGTGAATTCGGTCCCGTCATCAAAAAAATAGCTATTTACTTTTTGCATGCGGTTATGCTATAGTTAGATTATAGCAGACATTTCCTGTTTGCACAACCGTCCCGACAATGCAAAATTATCAATTTTTGAATAATGTTATGCAGAATCAGCATAAGCAAAAACGCAGGTGCTTTTTATGGATATAAATCAGCTTGTATATTTTATTTCAGTTGCCCAGACCCTCAACTTTTCCGAGGCTGCAAGGCGTAATTATGTGTCGCAGTCGACCGTAAGCCGTCACGTAAGCGACCTCGAAAAGGAGCTCGGCGTCCAGTTGTTCACGCGCACGCGACGCGAGGTATTTATTACGAACGAGGGAAAAACGCTTTTGCCGTACGCTATTGAGATGGTCAACACCTTCAACAAGGCGCGAACCGTTATCAAGGAAATGCACGACGGCGGCAAGGGCAAAATCACCGTGGGCTGCGACGTGACCTCAATGAGTTTTCCGGCAAAGTGCCTCTCGGATTTCGGAAAGCGTTACCCGGGAATAAGCATAGAGCTGTGCAGGCTCGATGCGTCCGACAGAGCGCAGGCGATAACGGGCGGCGACTACGACTTTTGTTTTATGCCGCGCGACATGGTTCCCGAAAGCTCGGGTATAGAAACCCTGATCACCCACCGCGAACCGCTTGTAATCGTCGCGCCGCACAAGAACCGTTTCAGAGGAAAGAGCGTAAGCCTTTCGGAGCTTGCAAACGAGCGGCTTGTGCTGCTGTCGGAATCCTGCGCACCGATATTGTTCATGGAGGTCATGGATTTGCTGCGAACCTTCCATCTCTCGCCGCGTACAGACAGTTCATACGATGATCTTGTTTCTCTGTACATGGCGGTATCGGCGGAAATGGGCTTGTCGGTGCTGCCCAAGTCGCTGTCGGAATATGCTTCGTCGGCACAAACCTCGGTTTATTCGGTAGAGGACGCCGACACCGCAGTTGCCTACGTAATGGCATGGTCAAAGGACATTGCAAATCCGGTTGCGCGTCTGTTTATCGACACCGTGCGAAAGTACGCCGAGGGTGAGGACGATATTTACGACTTATAATATGCGTTGCAGAAAAAGAAGGAGCGGGATTTCCCCACTCCTTCGTCAATTGTTTATTAAAAAAAGTTCCGTTTAACAAGAAAGAATGCCAGCGCAATAAACCCCAGTCCGATAAGCAGATAGGCGAACAGTACTGAAAGGTCAAAACAAGAAATGACAATCAAGGCGATTCCGGCGATAACGTAGACAGCCGTACAGATGATGACGCTCATTTTTGTCGCGTCGCGTTTGAAGCCTTTGACCGTCTGTTGAAACAGTACGATTGTTCCGGCGAGAAATCCGATTGCAAGAACGCAAATAAGCGCAAGCGGTATCATAGATTATCCGAAATATCTCTTTGAGGCTTTGAAACGAAAAAGAGATATATTTCCTTTCTTTAGATTCTATCTACATTATAAAGCCGGATGACAGCAAAGTCAAGGTATCTTTTAATGTAATAACTCTTGTATACCTGAGATTGCAAAAAAGGAGCAGGAAAATTCCCGCTCCTTTAAAGTACGTATTATTTGCGGTTTTGCTTAACTGAACTATTTCTTGAGCAGTCCATTAAAGCCTGCGCCGCGTTTGGATTTGTCATTTTATTTCCAAGGTGTGCTTGAAGCGCTTGTACGCTTATTCCAGCGATACAGATCAAGCATTCCCTGTTCATTGTAGGAAAACTTGTTTACATTGTCATACGACCAGTGCATCTTTTCAACAAGATGCATGCCCAATGGTAAAAACAGTTTCTTGTTTCTGTCGCTGAGTGCAAATATTTCTTCCCACGCTTCGTCGGATAGACAGCTTTTTTCATGGCTGTTCCAATAGTGCCATTCAGCCTCGTCAGACAGCTTGATAACATAAGAGAGAGGATACTCAAGATGATCCTGATAGTAATCTATCGGATGATCGAGGTAAGGCTTGAGCAGACTGAACATAGGCGTGACCAAAAAGTCCTTGCTCAGCATCTCAGGTCTGGGGTGCTTCTTCAATATTTTACTCTCAAATTCCAGCATTTTGGTTGCTTTGGCATTAGAGAGACCGCACATTTTTATTCTTCTGATGTATTCATCACGATAAGCGTCATTGTTTGAATCCAGCCATAACGCGACCAACTGTGACGTCATTATGCGTGTAAATTCCTGAGCGGTTTGCCGAGTATTATCCGGAACATAATCCCGAGGATTATTCTGAGTTTTATCCTGAGAATTATTCGGGACATTTTTTTTAGAAAAAAGCTTACTGAATAAACTCATAAAACAACCTCCAAAAAGCGAACGCTATCTGTGGAAAAAGAATGCTCATCCTGCCTGAAATTTATTATCCGAAATATCTCTTGAGCAGACCCTTGAAGCCCGCGCCGTGTCTTGCCTCGTCCTTAGCCATTTCGTGGACGGTATGCGTCGCTGCGCTCCGCATTGGGTGCTCGGAAACTAAAGAGATATTTTCCTTTCTTTAGATTATATCTACATTATAAAGCCAAAAGCAAGCAAAGTCAATACAACTTTATAACATCTTTTTAACTTCTCGTTATCATCTGAGGTACAACATTGCAACTTCTTTGAAAGATATTTTTCAATTCAAGTACCATTTTAGTACTATTTGGAGGTGCTGGAATGGCAACAAAGAACGGCGTATATCAGTTAGATAATGGTTTTTGGGCGTATCGCTTCTCAATTATCATTGACGGAAAGCGCATATCACGAAAGAAAACAACAGACGAATACGGAAATAAGCTGAACACACAGGCGGCAGCGGCAAAGGCAAGGGCGGCAGCGATTACAGCGGCACACGTTGAAATGAAGCGCGGTAAAAAGATTTCCAGAAGAACAGTCAAAGAAATATTTGAGGAATACCGCAAGGAAGGTTGTACAGGCAAGGCGTATCAAACGCTTAAAAAACAGGATTCTCTTTGGAGAAATCATTTTTGCGGCAGATGGGGCAGCCGTTACATTGATGATATTTCCGTTGCGGAAATCAATGATTATCTCGCGGATTTGTATTATGAGCAGGAATACTCCTTCCGCTATGTAGAATCCTTTTTGAAAGTTTTTTATCTGATTTTCGGTCAGGCGTATTCGCGCAATTATCTTGATGTAGATACCTATAACAAAATCTGCGTGAATAAATCCACAAAAATCCATATGCCGAATTTGCGCGTTGATGATGATACCGATATTGTCACATTCAGCCGCTCAGAGTTGGAGCTTCTGGACGAATATTTTGAGGGAACAAACGCCGAAACAGCGTACTTGCTGGGAAGATACTGCGGCTTGCGTATCAATGAAACCTTCGGCTTGAAATGGGCGAATGTCGATTTGGAAGCAGGAACGATTTATATTGACAGACAGCAGCAGTATCAAAACAGCTTGATAAAGCTGGTAAATCCGAAAACGCGCAATGCCAAAAGGACGATTTATCTTTGCAATAAGATTTTGGAGCACTTGAAAGCCAAAAGGCAAAAGGCTCTGGAGGACGCTGAAAAGTTTGCCGCAGTAAGAGCGCAGAAACAGCGGTTTATTGAAGATTTGGACGGCACGATGATTTCAAGCTGCGAATTGGTGAATTGCTTGCCAGACGGCACCATTCAAACAGTCAATTCCTTCAAATATCCGTCGCGTGAAATCAAAAGCCGCTTGGGTATCAATTTCAAGTATCATTATCTGCGGCACACTTACGGAACGCTGATGGCTGAACAGAACACGCCGACGCATTTGTTATGTAATCAGATGGGGCATGGAAATATTCACGTCACGCAGCTTTATTATTTGGCGGTGTCCGAAACAGGAACGGAAATATTAAAGAATAATCTGAATAATCTTTAATTGCCGCGACAGCGGCAAGCCAAAAGAACGCAGCGGCAATTTGCGAAGGTTGCCGCTGCGGTTTTTAATAGAGCTTTTTGATTTTTTCAATGTATTCCGCAAACTGTTCTTTCACTTTCAGCGGGTCGATTATCTTTGCTTTGTTTCCGAGACCGCAAATCCAGCCAAAAAACTGGTTGCTGATTTCAACATTAACCACAACATTAAAATGCTTATCATCTGCTTTATAATATTTCACGCCGCTGGTGCCGAATCGGTCAATCACAGTGTCCAGAAGCGGATTGATAAAGCGTATCGTCACGCTCTCCTGCTTGCCGCTGTACATTGAGAAAACGCGCTGCGTGTATGAAGTCAAGTCGATTGCGCGGAAGGCTTCTGCGCCCTCTCTTGGCTGGCTGGTAAGGCGTATATCTCGCATTCTGCCCACGCGGTAGGTGCGGATTTCCTGTTCTTTATCGCCAAAAGCAAGCAGATAATAGTTGCCGTCATTCAGCAGCAGCGCATAAGGGCTGACAAAATATCTTGCGCCTTGTCTGCGCTCCGCTTGCTGCTTGATGTCGCTGATGGTGTATTTCAGATATTTGAAGCTGATTTTTTCGGGAATGTGTTTCTCTCCGTCAATTATTCTGCTCATAGCAGCGTTGATGGTCGATACGTTTCTAAAGGTGAGTTCATTATTGGTTTTTACTCTGTCGGTGAGAAGAACATCGTGCTTTATTTGCTTGGCTTGATGTTCGCTGACAAAACCGCAAATCAAGTCAATAAGCGTGTCGGTTTCCCTTTGGGTGAGAAACTTTGAAGCATAAATGCTTTCAGCGGCAAGGCGGATTTCGTCAAGCTCAAAACGCCGCTCACGCACATAATAACCTTTCTTATTCGGATTGTAAACGATGTAGCGGCTTTCGTCGCCGTATTTTTCCAGTTCTTCCTCCGCTTCTTCCAAAAACAAATCCTGCTCAATCATTAGCATAGCCTTGTTGATTTCTTCAATATCGCCGTAAATGGAACGCCGTTCGGCACAAATGCCGATTCCTTGAAGATAACTGACGATTTCAGAAGCAGGAACGGCGTGCGCTTCATCGGAATTGCGCAAAAGATATTGCATGACAAGATAGGGCTTTAGCTTTTGGTTCGGCTTCTTGCCGTGGCGCGATTTTTCTTTTATTTCAGCCATTTTTATCACCAAAATGAGTATATCATATTTTGGAAGATTTGCAAAGAAAAAACGATAAAAACGCTTGAAAAGTATTGAATATTGTGGTATGCTTTAAGTACCACATAATTACTCAATTTAATATGGATAAATAGAATTTTTTATCATTAACTAAGTGTGCGTTTTTAACTTTTGTTAAAAATGCAGACTCCTATCTCATGCACAACTTAGTTGATGATTTGAGTAATTGTGTGGTAACAATTTCGGGGTTATGCGTTTTTGGGTGCGTAGCTTCGATGTTACGCACTTTTTTTATTATTGAGGAGGAAAACACAATGAAAGCTGAAAAAATCAACATCCTAAAATACATTACATTCGGTAGTCTGATTGTTTGTATTATCAATTGCGTAATGTCCCTTGTCAGCCTGATTAACGGCGGTTTTGATAATTCAACTGTCGTGGGCATTTTATTTATTGCTTATGCGGCTATGGGAGTCGGCTTTTTGGTATTGGCGTTAGGGTTATGGAAAAACAATGTAAAAGTTTTAGCCGATATTATTTTGGTATCGGCATCTTCTGTGATTTATTTTGTTGAGTTGTTTACTTTTGAGCACAATTGGACGCTGCTTTTGACTTTTTTAGGTTTTTTTGCTTTATTGTTAATGAAATTGTATTATTATTTTTCTGATAATAACAACAAATCGTTTGCTTTTTTTGTTATCTCAATTTTGCTTTTTGGAGTTGTTTTCTGTTCAAATTTGTTCTTGGCTTTTCGTGACCTTTCTATGGGTGCATCTTTAGATATAATTAATTTCCTTTTGTTTTTTATCTCCAAATCGGCAATGATTCTTTACTGTATTTGGCTTTTCGGTTTTTGGTATGGATTCAAAAAAGGGGGTTCTTTCAAGGAAACGGCATCGCGGTATAAAAGTCAATTGACTGATAAAGAATATGTGTTTACTGTCGATAAGAATGGTGTTGGTCATTTATCTGGTTTTAAGCAGAATACCAGAAATAAAGTCAGAATAAAAAAATTCATTATGACTGATATAAAGCAAAACCCCACTGAATACATCTACACAAGTGCAACTGTCGGCGGAATTACAACAGGCGGTATTACTAAAATCGGTGGTAATTACGCCTATACACATAGCGGAACAAATAAATATAAGTTGTATTCCTCTATTTCAGGTGAAAAAATAGAAATCAAAAAAATACAGATGGAAACTCCTGAGGTCATTGAATCAGCGGAGAAACATCCAATAGTAAAAAATTTTATTAAGGGTAATCAGCTTGTTTTAGAAAATGAACTATCAGCCCAATCTATTGACAACCTGCAAGCTGCGGGCAGATTTCAAGATGTATCTTATTTCAAGAAAATAGCTACCCAAAACTATATTGAAACGCTGCTCACAAAAAGTCAATGTGAAGCTGTTCTTAATTGGATGTGCGATGAAAGTAATGGGAAAACTGATTTAGAAAACAGCAGTAATACCGAAAAAATAGAGTATTACAAAAAGCTGTTGGACAGTGGTAAAATCTCCGAAGAGGAGTTTGCTATCATGCAAAAAATGTTGCTTGAGGATAAGAATTAGGTCTTACCCCTCCAACAACCCAATATACTTATAAGCCGTCGTTCTGCTCAAACTGCAAATCCTCGCCAGCTCCGATAAATTCATCTTTCCGCTTTTATAAGCAGGATAATGGCGAAGAAAAGAAGCTGGAATATCATCAGCGGTCACTTGCGGTCTGCCGATTTTGCGCCCTTTTGCTCTGGCGTTTGCCATTCCGCTACGCACTCTATCGCGTATAATACGCAGTTCCAATTCCGCAAATACTCCGCTTATCTGAATAAAGGCGTTTGTCATAGGGTCGATTTGTCCGCTTGAACAATCCACGCAGATACTGCCGACGATGGACAGCCGCAAGCACTTTTCTTTGACTGTTTCGATGATTTCGCACAGTTGCTTTGTGCTTCTGGCAAGCCTTGACACTTCAAGCGTCAAGATGGTGTCGCCAGCTTGCGCTGTTTCCAAAAGCGTTGAAAATTGTTCTTTGACGGCATTGTCCCCATGTTCGTATTCAAGGAATATCTGTTCCGCGCCTGCGGCTTTTATCTCTCTTGTTTGCCGCTGTATGTCTTGCTTTGTTTCATTAGTGCTGCAACGCGCATATCCGTAAATCATTATACTGTCCTTTCTCCCTCTGCGGACTGTTGAACGTCCGCAGAGGGTTTTGTCTGTCAGCAGCTAATGGAGAATCGGCGGCTGCTGGTCTGCTTGGTAAAGCTCTTGTAAAGGTCGCCAAACTGCTTCTTAAAGGAAGTGGTGTCGAAGCGGTTGGAGAGAATCGAAGTCCAGCGGACAATATACTGTCCAGCGGCAAGTTCTTCAATATCTCTGTCAAGCATTTCAGCCTTAATGCTGTCTTTGATGGTTTCGGCTTCTGCCTTGATTTCTTCGATGAAAGTTTCAAGCTCCTGAAGTTCCTCGATTTTCTTAATCATTTCGTTCTTTGTCATTTTGGTAATCTCCTTTGTGATTTATTTGGGTTTTTGTTTTCCCTTTCATTGTCTATATTATACACTAAATCTCGCTCATAGTCAATTGGCAATATGCACGAACATTAGAGTATAATTTCATTCAAACTGTACACTTGATTTCGTGTACATCTTGTGCTATAATGGTTATAGTGGGAAAGGGGGCTTTATTTTGCCATTGGTCTATAAAATTGATGTGCTTCAAGCACTGAAAGAAAAAGGATATACCACTTACAAGCTGCGCACCGAAAAGCTGCTTAGTGAGTCAACTGTTCAGAAGCTGCGCAAAAAGAAAGGCGTTGCTTGGGAAAACCTTGAAACGCTCTGCGCTCTGCTGGATTGTCAGCCCGCCGATTTGATTGCTTATGAAAAAGGGGAGGGTGTCAGCGAAAAGGCTGATTGATTTTCCTGAACACATTACATAGGTTTTTTGCCCTTTTCGGCTGGTTTTACAGCGGCAAAAAGTTGTAGTCGAAAGCAACTGTTTTATTGGACAGCGGCAAGCCGCTCTCATAGACTGGGGCGTGTATTTCGTGAAGAATATTTTTTCGTTGCCCTACTGCGTTTTTGCGCGGCTCTCTCCGTCTTGAAATCAGGTTTTGATTTCGGAAAACGATTATTAAGGTACAATCGACACAAAAAAATGAACGCAGCGGCAAGAAACGAAAAAAAGCGGAAGAACACGACAAACTGTGTTCCTCCGCTGTATTACTTCCAGTCCTTTAATAGATCGTCAAGGGCTGCGTCAAGCGCTTTTTTCATACTTTTTTCCATAACCGAAAAGATGAAGCTTTCTAATTCGCTCTCGCGCTTTTTCTTCTTTTTATCTTTTTCCTGTTGGCTTGTATTTCTCATTTCTTCACCTTGATTTCTGAATTGAATTTTATATTATAATCTTCTGGCTGTTGCTCTTTCTGTGCCAAATAACGCTTGTAAAGCGTTCTATGGGCGGCTTCCAGAATTTGCCAAGGTTCGAAGCCGTCAAGATACATTGTATCATAATAATCTGGCAAATGGTCTGGGTTATCAAAATAATCAGCTCTTACCATTTTCATTGCTCCTTTATTATAATGTCATAGGAATTTTACTTCTCGATGAAGCATAGCCGCCAGCGGCGGCGTATGCGGATATCGAAGAAGTAAATTCCCTGCTATTTTTAATGAAGATTTATACAGATGAATTAACGTAAAAAGAAATAGCGTTATTTTTCCCCAAATATAATAAAGTCTTAAAATATACTTAGGAAAAAATAACGCTTTTCTATTCTGTGTCCCAAAAGGCTGAGGCGCCGATGTTCTGTCCTATGGTGTAGATTTCGCCATCAGACGTTAACTTTGATACTTTTTGCCTGTGGATTGCTCCAAATTCTCTGTCAAGAACATTCTTTGCGGAACAAATAACGCCAGCGGAAAGTAATAAATCATCTTGAATCATCTGATTTGTGATGATGTTGTCAAAGTTGTTTTCCAACGCCCATAAATACACCTTCAAGACATTTTCCCACGCGACAGACTCGCCGTCTGGTGTTCTGGTGCGCGTTCTGATAAGCTCATAATGCTCACGCGCAATCTTTATTATTCTTGCTTTTGGAATTGCTGTCAGCGTGTATGTACGCCCTTTTCGCTTAACTTTGATATATCCTTGTTCCTCTAATGAATTGATTTGATTAGCAAGCCTGTTTCGCGTTGCGGTCTGTGGGTTTACGAAAAAGTATCGGCACAGGTCAGAGAGATTTCCGTTGAATTGTCCCTTGTCCGCAAGCATAGCCAAAATGCGAAACTTTCCTTTTGGCAGCGGAAACCACTCTCTATAAAACACTAAATCCTTTCTTTTCGGCATTTTCCTGCTCCTTTAAGATACAATAATAGGCGTTTTTCAGTGTTAGGTCATTCTGATGGTCAATCCAGCCACGACAGTGTTCTACTGAATAACCTTTTTTCAGATAATAGATGTAACAGACGCGCAGTGCTTCTTGTCTGTTATAGGGGTGATTTCTTATAAAATCCTTACTGAAAACAATCATTTTATCCTCCTTCTGGCTTATGACGCAGCCCTGAAATTTTCGATTTCAGGGTAGCGTTCAAGAAACCACTTTTTGATTACTGGATAGCTTTTTCCCTTGTGGCACTCTCCGATTTCGCGCAGCTTTCTGTATTCGGAAAGTGCTTCTTTTACTTCATCATCGTTGCCAGAGTTGAGAATGTATTTCTCCATATATGCGTAGGTCAAGCCCTTGTAGGTGTTTTTGTCTGGATTGCGCTTAATGGTGCGTGTGAGTACCTTAAAATCTGGATAATCTTTGCGGACACTTTGGAGCTTGGCGTATTCGCCGCTGTTTGTGTCCTCGCACAATTTCGCAAATGTTCTGTCCATAATGATTAAGTTATTACTGAAATCAACCTTCAATGTATTTTTCATAATCGTCAAGTCCTTTCTTTTTATCTATTGGTTTTTATGCTGCTGTATTGCCGAGAATTTCATCAATGGTCTTGCGCTTTATTTCCAACTCAGGAAACTGCTCGATAAACCATTTTTTGATTTCTCCGTAGGTAGCTGCTGCGGCAAAGTCTTTCTTTTTGCCTTCTTCGGTTTTGCCGCTGAGAATATAGAAGTTTTTAAGCAATTCCATGTTGTGCTTCTTGATGTAGCCCTCCATGTAGTCGAAGGTCAAGCCTTTGAAGTGGTCTGCTTTCCTCGCTGCGCTTCTAACCTTAACGTAGTAGTCAGGATAATGGGTGCGTGCTTTTTGAAGCATTTTGTACTCTTGGCTACCAAAGTATTTTGCGGCAGCGGCAAACTTCTTGGTGATTTCGATTTTGCGGCTCTTGTCATTGATTACGATTGAATTTGTCATAATAAAAATCCTTTCTGTAGAGGGTTGATATTTTTTTATTTTTTGTTTTTTGTTTTTTGTTTCCCTCTTTATTACACCTATATTATATCACACTTTATTTACAACTTGGCGTTATAATGGTACTGGTTCGGTTGTTGATAAAATTAAAAATTACAGCGGCAAGAATAAACCGCTGTAACAAAAGATGTTATTGATTTGCTTTTGGGTTGTAATCAAGATGAATAATAGATGTGATGATGTTCAATAAAAGATGATTTGGTCTTGTTTCGCTTACAAATAGTATGATATAATAAGCTCACAGAATGGTACCATTTTGAAAAGTACCACTTTCAAAGGATTTTTGTTTCTTTTTCCTCTTGGAAAAACAGAGAGTACCACGAAAGTACCATTTGAAAAGATGTTCTAAAACCAGAAAAAAGGAGCAGGATTTCTCCCACTCCTTAAAAACTCAGTATTTATGCGGCTTTTGACTTAACCAAAATATCTCTTCAAAAGTCCCTTGAAGCCCGCGCCGTGTCTTGCCTCGTCCTTAGCCATTTCGTGGACGGTGTCGTGAATAGCGTCGAGGTTAGCCGCCTTTGCTCTCTTTGCAAGGTCAAACTTACCCTCGCAGGCGCCTGCTTCGGCGTCAGCGCGCATTTTCAGGTTCTTTTCGGTGCTGTCGGTCAGAACCTCGCCGAGAAGCTCTGCAAAACGGGAAGCGTGGTCAGCTTCTTCAAAAGCGTATCTCTTGAACGCCTCCGCGATTTCGGGATAACCCTCTCTGTCGGCAACTCTCGCCATTGCAAGATACATACCGACCTCGCTGCACTCGCCCTCAAAGTTAGCTCTGAGATCCTTGATGATGTCCTCGCTTACGCCCTCAGCTTTGCCTTCGCCGAGCTTGTGAACGGTGGCGTACTCGGCATCTTCTTCCATGAGCTTAAACTTGGAAGCGGGCTGCTTGCAAACGGGACAAGCCTCGGGAGGCTGATCTCCCTCGTGAACATAGCCGCATACAGTACAATACCATTTCATAATAACATTTCTCCCTTCAAAAATATTTACAAAATTTAGAATACAGTATCCATGTAGTTCGAATATTTTAACATAAAAACCGCATGATTTAATTGCTTATAAGAATTATATGCGATATAATCGCAACTTTTTTGAGTTCGCGCATATGATGTACCAAACCAAACCGAAAGGGAGTACAGCTATGCCGAAAATTTACCTTAGTCCGTCCGCACAGGAGTTCAATCACTACGTCGACGGCGGCAACGAGGAATATTACATGAATCTGATTGCCGACGCGATGGAACCGTACCTGACTGCCGGCGGAATCGATTTTTCGCGCAATCAGCCCGAAATGCCGCTGTGGAAGATCATCAACGACGCAAACGGTCAGGACTACAACCTCCATCTTGCGATCCACAGCAACGCCTCGCCCGAATCTCAGTCGGGAAAGAACACAGGCGTGCAGATTTTCTATTACCCGACGAGCGAACGCGGCAAACGCTTCGCGGAGATCATAGCCGCGAATTACCGCCCGATTTACCGCGAGCCGATGAACGTCAAGGTCGTGCCGAACGCAAATCTCGCAGAGCTGAGGAAAACAAAGGCGCCTGCGGTGCTTATCGAGACCGCCTTTCACGACAACCGCGAGGACGCGCGCTGGATACGAGATAATCTCGACAACATCGCACGCGCTCTTGCAAAATCCGTCGCCGAATATCTCAACGTGCCGTTTAAGGAGCCGTAAAATCCCGTCTGCGTCTTGCACTCTCACGTTTTTTGCGCTATAATAAGGAAAAACAAATGAAGGCGTGATTAACATGACTGACGAATTAAAGGCAAGAATCGAAAAAACAATGCAAAACCTCCGCCGCAACCGCATGGAGGCTTATTACTGCGAAAACAGCGCCGATGCCCGCGAGCTGGTTAAGACGCTCGTCAAAAAGGGCGACGTGATTTCAAACGGCGGCTCGGTCACCCTGAAGCAGACAGGCATTTACGATATTATCAGCTCCTCCGATTACAACTATCTCGACCGTGCTCGAGAGGGTATAACGCGTGAGGAGATCGAGGAGGTTTACCGCAAGACCTTCTCTGCCGACGCGTTCTTCACAAGCTCCAATGCAGTCACCGAAAACGGCGAGCTTTATAACGTGGACGGCAATTCAAACCGCGTAGCCGCGATTCTCTACGGTCCAAAGAGCGTAATCGTTGTTTGCGGCGTTAATAAGCTGGTCAGGAACATCTCCGAGGCGATCGAGCGCGTCAAGACAAAGGCGGCGCCGCCGAATACCGTCCGTCTCGGAATCGATACCTACTGCGCCAAGGCAGGTCAGTGCGTTTCGCTCAACAAGGAGAACCCCGAGCTGTGCGAAGGCTGCCACGGAGACGGCAGAATCTGCTGCAACTATGTTGTGTGCGCGCAGCAGCGCCACGTCAACCGCATCAAGGTGATTATCATTAACGAGGAACTCGGCTACTGATGGAGGACTTTCTCGTTAGAATGAAGTCGCTTCTCGGCGGCGAATACGATTCTTTTTTGAAATACTACGAGGCGGATCACTTTCGCGGTCTGCGCGTTAACACCCTCAAATGCACGCCCGAAAGGCTTAAAGACATAATTGGATTTGAGCTGAAGCCCACGCCGTTTTGTCCGAACGGATTTTACATCCCCGGCGAAGTCAGGTCGCTCGGAAACAGTCCGCTGCACCACTGCGGCGCGTTTTATATTCAGGAGCCGTCCGCGACCTCTGCGGCAGAAATGCTCGGCGTTGAGGAGGGCGACTTTGTCCTTGATCTCTGCGCCGCTCCCGGCGGAAAGAGCACTCAAATCGGCGCAATGCTCAACGGCACCGGACTTTTGTGGAGCAACGAGATCGTCAGGAACCGAGCTAATATTCTTTTATCGAATATTGAACGGATGGGAATAAGCAACGCGGTTGTGTCAAATGCTCATCCGGAGCAGCTTTGCGAGAGGCTCGCCGGCAGGTTTGACAAGGTTCTCGTCGACGCGCCTTGCAGCGGCGAGGGAATGTTCCGCAAAAACGGCGAGGCGCAGACAGAGTGGAGCGTTGAACACGTCCGCAGCTGTGCCGAACGCCAGCTTCATATTCTGGACAGCGCCAAAAAAGCTCTCAGACCGGGCGGCGTTCTGGTGTACTCGACCTGCACCTTTTCGCGCGAGGAAAACGAGGGTGTGATTTCGCGCTTTCTCGATAAAAACCCCGATTTTGTCCTTGAGGATCCGGGTGTGAGCTTCGGCAGACCGACTATGGAACACGCGCGCAGGATATTCCCTATGGACGGCGGCGAGGGTCATTTTGCCGCGCGCCTGCGCAAAAAAGGTGAGAGCGGCAGGATCTCCGTTCCTGTTAATACATCAAAGGCAGACAGCGCGATTCTCGATTTTTACGACAGCCTTTTTGTGAACCGACCCTTCGGCGAAAATATTACGGTATTAAAGGACAAAATCATAATTCTTCCAAAGAATTATCAACCGGCAGACGGCGTTCCCGTTCTCAGAGCCGGCGTAATTTTGGGAGAGATCGTAAAGAGGCGTTTTGAACCTCACCACAGCGCTTTTGCCGCCGCAGGAAAATCCGACTGTGTGAACGCGGTCGATTTTGAAGCGGACAGCGCTCAGATCAAGGCTTACCTTCACGGCGAGGAAATTGACGTACCCTCAGACGTAAAGGGTTACTGCACCGTTTGCGTTGACGGTATGACCGTCGGCTTCGGCAAGGCTTCAAACGGCAGATTAAAGAATAAATACCCGAAAGGACTGCGGACGCTCAAATGAAACGATTATCCGACATCGGTACAATAAAAGAGATTCTCTCGCGGCACGGCTTCACCTTTTCAAAGGCGCTCGGTCAGAACTTTCTGATCAATCCGTCTGTATGTCCGCGCATGGCGTCCGGTTCGGGCGCCGGCAAAGGAGTCGGCGTAATAGAGGTCGGACCCGGAATCGGAGTTCTCACCAACGAGCTTTGTCAGCTTGCCGACAAGGTAGTTGCGGTTGAGCTGGACAAGCGGCTGCTGCCTGTGCTGGACGAAACCTTGGCTGAATACGGCAACGTCAAGGTAGTTAACGCCGACGTGCTTGAGCTTGACCTCAACCAGCTTATCAGGGACGAATTTGACGGACTCGAGGTCGTAGTCTGCGCAAACCTTCCGTATTACATAACCTCGCCCGTGATAATGAAGCTTCTCGAGGACAGGCTTCCGATAACTGCGGTCACCGTAATGGTTCAAAAGGAGGCGGCTCAGCGGATATGCGCCGAGGTAGGGTCGCGGATGAGCGGAGCGGTCACGGTGTCGGTCAATTACTACGCTAAGCCGCAAATGCTGTTCGGTGTGAGCGCAGGCTCGTTTATGCCGGCTCCGAAGGTGGATTCCGCGGTGATCAGGCTCGAAATATTGAAGGAACCTCCCGTCAAGACGGACGAAAAGCTGTTTTTCGAGGTGGTCAGGGCGGCGTTCTCGCAGCGGCGCAAGGTGATTTCAAACTCACTCAGCGCGGGACTCGGCAGAAACAAGGATGAAATACTCGCGATTCTCGAAGCGGCGGGAGTATCTCCGACGGCACGTGCCGAAAAGCTGAGCTTAGAGGATTTTGCGGCGATAGCCAATGCGATAGGTGAATGATATGGACGATAAGCAAAAGATGAACGGACTGTTTATTGCGGGTTTTGTTCTCGCGGTAATAAGCGTAGCTTTGGCAGGCGGCGCGGCTTATGTAGGTTATTACATGAACAAATATGAGTTGGCGGTAATAATGGGCGGCGCAGGAGCATTGCTTGCATTTGTCGGCATTATCCTCGCATATTACAGCAAGCCGAAAGCCAAAAAATCAGAAATGATTATTGACAATCCCGAGAACGATGTGATATAATATATTTGCTAAAGGGGAGTAGTTCGCGGCGATAGCCGTGGTATATTTCGTCAATCTCATACCTTTATCGGGGTATCGGATATACACTAAAGAACGAGACTTTTATTGCGCATGGGTAACGTGCACAATAGAGGTCTTTATTTTTTGGAGGTAACATTTATGGCAGACTGGTATCAAAAAACAGGCGCCGAGGCTTTGTCGGCATTTGACGTTACAACCGACGGTCTGAGCAGCGAACAGGCGGCGGAAAGGCTGAAAAAGAACGGCGAAAACGTCCTCGCTGAGGGCAAAAAGAAAACCGTTTTACAGGTATTTCTCGGTCAGTTCGCGGATTTGCTCGTATTGATTCTTATCGCGGCGGCGATTATTTCGATGTTCTCCGGAAATATCGAGAGCACGATCGTTATTTTTGCGGTAATTATTATGAACGCAATCCTCGGCACCGCGCAGCATGTTAAGGCTGAAAAGTCGCTCGACAGCCTGAAATCCCTTTCGTCACCGTCAGCCAAGGTTATCCGCGACGGTCAGAAGCTGGAAATCGACTCCAAAAAGGTTGTTGCAGGCGATATTATCGTCCTCGAGGCAGGCGATCTGGTTGTCGCCGACGGCAGAATCATCCACAACTACTCTCTGCAGGTCAACGAAAGCTCCCTGACAGGCGAGTCCACAAATGTTGACAAGAACGACGAAACCATCAGCGGCGAAACTCCTCTGGGCGACCGCACAAATATGGTATTTTCCGGCAGCCTTGTGACCTACGGCAGAGCGATCGTCCTCGTCACCGAAACGGGTATGAATACCGAAATCGGACGTATCGCGTCGCTCATGAACGCCGCTAAGGAAAAGAAAACTCCGCTGCAGCAGAGCCTCGATAAGTTCTCGGGCAGACTTGCGGTCATCATCATGGTGATCTGCGCGGTCGTTTTCGGTCTGTCACTCTGGCAGGGCAAGACGATTATCGATTCGCTCATGTTTGCTGTTGCGCTTGCGGTTGCGGCTATTCCGGAGGCGCTCAGCTCGATCGTCACCATCGTTCAGGCAATGGGCACCCAGAAAATGGCTAAGGAAAACGCCGTAATCAAGGACTTGAAGGCGGTTGAAAGCCTCGGCTGCGTGTCTGTGATCTGTTCCGACAAGACCGGCACGCTCACCCAGAACAAGATGACCGTTCAGCGCATCTATATCAACGGCGAGAGCATCCGCGAGGAGGAGCTTGACATCAGGCTCGAGAGCCACCGCCGCCTGATTTACGACATGGTGCTCAACAACGACTCAAGCATCGTGGACGGCAAGGGCATAGGCGACCCCACCGAGTACGCGCTTATTGAAACCTCGCGCAGCATCGGTCTTGACGAGAACATCATCCGCGACACCCTCGGCAGGGTAGAGGAGGTTCCGTTTGACTCCGACCGTAAGATGATGAGCACTAAATACAAGCTCCACGGCGTGCCTCACATCCTCACAAAGGGCGCGCTCGACTCGATTCTTGACCGCTGCGTAAGCATCGCCACAAAGGACGGAGTTCGCCCGATTACTGACGAGGATAAAAATATAATTCTAAAACAGAATAATGATTATTCCGAGGCGGGTCTGCGCGTGCTGACCTTCGCCTACAAGGAGAGCGACGAGGCTCTCTCGGTAGAGACCGAATACAACTACACCTTCCTCGGTCTGGTTGCCATGATCGACCCGCCGCGCGAGGAGAGCAAGGCAGCGGTTGCCGACGCTATACGTGCAGGCATCAAGCCTATCATGATCACGGGCGACCACAAAATCACCGCCTCCGCGATTGCAAAGCAGATCGGCATTATGCGCGACGGAGATATGGCTGTGACCGGCATGGAGCTTGACACGATGGACGACGCCGAGCTTGACCGTGTGCTCGAAAAGATCTCGGTATACGCGCGAGTATCGCCCGAAAACAAGATCCGCATCGTCGAGGCGTGGCAGCGCAAGGGCAATATCGTTTCGATGACAGGCGACGGCGTTAACGACGCGCCCGCCCTCAAGAAGGCAGACATCGGCGTTGCAATGGGCATTACCGGCACCGAGGTCTCAAAGGACGCGGCTTCGATGATCTTGCAGGACGACAACTTCGCGACCATTATCAAGGCTGTCTCGAACGGAAGAAACGTTTACCGCAATATCCGCAACTCAATTCTTTTCCTGCTTTCGGGCAACATGGCGGCGATCATCACCGTGCTCTTTACATCTATAATGGCGCTTCCGGTGCCGTTTGAGCCGGTGCATCTTCTGTTTATCAACCTGCTGACCGACTCGCTTCCGGCGCTCGCGATCGGCATGGAAAAGCCCGAGCACGGCTTGCTATCTCAGAAGCCGCGCGACCCCAACAAGGGCATTCTGACAAAGGATTTCACTGCGCTTATGTTCGGTCAGGGCGCGCTGATCGCGGTGGTTGTCGTAACAGCCTTCTACCTCGGCCTGCCTTACGGCGCGGCTACCGCGGCTACAATGGCTTTCGCCACCCTCACCCTCGCGAGACTTTTCCACGGCTTCAACTGCCGCAGCAAGCGTTCTATTTTCAGTCTCGGACTTCTCAGCAACCTCTACAGCGTCGGCGCGTTCGTTCTCGGATGCCTGCTGCTCGCGCTCGTTCTCTTTGTTCCGGCGCTTCATTCTCTGTTCTGCGTTGAGGCTATGGACGGCATGATGTACGCCTGCATCGCGCTTCTGGCGTTTGCTCCGACGGTTGTTATTCAGATAATTAAGGTGATTTTGGACAAGGTTAGGAAAATCTCTTGACATCAAATTTTTGATAATTTATAATAGAAAAAAAGGAGGTTTTTCCATGAATAATATCTGGCATGACATCTCACCGAAAAGAATTACCTGCGACCGTTTTTATGCGGTAATTGAAATTTCAAAGGGCGGAAAAAATAAATACGAGCTCGATAAGGAGACCGGTATGCTCAAGCTCGACCGCGTGCTCTTCACCTCGACTCACTATCCGGCAAACTACGGTTTTATTCCGCGTACATATGCCGACGACGGCGACCCGCTCGACGTTCTTGTTCTGTGCAGCGAGACCATTCTTCCGATGACTCTGGTAGAGTGCAAGCCCATCGGCGTGCTCAACATGATCGACAACAACAGCAAGGATGAAAAAATCATCGCCGTGCCGATCAACGATCCCAACTACAACACCTATAACGACATCTCGGATTTGCCTAAGCACCGTTTTGATGAAATCCGCCACTTCTTCCAGGTTTACAAGACCCTCGAGGACGACAAGGAAACCGCGGCGACCGAAATCTCCGGCGTGGAAAAGGCAAAGGAAGTTGTTCAGCTCTGCATCGAAAGCTATATTCTCGACTTCCAGCTGGCATAAAAAACAATGGGCGCACCACAGGTGCGCTCAATTTTTTAAAAAATTTCAAAAGCTGTGCAACACTTAGCCGTTTGTTTTACACTATATAAATGAACGAATTCGTTGGAGGACGGAAATGGACGGTAATAAATTAGTTAAAAAGGCGCGCGACGGCGACAAACACGCGTTTGCCGCTCTATACATACGCTACAAGGACAGCCTGTACCGCTATGCCTACTACAAGCTGCGTTCGGCCGAGGATGCAAACGACGCGGTTTCGGCATGCGTTACGCAGGCGTACATGGGCATATGCTCGATTCGCAATGAAAAGGCGTTTTCGTCGTGGCTGTTCCGCATTCTATACCGCGAGTGCTGCGCGATAATCCGCAAAAAGACGCAGCTGTCATTTGCCGAGATTGACGAGAACCGCTACGCGGTGCCGGACGGCACCTATATCCGCAGCGAGCTCAGCGAGGCGCTTGACAGTCTTGCGGCCGAGGACAGAGATA
The DNA here is from genome assembly GCA_902765625.1 of uncultured Ruminococcus sp. Classification (GTDB taxonomy): domain Bacteria; phylum Bacillota; class Clostridia; order Oscillospirales; family Acutalibacteraceae; genus Ruminococcoides. The sequence continues at coordinate 16,042 of CACXAO010000006.1, read as the reverse complement.
TCGTGCTGCTGTCGGTTGTCGCAGGCTACAACAGTCAGGAGATCGCGCAGATGTTACGCATGAACCCGTCGACGGTGCGTTCGCGTCTTTCGCGCGCGCTCGGCAGGATGAGACAGTTTTTGGAGTGATGGCAATGAAAAACGATTTTGATTTCATTAAGGAAAAATTTGATACCGACGGCGTAAAAGCGCCGGACAGTATCACCGAAAATACGGTTTTTGCGCAGCTTGACGGAGTGAAGCCGGTCAAGGTCAAAAAGAGCAAAAAGGGCATGGTGATCGGTATTACCTCCGCTGCCGCAGCAAGCGTGGCGGTTATCACCGCAGGCGCGTTTATCGCGGCAAATGTTTTAAGCCAACCGATCGGCACGCCCGTTGCGATAAGCGGAACCGCTAAGCTCATGCAGTTCAACACCCGCGACGAGATAAGACAGGCGGTCGGCGACGCGATTCAGTTTCAGAACAATCTGAATAATTACGGCGTGATTGACGGCGGCGACTGGTATGAAGCGCTCGACGGCGCTGCGGCAGGGAACAGTGAAAAGGTGTTTTCGGCAGAATCGGCTGTAGGTTCGGCGTCGGGCTCGTCGGGAGGTTCTTCGTCGCACAACTCTACCTATGTTCAGCATACCGGCGTGGACGAGGCGGATAATATCAAGACCGACAGCGAGTATATCTACTATCTGAGCCCGACCTCAAACGGTATGAGGCACCAAATACAGATTTACCGCGCGGCGCAGAAGGACACGGAGCTTGTTTCGGAGATTACGGAATTGAACGACAACAATTTCCGCGAGTTTTATGTGAACGGCGACCGTCTTGTAATTCTTTCGCAGAACTACTATCGTGATTCCGTTACGGAAGCGGCGGTTTACGATATCACGGACAGGAGCGCTCCGAAGCTTATGGATTCCTTCTTGCAGAGCGGAAGCTACGTTTCTTCGCGCATGATCGACGACACGCTCTATATGGTTTCCGATTATTACGCGAACAGAGAGGACTATATGCCGTCCACTTATTACCGCAACGCGACTCCGGACGAGGTTCCCGTAAGCTGCACATATTCCGTGGAAACTCCTGCAAACAGCAACTTCCTCGTCGTCAGCAGCGTCGACACAAAGGACGGAGCAAAGGCTCTGAGCACAAAGTCGATATTAGGCTCCGCGGAGGACGTTTACTGCAATCAGGATTATCTCTATGTTACCGCCTCCGAGTACGAAGCGCAGGATTACAGCAACGTGATAAACAGATTTGCCTCGTTGTACAAGCCGACTACGGTCAAGACCCAGATCGTGAAATTCAGCCTTAACGACAGCCTTGACGCCGTCGCAAGCTGCTATGTAAACGGTCAGGTGAATAATCAGTACTCCCTCGACGAGCACAACGGAAACCTGCGCGTCGCCACCACGTCGATAAACGAGTTAACAGACTATGACGTCAATAATCTTTATGTGCTCGATTCGGGACTGAATCAAATCGGCGCGGTAGAGGGCTTTGCCGAGAACGAGAGCATAAAGGCTGTCCGCTACATGGGCGACACCGCCTACGTTATCACCTACGAGCAGACCGACCCGCTTTTCGTTATTGATCTGACAAATCCGTCCGACCCGCAAATTCTGGGCGAGGTAAAAATCAGCGGCTTCTCGACTATGCTCGTTCCCGTTGACGAGAATACTGTCCTCGGTATCGGCTATAATACCGACGAGTATTATTATACCGACATGGAGGTTCAGGACGGCATTAAAATCGTGACCTTCGACGTTACCGACAAGACAAATCCTCAGGTTAAGGACACAAAGGTTTTCAAAAATTATAATTCGGCAGTTCAGTATAACCCCAAGGCGCTGCTTGTTAATCCCGAAAGGAACGATTACACGATTCCGTTCGCTTACTACAGCGGCTATTACAGCGACGGGAACAGCTATTCGGGTGTCATCAATTTCAAGGTGACCGACGGAAAGATTGATATTGTCGACGAGTACCGTTCCGATGTTTTCGCAACAAACGACTCCGACGGCACTGAGGTTGACCGCTGCGTCTATATCGGAAATACAATATATATGTTAGGCGAGAAGTGGAACTACGGCAGTGTCGACTCGATAGAAAACGCGTACGACATCTACCGCACCGCTATTGACTGCGTTGAATATAAATAGTATAATAAAAGGAGCCGATCTCAGCGACCGGCTCCTTGATTTTATTTGATTTACAGCTTGAAATCCTCGATGGAATACGTGCCCCTCAGCGTGACGCTTCTCGGAACGCGCAAAAGCGGATCGTAGCTGAACGCTCTGCACTTTGCGTCCTGAATGCGCTTCGATTTTTTGCAGCTCATAATTCCGTTTTCGAAATAAGAATTTTCGCAGTAAGAGCAGTCGGGAGCAATATTTCTGCCGAACAGCTTGTTTTTCATCTAAATCACCTCTGCAATTATTAGTGTAACACAAGCAGACATAAGTTTCAAGTAGAATTTTGGAGGGAAAACCGTTGAATTTTAACTCATCAACAATGCGCCTTAATAACGCCGATGCCGTACCATACCTCACGTATAATTCTTTATCGGAAATAAAATTCATAAATCACGCCTTTTCCACCCGTTTGGGCGGAGTGTCAGAGGGAGAGTTCACCTCTATGAACATGGCATTCAACCGCGGCGACGATCCCGACGCCGTAACCGAGAATTACCGCCGGATTTGTAAGAGCGCAGGCTTCGATTTCGAGAGCCTCACCGCCTCGGCGCAGGATCATCACACGGTTGTCCGTGCCGTAACGCGCGAAAACCGCGGAGTAGGCATATATAAGCCGCGCGACATGGAGAGCGTCGACGCTATCATGACTAACGAGACAGGAGTCACCCTCGTGACCTATTACGCCGACTGCACGCCGCTTTTCTTCGTCGATACCGAAAACAAGGCGATCGCGCTTGCTCACGCAGGATGGCGCGGCACTGTCGGAAGAATCGGCGAAAAGGTACTTAAGGCGATGGGTGAGAGGTACGGCACAAAGCCCGAAAATATCGTTGCCGCCATCGGACCTGCGATTTCGGTCTGCTGCTACGAGGTCGATCTGCCGTGCGCCGAGCACTTTTTGGCGCTGAAGGACTTGGAGCCGGAAAAATTCGTGTTCCCGAAGGAGGACGGCAAGTTCATGCTTGACCTGCTCGAGACGAACCGTCAGATCCTCGTCGCTGCAGGCGTGAAGAACGAAAACATCACTGTCTCAGACCTCTGCACCAACTGCAACAGCGAGCTTTTGTGGAGTCACCGCGCGACAAAGGGTCACCGCGGCACAATGTCGGCGTTCCTATGCTTAAATGACCCGGCGAACCAAACGTCCTTAACAGAGAATTCCTTTCCGTTAAGGTAGCCGAGCGAGCCTGAATCCTCTGTGAAATCAAAAATCAGTTTATAGCTGTAAAGCGCCTGATAGGGAAAGCCCTCGGGCGCTTTTTTGCGTCCGTACTTGCTGTCGCCCACAAGCGGATGTCCGATGCTCGCCATATGAGCGCGGATCTGGTGGGTTCTGCCGGTCAGCAGCTCGATTTCAACAAGGCTGTATTTGCCGTCGAACGAGATAATGCGGTATTTGGTGCGGATTTCCTTTGAGCCTTCGACCTCGGTTTTGTGGACGGTAACCTTGTTTTTGCTTTCGTTTTTTGTAAGGTAACCGATAAGCGTGCCGATTTTCTTTTCGGGCTTGCCGTAAACAAGGCAGAGATAGTATTTTTCAATCTCCCTCGTTTTCATTTTTTGGTTCAGGATCCGCAGAGCCTCGGCGTTTTTCGCGGCAATCACGATTCCGCCGGTGTTGCGGTCAATGCGGTTCACAAGCGCCGGAGAAAATGCCTTTTCAGCCTCGGGGTCGTATTCGCCCTTTTCATATAAATAGTGCTGCACGCGGCCGACAAGCGAATCAAAGTGGTAGCTCTTGTCCTGATGGGCTATTAAACCGGGCTTTTTGTCGAGCAGAAGCAGGTTTTCGTCCTCGTAAACAATATCGAGCTTAGCCGGAGCCTTCAAAAACTCATAGTGCTTTTCCCCGGCGGCGTCAAAAAATTCGTCTTTGATATAAAAGGTAAGCACGTCGCCCTCGGTGAGCATGTCGTCGATCGCGCATTTTTTGCCGTTACGCTTTACGCATTTTTTGCGGATGTACATGTACATCATCGCCTTTGGCATGGTTCTGAAACGCTTTTGCAGGAACTTGTCGAGCCTTTGTCCGGCGTCGTTTTTACCGATTGTCAGTTCTCTCATATAAATCACCACCTCTATCATACTGTATATTTGCGTAAATTTCAAGCACACATTCCGCACGGCGGTATAAAATGGTAGAGGGTGATACAGTGAGATGCAGAAAACAAAAGGTCCGCACCTGTCTTTGGTTCGGACTCGGACTGCTCGTCGCGTCTGTGCTGCCGACAGAATGGGTGCTCTGTGTGGCGGCAGCCGCGCTTGTGCTCGTCAGTTTATCATGTGCTCGGAGGTAATTATGAAGGTTGTACTTATTGAAAATCCTAAATTTTTTTCGGCGTTGCTGAGGATGTTTTTCGGAATAAAAAAAGAGAAGCAAACTCTACAGTAATAATACACAAATTCAAACCCTGTCAGATGTGCATTGTGACAAAAACTTTGCACATCTGATTTTTTTGTTGAAGTTTTCCCGAAAAATTATTATAATTAAAGTGGTAATTTATATTGCGAATTATCGAGCAGTATTTAGGAGGTAATTAACATGAGAAACACAAAGAAGTTCATCAGCGTTCTGCTTGTCGCGGCGCTGTTGATCACAACCGTCGCTACAGCGGCGTTTTCCGTAAGCGCAGCGGCAGGCACACTCAGCTCGCATTACCAGACTAACCCCTCGGGCGGCGTCGGTAAGGCGGGCAGCATCACCATCGACGGCGATCTCTCCGACTGGTCGGAAGACATGGTCGTCGCAACAAGCGCGGCTTGGGACTGCGCAAACCACTGGAAGGGCTCTCACGAGAACTGCCTGATCGACGCCTACGCGCTTCTCGCAGCGTGGGACAGCGCCAACCTGTACATCGGCATGCAGTACGTCAACACCACCGACACATGGCAGAACGCGGGCGAAGCGTCACTTATGGACGGCGGTAAGATCGGCGACCTTCACATGGTTCTCGCTCTCAGCGTAAATCCTTCCTCTACAGGTCTTACCGGCAAGGTAACGGACGGCAAGTACATCTGGGGCGACCAGATCGACTACAGCGGCACCCACGTTGACCACCTGTTCTACATGAGCGCAAAGCCGGGTGCGGGCGTTCCCGGTCACTTTACGGTCGCTGACGCTTCGGGCAACACCGACTACACCACTAACTGCGGCAGCTTCAAGACCGAGGGCATCGAGTACAAGATGGCTGACGGCAACGTTTGCAGCTCCATCTGGGGCCTCAACAATTCCGATTCGCCCGACGACGTTTTCTCCGACAGCTCAGACTGGGTAGACTACAAGACCCACAAGGGAAGCAAGGGCGTTCACGACACCAAGTACGACAGCTTCTATGAGATCAAGATCCCGTTCTCCGCTCTCGGCATCACTGCGAACGACCTTACAACCAAAGGCATCGGCGCAATGACCCTCTGCGGCAGAGGCGAGTCCGCTCTCGACTGCTGCCCGTTTGATCCCTCAATGATCGACAATGTAAATGGTGATTACGGCAACGATCCCAGCACCTCTCACGAAAAGGACGACCTCGATACACTCACAGTACCCCTCGCAAGCATCGGCAAGGGCGGCGTAACTCCTACTCCTCAGCCCACTACAGCTCCCCAGCCCACCACACAGCCCGTAACACAGCCCGTAACACATCCTGTAACTCAGCCTACCACAACAGATCCCGTATCTGACAAGACCGTGGTTAACGCGAGCTCCAACATTCTCGGCAGCGGCAGCGTTACCGCTACAGGCAGCACCGTTACCGTAACCTATAACCTCAAGTCGGCTATGGAGCTTGTAAACGGTCAGTGGAGTCTTACGTACGACACCTCGAAGCTAAAGCTCAAGACCGCTGCGGCAAATCTGATGCCCAACATCAGCGGCACCGCCAATATCTACAATAACGTGGCATACGGCAACTTCACCGACGTCAGCAATCTCTATGACTTTACATCCTCAAAGCCGTTTGTTCAGGCTGAGTTCGAAGTAATCGGCAAGGGTACCGCGAATGTCAATCTCGACGTTCAGGAGCTTTCGGTTGGCTACAAGAGCGGCAGCACCCTGAAATTCGAAAACGCGGTTTCAAACAGCCAGAAGCAGAATATCTCATCGATTTCGGGCTTCAGCTCCAACTCCGTCACCGGTACGACTTCCGTAATCAACGGCTCTCCCTCTGTTGATACAAAGCTCACGGTCAACGCGTCCTCCAACTTCTTCCCGACAGCGACTACCACCGTCAACAAGACGGGCACGCAGGTAACCGTTGAGTATATGCTCAAATCCAACATGGATCTCCAGAACGCGGAGTGGAATCTGACCTATGATACCTCAAAGCTCAGCTACAATAAGTCCGCAACAGGAAAGATCATGCCCAACGTTGACAGCGTTGTTGTAAATGAGCCGACAAAGGGCACGATCAAGGGCAACTACTCCGATACCTCGGGAAGCGATTTCGCGTCCGAGAAGGCATTTGTAAGCGTAACGTTTGACGTGCTCGCTTTCGGCACCGCTAACGTTAACCTTAATGTTGAGATCCTCGGAGTTCTTAACTCAAGCGGCAGCACAGGCTACCTTGTAGACGGCGGCGCCGTTAAGAACCTCAAGTCGCAGTCCGGCTTCACAAACCTCAGCTATTCAACCAACACCAAGTTCGGCAAGAGCGTCGCTCAGGCAATCAAGGTCAACGCCACCTCCAACTACTTCCCGGCGGCAACAAGATCTCTTACCGATTCATCTCAGATTACCGTTGCGTTCAAGCTCTCGTCCTACTATGATCTGATCAACGACGAGTGGGAGCTCACCTACGATCCCGCAAAGCTCAGCTTCAATAACTCCAACCTCGGCAAGCTGCAGCCCAACGTAGGCAGTTCAACTGCCCGTGAGACCACAACCGGTATTATCAAGGGCAACTTCTCCAACCTCAACAGCGACGAGTTCCTGAGAGAGAAGGATCTGGTAACCGTTACCTTCGATATTGTAGGTTCCGGCGAAACCACCGTTAATATGAACCTCAAGTTCCTCGGTGTAGTTAACGAGGACAACAAAGAGGGATATATTGTTGAAAACGGCAAGGAAACCAATCTCAGAAATCAGACCGGTTTCAGCAAGTCCAGCGCATACGGCGTTTCTCTCATTATGCCCAACGGCAGCAATGATCGCATTAAGGGCGACGTCAACTTTGACGGTAAGCTAGACATCAACGACGCTACATATGTTCAGAAGCATGCGGCTGAATACGTACTCTTCAATTCTGATCAGTTTGATGTAGGCGAACTTACAGGCGACGGCAAGGTAGACGTAGCAGACGCTACACAGATTCAGAGAACAATCGTAAAATAAGTTAATATCATTTGAAGTTACACGGCTGACCTGTTGCGGGTCAGCCGTTTTTCTGTCATAAAGCATTTTTCTCTTTCATATACTGTTACCAACAAAGCAAAAGGAGAGAGAAAATATGGATAATCCTACGGAAAGCCGATTCCTCCGCACACCCGTGACCGTGCTCGATACCGTTGCCGAGCAGCTCGCGGACGTAGACCTGACGCTGCCCGATTACTGCCCCGATATCGAAAAAATACTCAAATGCACGCTGTCGCCGAAGCTGCAGTCAAAGTCGCTTTCGGGCGGCCAGCTCAGGGTAGACGGCAGCTGCGTGGTCAATGTTCTTTATGTTGAGAGCGCAGGCAAAACGATCCGCTGCTGCGAGCAGAGCGTCAGCTTCTCGCAGAGCTTTTCGCTGCGCGATACACCCGAAAACTACGTTGTGCTCACCAAAACAAAGCCCGAGTACATAAACTGCCGTGCGCTGAGTCCCCGCAGACTGGTTATACACGGGGCGTTTTCGCTGTACGCCAAGGTGCTGTCTTACGAGCAAACAGCCGTTTTCACGCCTCCCGAGGGGCTTGAGGCTCTGATAAAGCCGATGGAATGCGCCGATCTTACGGCTCTGTGTCAGGAGCAGTTCACCGTAAGCGAGGAGATCTCTGCCGCCGACAAGCCGGCCGTCGAATCTGTGCTGCATTCGTCGGTGACCGCAGGCGTCAACGATGTAAAGGCGGTAAAGGATAAGCTGATGGTGGGCGGCGAGCTGAATCTGAGAATGTTTTATCTCTGCGACGTCGAAACGGGCGAGACCGCAAAGCTCGACTATGTGCTTCCGTTCAATCAGATACTCGACTGCGACGGCGTTGACGAGAACACGCGCAATTTGTTGTGCTGCGAGGTGATGTCCTACGACGTACGGCTGAAAAACGACGTCATGAGTGAAAAGCCCGTTATCGCCCTGGACGTAAAGCTCTGCCTGACCGAGCAGGGATACGTGATGCGCGAGGAAAAGCTGGTGTGCGACGCTTATTCGGTGGAGTACGCGTCTGCACCGAGGTTCGAAAATCTCAAGACGATATCAGAGCTTCTGCCCGTTTCCGAAAGCTTTATGGAGAAGCTGTCAATTCAGGTGGACAGCGGCAAAATCGGAAAAATCCTCGATATTTACACCGACAGCCTCACTCTCGACTCCGCACCCTCGGACGGACGTCTCGGAGTGAGCGGAAAGGTCAATCTTTGTATGCTTGCACTCGACGGCGACAATTTCCCGATGTTTGTAGAGCGCAGCTGCGATTTTTCTCATACGCTCTCCTCGTCCGAGGGGTGCGACAGTCTATGCTTCGGCAAGGTGCGCGCGGCGGGACTCAGCTTCCGTTTGGCAGACGACAGCACCGCGGAAATCCGTATGGAGCTGAAGGTGACAGGCGGCGCGATGAAAAACGAATGCACTCGCGTTGTTACGGACGCAGAGGTATTTGAGGATCAGCCTCTCGCAGCCGGCGGCTGCGCGCTGACTCTGTATTTTGCCGATGAGGGAGAAAACCTGTGGAATATCTCAAAGGCGCACAACACAAGACTCGAGCCGTTGCTGCGCGAGAACAACCTTGACGAAATCGAACTCGACAGCGCGCAGATGCTGTTGATACCGAAGCTGTAAGGAGGCAAAGCGATGGAAGAGAGAAATGTATACAGAGACATCTCGCAGCGCACTGACGGCGACGTTTATATCGGTGTTGTCGGACCGGTGCGCACGGGCAAATCGACGTTTATCAAGAGGTTTATGGATTCTCTTGTGCTGCCGAATATCCGCGACGAAAGCGTTTACCGCCGCGCCGTCGACGAGCTTCCGCAGTCCTCGGCAGGAAGAACGATAATGACGACCGAGCCTAAGTTTATTCCGGAGGAATCGGTGGAGGTCGATCTCGGCGACAACGCGGCGTTCCGCGTGCGAATGATTGACTGCGTCGGCTACCTTGTTCCGTCGGCGCTGGGTCACAGTGAGGAAAACGCGCCGCGGATGGTAAAGACGCCGTGGTCTGACGAGGAGATTCCCTTTGAGGAGGCTGCGGAGATCGGCACCAAAAAGGTGATTACCGACCACTCGACGATCGGGCTTGTCATAACCGCCGACGGCTCCTTCGGTGAAATACCGCGCGGGGACTACGAGGAAAGCGAGCAGCGTGTGGTCGACGAGCTAAGGGCGATAAACAAGCCGTTTATTCTGCTGCTTAATTCGGCAAATCCCGACGGAGAGCGCGCAAAGTCGCTTTCGGATGAGCTTGCGGCAAAGTATCAGGTGCCGGTCTTGCCGGTCAGCTGCATGGATCTGAGCGAAAACGAAATCAAGCGCGTGCTTGCGCAGCTTCTGTTTGAGTTTCCGATGAAGGAGATCCGGGTTGACATTCCCGGCTGGCTGATTTCGCTCGAAAAGGATCATTGGCTGAAATCAGCTGTATTTGACTGCATCCGCGCCGCCGCCAAGGATATGGAAAAAATCCGCGAGATCCAGGACACCCTGTCAAAGATCTCAGACTGCGATTACATCGCTGCGGCAAAGCTCGATTCGCTCGATTTGGGAGACGGCGTCGCAAAAATCTCCGTCGTACTCAAGCCAGAGCTGTTCTTCAGGGTGCTTTCGGAGGAGACGGGACTTGATATCTCCGACGAGCTTGGTCTGATGAGGAGCATGGAAAGCCTCTCGGCAAAGCAGCGCGAATACGACAAAATCGCTCAGGCTTACGAGCAGGTCAGGGAGACCGGCTACGGAATAGTTATGCCCACGATCGACGAGCTGACGCTTGACGAGCCTCAGATAATAAAGCAGAGCGGCAAGTACGGCATACGCCTCAAGGCAAGCGCGCCGTCGATTCACCTCATGCGTGTGGAAACGCAGACGGAGGTCACTCCGATTGTCGGCTCGGAGCAGCAGAGCGAGGAGCTTGTGTCGTATCTGCTCAAGGAATTTGAGGAGAGTCCCGAAAAAATCTGGGAGAGCAATATTTTCGGTAAATCGGTGCATGAGCTTGTCAACGAGGGTCTGCACAATAAGCTCTGCCGAATGCCGGCGGACGCGCGCAGGAAGATAGGCGAGACCATTGAAAAGATAATCAACGACGGCTGCAACGGATTGATTTGTATAATTATATAAGGATAAGATTGCCAAGGCTGATACGCTTTGGCAATTTTTTTGCATTATCAAATGCGCAATAATTATTTTTATCTAAAACGACGAAAAACGCGGCGGCGCTGATTTGTTATTGAAAAAAATGCTGAATTAAAGTATAATATCAGTGTATGCAAATTCACAATTTGGAGGTTGTTTTATGGTACTTAACGGTATTGGGTTAACGCAGTTTGCCGCAGCCGAGCTGTCGCTTGCCGAAAAGGGTATTGCCTCTGCAAAGGTAATCCTCACCGGCTTCGTGGTAGTATTTTCGGTATTGCTCCTGCTTATCGGCGTAATAAAGCTCTACAGCTTTATTGTCGGAATGGTTCAGGGTTCGGGCGGCAGTAAAAAGAAAAAGAATAAGGAACAAACTCCTCCCGTAAAGAAAAAGGTCACGGCTGAGGTTTCCGAGCCGGTTTCGCCAAAGCAGAATCCTCCGGTTGAGGAAGGCATTCCCGAGGAGGTTGTCGCCGTTATCGCGGCAGCCGTAGCCTCAGTGTACGGCAAATCGGGAAGGGCTAAAATCAAAAGCATCAAAAAAGCGGGCGGCAGATCTGCGTGGGCAAACGCGGGTGTGCTCGATAATACCCGTCCGTTTTAGCTTGAAAAGGGTTTGGAAAGGTTCGGTTTAAGTTTATGGAAATATTAACTGGTTTTCTTGACGCAATCAAGGGCATTTACGAAAGCTCCGGATTGGTCAGTCTCGGATGGCAAAACTACGTAATGATCGGCATTTCGTGCTTTTTGCTTTATCTCGCAATCAAAAAGCAGTATGAGCCGCTTCTGCTGCTTCCCATAGCGTTCGGTATGCTGCTCGTCAATCTCTATCCCGAGATTATGGCGGCTCCGCACATCAGCTTAGTTGAAATTCAAAGCGCAAACGACCCTGCGGCTGTGGGACACACAGTGCAGGAAATCGGCGGAAAAATCTATTATGAGAATCCGACCTACGGCGGATTGCTCTATTACCTCTATCAGGGCGTTAAGCTCGGCATCTATCCGCCGCTTATCTTCCTCGGCATCGGCTGCATGACCGACTTCGGCCCGCTGATTGCCAACCCCAAGAGCCTTATTCTCGGCGCGGCAGCGCAGATCGGTATCTTCATCACCTTCACCGGCGCTATTTTCCTCGGTTTTACAGAATCCGAGGCGGGCGCTATCGGTATTATCGGCGGTGCAGACGGTCCGACCGCGATTTATGTCACAACAAAGCTTGCGCCGCATCTTCTCGGCTCGATCGCCATTGCGGCGTACTCATACATGGCGCTGGTTCCCATTATCCAGCCGCCTATCATGAAGGCTCTCACCACCAAGAAGGAGAGAGGAGTTGTTATGGAGCAGCTCCGTCCCGTATCAAAGCTCGAAAAAATTCTTTTCCCGATCATCGTTGTAATCCTGATCGCGATTTTCCTGCCCGACGCCGCTCCTCTTGTCGGAATGCTTATGCTCGGTAACCTGTTTAAGGAGTCCGGAGTTGTTGAGCGTATCGCCAAGGCTGCGCAGAACGAGCTGATGAATATCATCACCATCTTCCTCGGCACAACGGTAGGCGCAACCGCATCGGGCGCGAACTTCCTCAAGCTCGACACTCTCAAGATTATCGCTCTCGGTCTGATTGCGTTCTGTATGGGTACCGCGTTCGGCGTACTCTTCGGAAAGATCATGTATAAGCTGACCGGCGGTAAGATCAATCCGCTTATCGGTTCCGCCGGCGTTTCGGCTGTTCCCATGGCGGCGCGCGTATCGCAGAAGGTTGGTCAGCAGGAAAATCCCGGAAACTTCCTGCTTATGCACGCGATGGGTCCGAATGTCGCGGGCGTTATCGGCTCGGCTGTTGCGGCAGGCGTACTGCTGAATGTCGTAGGCTGACAGAATTAAATACTAAAGGAAGCTTCGGCTTCCTTTATTTTTTTCTTATAATCGTTCTTATTATTCAAAAAAAGAATAATAATCGACCGCATATGATATATAATTCTATGGTGTAATATTATGCGTAAGTATTTTTTCGCAGAAGGAGACAGGAAATGCCAAAAAATATAACCATCCAAAGAATTTTAGGCGTGCTCCTGCACAGAATTCGTTTTATAGTGATTGTTGCACTGGCGGCGGGATTGCTGACATTTCTTTATACAACTTTCTTTATCACACCGCAGTACAGCTCATCAACGATGATTTTTGTGCAGAACTACAATAAAAAAGCCGAATCATCCGACAGCTCTGCTAATAAAACGGACGCAGACTCGTCAAAAAGCTCAAATTCCAGCTCAAACGAAAGCAACAACGAGGTTGCGCAAAAGATTTTTAACTCAGATATCAGCGGTTCTTCAACTCTTGCGAAAATCTGCGTCACCCTGTTCCAGAATTCCGACAAGATCACCGCGCTTTACAATGGCTGCAGCGTCAGCTTCGCGACGGTCGACGGAACGTTTTATATCACCGTCAGCGTTACGGGAAGCGACCCGGAAAAGTGCGCAAACGTTGCCAACTCAATAGCCGATATGTGCAACGAGGTATTCCACGACAACTTCATGTACGGTCAGCTCGGTATCATCAGAACCGCAAAGGCTCCTTCGGCTCCGATTTCTCCCGATAAACTGAAAAATACGCTTATCGGTTTTGCGGTAGGTCTGGTTGCAGCTTGCCTGATTTCAATTCTTCTTGAGCTTATTGATACCACAATCAAGTCGGACGAGGATCTCTCCGAAATCTATAAGATTCCCGTATTCGCTGAGATACCCGATTTTAACACGGGAGGTAAGTAATTATGGCATTTAAGATTAAGCTGAGAAAGCCCGACAATTCAAAGACCGAGAAGAAATACAACTCTGCGGACGCCATCTCCGAAAAAAGCAAGTTTGCGATTGTCGAGTCGTATAAGAGCGCCCGTTCAAATATCATGTTCTCTCTTTCGGCGGAAGATCAGAAGGTGTTTGCCGTAACCAGCTACGCAAAGGGCGAAGGTAAAAGTACGGTTTCCGCGAATCTAGCGATCTCATTCTCAAAGATGGAACGAAAGGTTCTGCTTATTGACTGCGACCTTCGCCGTCCCAATCTGCACAATATTTTTAAGGTTGAAAACAGTGTAGGTCTTTCAAATATCATAGGTAAAATGGCAGAATTTAATGACGCCGTGAAGCACAACGTTCTGCCTAATCTCGATATTCTTCCTTCCGGCACGATTCCGCCCAACCCCTCTGAGCTGTTGTGCTCTCCCGGCTTTGAGAAGTTGATTAACAGCGTTATTAACGAGTACGATTATATCATTTTTGATACGCCGCCTATCGGTGTAGTTGCCGACGCGCTGCTGCTGAAGGACAGAGTTGCGGGTTATGTACTTGTTCTTCGCGAACGCTCAACCACCCATGGTGACATCCAAAAAATGCTCGAGAGCATAAAGCTTGCAGATACGAAAATACTTGGTTTTATCAAGGTTGGCTGCACCCAGAACAAAAAACGTGCCGGCAGAGGCTACTACTATTATCAGTATTATTGATGTTTGGGACACCTCAAAGCCGAAACTGCATAATATAATAACAAATATTTCAACAGACTCACTAAGCATATGCGCAGCGGGTCTGTTTTTTATTAATAAAACTGACGAATTTGCAGGATTTATAAAAAAGACTTGCATTTTCTCTGTGCTTGTATTAGAATATATAAGGTTAATAAATGCGTAAGGAGATATGGGAAATGGAATACTTCAAGTGCAGCTCTGAGGAGCTTGAAAAGGAATATGCGTCTCTGAAGAAGCGCTATAAGGAAGAAAAAGGCAAGGGACTTTCTCTCAATATGGCAAGAGGAAAGCCCGGCAAGGAGCAGCTTGATCTTTCGCTCAAAATGCTTGACGTAATGAACAGCAAGTCCGATTTTATCGGCGAGGACGGCATGGACGTGCGCAACTACGGCATTTTTCACGGAATCGACGAGTGCCGCAAGCTTTTCGGCGAGATTCTCGGCGTACCTTCAAACAGCGTAATGGTCGGCGGCAACTCCAGCCTTAATATGATGTTCGACACGATTTCCTGCATGATGACAAAGCCGATCGTCGAGGGCTGCAAGCCTTGGTACGAGGTTCCCGACAGAAAATTCCTCTGTCCGGTTCCCGGCTACGACAGACATTTCGGCATCACTCAGTACTACGGTTTCGAGATGATCCCCGTTCCCATGGACGAGAACGGTCCCGACATGGACATCGTCGAGCGTCTTGTTTCGAACGACGAGAGCATCAAGGGTATCTGGTGCGTGCCTAAGTACTCAAATCCCAACGGAATTACCTACAGCGACGAAACCGTAAGGCGCTTTGCGGCTTTGAAGCCCGCAGCCAAGGATTTCCGCATTATGTGGGATAACGCTTACTGCATCCACGACATTACCGACACTCCCGACGAGCTTCTCAACATCGTTGACGAGTGCAGAAAGACAGGCAACGTCGATTTGCCGATTCTGTTCTGTTCCACCTCAAAAATCACATTCCCGGGCGCGGGCGTAGCGGCAATGGCTGCATCCTCAAACAACATGAAGGTATTTTCCGCGCGTTACAACTACGAGATCATCAGCTACGACAAGCTCAATATGCTGCGTCACGTTAAGTTCTTCGGCGATTTCGACGGAGTTCTGAAGCATATGGAGAAGCACAAGGCTATTCTCAAGCCCAAGTTCGACATCGTGCTCAATATGCTCGACAGGGAGCTTAAGCCCACCGCCACAGCCAAGTGGACAAATCCCAACGGCGGTTACTTCGTAAGCGTCGACGTAATGGAGGGCACCGCAAAGCGCGTTGTTCATCTTTGCCGCGACGCGGGCGTAGTTCTCACGGGAGCGGGCGCAACCTATCCTTTGGGAGACGACCCTCACGACAGCAATATCCGTATTGCACCGACCTTCCCGCCCAATAACGAGCTGGAGCAGGCAATGGATATTTTCTGCACCTGCGCTAAGCTTGCGGCGTGTGAAAAGCTTCTCGGCAAAATCTAAAAAGGTAAAAAACGAATTGATATGATGAACCTGGCAGGAAAATTCCTGTCAGGTTTTGTTATCGGAGCCGAAACCGGGCGCAGGATTTCAGGCTGTTTTGTGCAAAACGTTGAAATTTGCATTTTGAGTTTTTTATGTGACAATTTTTCAGGTCTGATTTTATGCAATACTGCTAAAGATAAAGTTTTTTTATCAAATATTTGCAATTCCATTGACAATTTGCCAAAAAAATCATATAATAACTCTGTTACGTCTGTAAGTCTGCGCCCGTAACAGGGCTTTTTTTTCTTACAGGCAATTATAATACGGAGGTTCAAAAGGCATGAAAAGAGTTCCAAAGCCGGTGTTCTTCATTGTTGCTTTGCTGATACTTGCCTTTTCGTTTACTGCGATTTTCGGAGTA
>CACXAO010000005.1 GCA_902765625.1 uncultured Ruminococcus sp. | reverse complement strand
AGTGCAATTTTGTCCATTGCACTTTTTGAGACTGTTTTTCACATCTATTATCTCATGAATTTTTCAGTTTTGATAGAGGGGTGATTGTTGAGCGGTTACATAAAAAAACAGAGAGTAGCGATACCCTCTGCTTTGCATTGCTCAGATTTTCAAAAAAAGATTCTTTCCTGTCGTAATTATGAGGCTGGCTCTTTTTCACTTTTGAGCCAGCCCCTAGTCTTTAAATAATTCGGAGTTCAATGTATTGGACAGACGACAGGATTATTTAAGATAGGTTTATCTGCCCGTTATCCGCATCAAGATTTTCATGCACAATAATGCAGTTCTGCATAGACCGAGCTTTAGCAAAAGAATGAATACTTTTGCACTAAACGGTATTCCGCCGAGATGCACAAATTTCAGAATCTGAGTTTTTCTCAATTCTCTTGCCAAAAACTTGCCCGTGTCAAAAATGCTGGTAGATTGATTAATTAAGCAAAATGCATCATATACAATCCTGCTGGCATAAAAGTTATCCATCTGTCGATCAATTACCGGACCGTATCCAGCCAAGCGCTTCTGAACATATTGAAATAAATACAATCGCTTTTTTATACGATTCGGATCATACTTCGTAAGGATACTTCCCGAATTCATTTTGTTATAATAATATAGTATCTCTTTGCTCACAGCCACACTATTTGCATTCAGTACACACTCAAATACATAAGCAGTGTCTTCTCCTAATCGGATATTCTCATCGAAGCATCGGTGATCTCTGAGCAGCTCTCTTTTATAAGCTTTATTCCATGAAGCCGACAAAAAGACAGCCGCTCCATACTCTAACTTCGGGTCGCTAATCAACCGTGGAAAAATTTCTTTTTCCAACCTTATTCGATTGTAAAAACCAGCTTCCGTGTTAATCTTATTAATATTTTGCCGGTCATCATAAATCATTACCGAGCCAAATACAACAATGTCCGGCTTTTCGGGAGAAGAGACAATTTGATGATAAATCACCTCTAACCACTTTTCGGAAACCCAGTCATCTCCGTCCACATACAGAATATAATCTCCTTTTGCATTTGCAATCCCGGTGTTTCGTGCGCTCACTAATCCGCCGTTTTGTTTATGGATGACCCTTATTCTGTCATCCTTTTGCGCATATTCATCACAAACGGCAGCGCTTCCGTCTGTAGATCCGTCGTCTACCAGAAGCACTTCAAAATCCTCACTATTCTGAGACAAAATACTGTCTATACACGGATGAATGAAATTTATCACATTATATATTGGTACGATAACTGAAAAGAGCATTTTCTTAATTCTCCTTTAGCTTTGTTTTGGAATCAGCTCTTTTTTTAATTACTGATAGCAGCGATGACCAAATAATCTTGAATTCTTTTGTTGGGCGCAAAAACAAAGTACTGAGCCCACCCGAAATCACTACGCTTACTATTCCTTTGAGTATGAACTGAACGGGCAGGGGACCGCCGATAAAGCTGCACGCTACAGATGATGCTGTCCAGCATACGGCAATTACTAAAGTATAGCCGCCGAGACGCAAAAAGTAGTTCCAGAGCTTTTTCCCGAAATAGTCTCTGTACAATGCCCACGGTTCCATCCAAATCGGAACCGTCAGCATACTAAGCGTTGTGCCGATAAATATTCCGATCTCATCGAACAGTGCGATCGCCGCAATAGAATACACAACATTTACTGCCGCTTCTATAAATCCCATATATCTCGCCTGACTAAACAGCCCGAGAGAATTGCGAAACACATTGGTAACGGTACGTACTCCCTTAAAATAAAGATTGATACATAAGACCAAAGTGATGTCAACAGGGAAGACGTACACCTGTCCGAAACTCATTTCGATAAACGGGCCTATGACCACAAAAAGTGCAATCGAAACGATTCCGTACAGTACACATGTCAACATCAGTGAAGCGTTGAAAATATCCTCGACCTTGTCGCGGTCAGTGGTTACACCAAGGTTACCTACGCTGCCCATGATACCGTTTACTATCTTTTCCATCAACTGACGAACCGAGGTAATAATAAGGCTGTAATTAGCATATCGCGCCATCGATAACAGTCCGAAGTAGCCGGATAGAAGGAGCGTATCCGTAAACATTTGCAGCTGTATACCCGATCTTCTTATCAGGATAGCCCAAATGTTTTTTCTCAGTATTCTTTTTTCATTCTGCTCCAAGGAGGCTTGAACTCGTTGTTTGAGATACGGATAACGCTTTGTCGTATGAGCTGCGGAGATCAGGTTTTTCGGAATAATCAAAATAAATATTACTAAGCTGTAAAGCAGAAAGCTTTTTGTTGTCAGCAGAACAACAATCTGAACGACATATTGCAGGATCAACTGTCCGGATTCATAAAGATCATTGATATAATTTTGCTGATCCGCCAAAAGGATTATCTGTTTATGAGATTGAATATATCCGAAAATCACATTTCCTGCGAACAGCCAGAAAATCAGACCTATATTCGGGATCGCGGCGGACTCCGCCGAAAAAACCGGTAGAAGGAAGTATAATGCAACAAAGGAAAGCGTGACGATCACGCCAATCATCAGGTGAACGCGGCGAAAAGCTTGTATAAGTGTTTGTTGTTTTATCCTCTCATTTTCTGCAAGAGGCGAGTATAACATAAATGCAAGGGCAGTGTCAATACCCAGCGAATTAAGCGAAAATATAATCAGAATATTGTCAAACAGTCCGTAGGCGCCGGTACATTCAACATCCAAAACACGGATAAACACCACTCTGGAAACGTAAGCAAAAATCAAAACCAATATTCTGCAAATAAAAGCAACAATAGAATTGCGCATGGAGTATTCTGTTCTTGTTTTTCTTTTCATATTTTATTCTTTGACACCTCCCTTAAAATGCTCTGCTGCTATTTTTCAAAGAATGACTTATAATTCATTTTTTATAAAAGCACCCTCTCATTTTTGCGACAATAATGGCAATTGTTGAACGCACCATATACTTTAACGGTTTCCATAAGCCAGCATGCATTCCTTTTCCGCTTTTGCGCATATGCATTATGGCAGGAACCTGTAAAATCCTGTATCCTTTCAGCTTCATTTCCAGTATCATATTCGCATCGGGGTAGCGTGCGTCAAAATTGTCAAAAACGGCGTAGTGAGAGAAAGCTCGCCTGTTGAGTCCCTGAAGACCTGTTGTCGCGTCGGCAAGCTCACCTCCGCCGAACAGTCTGACAAGCGTACCGAACCAGATAAAGCCAATCTTTTTCATACCGCCGGGGTGATACACGCCGCTGCCCTTCATAAATCTGCTTCCGAGAACAATATCGGGCAGTTCGCCGTCCTCAGAAGGAGTTTTCAGAGCGTTGTAGAGAATCGGGATGTTGCAGGGATCGTGCTGTGTATCAGCGTCGAGCTGTATCAGATAACGGTATCCGTTTTCTTTTGCGTATTTGTATCCCATCTGCAAGGCGTTGCCGTATCCTAAATTAAAGACAAAGGAAATACAGGCTGCTCCGTTTTGCTTGGCAATTAAGGCAGTGGAATCAGTTGAAGCGTCATCAATAATAAGTATGTCGGCAAACAAGTCGATTTGAATATCCTGCATTCCCTTAAAAACAAGGGGAAGGTTATTTTCTTCATTATGCGCCGGAATAATAACCAGAAGGTCGTGTTTCTTTTTCATTTCGATCCGCCTCAATTCTTGATTAGTTGCAAAAGCTGGAGTATATCTTCGTGTTCCCAGAATGATTTTGCGGCACCTTCACCGAGCTTTTTGAGAAGCCCGGGATTATTTATTAGACGTTCAATTCCGTCCGCTATGCTCGAAGCGTCTGCGTCAACACAAAGACCGTCTTTTCCGTCAGTAACAAGATCGCGGATTCCGACGGAATGAGAGATAACTGCAGGTAAACCGAGTACCTTTGCTTCTCGAACCGCGATTGAGTATCCTTCAAATTTGGAGCATTGAACATATATCTGAGATTCACGCAAATAGGGGAAAGGGTTTCTGACTGTGCCGCACAGAAAGAACTCGTTCTCCAAACCGCAGCTTTTGATTTGATTTTCCAGATTGGCGCGTTCCTCTCCTTCGCCGAACACATACCACCGTATCCGATGACCGCGTTCTTTCAGAATACGGGTGGCTTCAATTGCCGTATCAAAGGCTTTCAGCTTTACCAGTCTGCCGAGAGAGATGATCCGTGTGCCGTCAAAGCCGTCGTCAAATCCCGATCCCGCTTTTGATTTTTCGATAATGCTGTCAGTGTCGATGATATTGCGGAAAACGTGAACGCAGTCCTTCAGCTCAGGATATTCCGGCAAAAACGAATTTTTGACCTCCTGTGAGACGCAGTATATCGCCTGAAAGCGGCTGTAGCACCCGTGATCCAACTCGCGGTTATAGCCTGCCATGCGATAATCCGTATGAATAAAAGCAGCTTTCACATCGGCATTCACCTTGTCTGCAACAAAATATGTGGACGCGCCCTCAATGTAGGCGATTGCAAGATCGTATTTTTCACAGGGCGGTTTGCTTCCGTCAGATACAGCTTTCCAAAGAAGGTTTTTGGGAATTACGTTTCCGTCACGCCGCATTTTTCTGTAGTTTTTTATCGTATAGGGCAAATTCCGCGCCAGCGAAAAACGGGAAATCAGTTTAGCGCAGGTGTGCCTGTATAATCTGATTCTTCCTGATTTTGACAGAACATCCGTTTTGTCTGCTTTCTTGTTGAGCAGGTTTACATGTGGCGGTATGCTGTCGATCAGCTCACCCTGATCCATTATTATATATAAATCAATCCTGCAGTCAATCCGCCTATGAAGCTCGTTCAATAACGCAAGTAACGCAACTTCTGCTCCGCCTTGTCCCATTGTGTTGATTACAAAAAGAATCTTTTTTGAAGCCATACTGCCTTGCTCCTTTGTCAGTTTGTATTCCCGTCGGCGCCGTCTGCGTGTTTATCTGTTTCTTTTATAGATAACGATTTGTCTTTGAGTGATTTAGCGTAAGAAACCCACATCGCAAGCTCATCATTTTTCTTTTTCAGCTCAGTGAGGTACATACCGTAAAGATACAGCGCCATCACAAGAGAAAGAACCAACACATAAATCAGAATAAGATTTCTGAGACGCACCAGTTGTTCGAGCGGAGTGAAATCGAATACTGCGCCGAATACAATGAGGACAACAGACATGATCGTCCACCAGCTGCCGATTCCGATATCCATCTTTTTCTTTGAAATATTGAATAGATTCCAGATAAGCAGTGCGATACCGGTAAGAATTACAACTATCTTATAAATTATTTCCATAATTTCCTCCTATGCGTCCGACGGGATTTTATTGCTTGCTTTTCCGCTGTCGTCATCATTCTCCGCAGAGAACTTCTTTGAGTAAACAACGGGTGATGGCATGAAATCGTCTGCGCGTGAAATCAGTGTTCCGCGGCAGAATACCTGCCTGTCGATGTGGCGGTTCATCCATCTCAGCCTGAAATAGGCGACGGAATATCCCAAAACCGAGCCGAGCAGGACTCCGAGACCGTACCAGATTTCGGGAAGTCGCGAAGAAAAGATGCTGCCAATAAGGGTAACGAGAAAAAACACAGAGACAGTAAGCAGCGCGCCGTTTTCGTCGTTGAAGTAATAAAGAAAAAGAATTTCGGAATACATCAGAAATAGCGCAAAGTAACCGACGCACAGGCAGGGATAGATTTTCATGGTCAGACCGCCGAGACCGATTGTCGGTAGAATTATCATGCACACGAGATAAACGGCGGCAGTGATAATGAACTGCAGGCGAATCAGCGTCATAAGCTCGCTGGATAATTGTCTGAACATTCTTGAACGGGCGTTTACGATATCGTGTCTGCGTCCGCCGATAACCGCTTCAAAGTAATGACGGTAACGGTCGCGGAAATGCAGCTCGACATTTACGATAAAGATAACGGTTGCGGAGATATTCGTAAACATGGCAAGACAGGTCGCCATGTCATACGGCATACAGGTCACAAAGCTTTTTACCAGCACGTTGCGCAAATCCGTCGTCCAGAATACGAAGTTGTGTACGTAAAGCCCAAGCGTGTACAGCGTATTGATGAGGACCATTCTCCAATGTATTTTCAGATATTTGAGGATTGGTTTCCAGTTGCCGCTGTTTTTCCGGAAGAACGATTTTACTAGCGCGATTTCCAGCGAGGCGATGATAGTGAAGCCGATTGTCAGAGCAAGCAGCAGGGCATAGGGCTTCTCTATATTAAAAGGAAAACCAAATACGGACCAAATCCAGATAAGCAGTACCGTAACAGCCATTCCGATTGTGAAGAACAGCGATATTTTAATATAATTTTTGGTGATTGAGAGGTAGAGCATCGTGTAAAACACCAGCATCAGCGCTGTAAAGCCGCAGTAGCCGGTAAAGACATAGTAAATCGGAACACCGCCGACAAAATGCTCATGCAGGCAGAAAGGAATGCCCAGAGCCGCCGACAGTACAACGGTGATACTCATGCCAAAATGAAAGCAGGGAATAATATCATCGTATTTTTCCTCGTAAATGATATCGGAAATGTACTTTGACAAGACCGCGTTCAGAGGAGAGGTACACAGCAGGGCAAAAATGAAGATATACAGCACCGTATCCGCAAATAGCTCGCGGCTGCCGTAATCGATGGTTTCAAAATGGAGTATTATCTGCGACACGAAAACAGCGCCGATCACGACAAAAACCGGAGCAACCGTTACCAGCGCGCTGTAGGCAAAGCCGTATAAATGCATACCAAGCGATCGGTGGCGGTAAACGCGGTTAAGCTTGATTCCTATTCCTGCCATTCAAATCCCAACTCCTCTCCAAATTGCCTGTAGATCGCGGCGTACTCACGCTTCAAATCGCTCAGCTTGAAGCGATCCATCATTCGTTTGTAGCCGATTTCGCCCATGGTGCGCGTTTCATCCTTGTTTTTGGCGACAAAAACCATTGCCGCGGCAATTTCGTCAATATTCATGACGTGCGTCAGAATGCCTGCCGTACCGAAATCGTCATTTTCACCGTAAATCAATCCGCGGCAGTTTCCGACGTCTGTGGCGATGGATGGCTTGTGCGCAGCATATCCTTCCAATATCGTCAGTGGCTGTCCTTCGCTGATACTCGTCAGAATAGTGGCGTCCATCCTACCCATATATTCCATAGTGTTGATTCTTCCGGTAAATACGATATCGCTGATTCCGAGGTATTCGACATATTCATAACATTCATTCGCATATTCCAGATCCTCGGCGTCAGGTCCCATAATCCACAGCTTTAGCTCGGGCGCATACTGCTTTGCCACGGAAAAAGCCTGAATCATTGTCTTTATATCCTTGATAGGGGCAAGCCTCACAAATGCTCCGATATTGACAAAGCCTTTATCCTCATCTGTTTTGCCGGGAATACCCTCAAAAAGCGACGGTTCAATCCCGTTATGAATAACCTGAGTTTTTTCCGGCGGACATCCAAGCTCTATCTGCAGCTCACGCGCGTGCTCAAACAAACTGATTACCTTGTCTGCTCTGTCATAGATAACCTGAGACATTTTTCGGAACAGCTCAATCCATATATCCTTATAAATGCCCTGAACCCAGTCGGCTTTAATCAGTTCTTCTTCTCTTTCGCGGGTATAAATGCCGTGCTCGCTCAGCAGAAGCCTGCCTCCGTATAAAAAATGCCCAAGGCAACCGATAATTCCGGCGTATCCGGTCGCTACACAATGGTAAATATCCGCTTTGGGAACATCGGATACAAGAGCGAGGAACAGCGGCAGATACACCGAACGCATTGTCCAGAGAAAATCCGTGAACGCAATTTCGGGGTAATCCCTGTCATACAAAGCGGTAATAATATTCAGGAAATCCTCTCCCATCAACAGATCGTTGAGCGAACGTTCCTTTTTTTTGAAAAAGCTGAACACGCCGTCCCAATCGACGTCGCTGTCCATAATCAGGTGACGAAGCGTGGCATATTCCTTATCCGACATTGAACGGCTTGCTTTTTTTGAAACCCAATCCTTGTCGTTGATGTAGATCTCATATATTTCAGAAACATTTTCGGGCAATTCATAGACGAATTTTCCCCGATACGATCGGTCCGGGATAACAGCGGCTATGCAAAATTCCACTTTCGGAAACATTTTGATAATGCTGTGAACCCAGCTTGAAACACCGCCCATGACGTACGGATAACAGCCCTCCACTACCATACATACCTTCATCAGCGGTTACTTCCTTCCATGTCTACCAATGCCGAAAGGGAAGAGGACAGCTTGATTTCCGTCTTTTCCCGTTCGGTTGAGATAAGATATGCGTTTTCTTCTATTTGCTTAAATTTTCCTCCGCTTATGGAATCAATCCTTTCATCGTGGGTACGGAGAATAAAATAACCTGTTCCGTCCGCGGAATCACTGTCAGTTGTAACGGTAATAACGTCGGCGTTGCGTTCGGCTTTATAGTTCAGGCTGAAATAAGTGCGGATACGCGAGTCGCTTTCGGTGATGGTCAAACAATCCAACATCTCGAAAGGCTTGTTGTAGGTTGTGAGATTGCTGAATATCTCACGCGAGCTGTTTTGCCATTTGTCTTCATCGGTTTCCGGGTAAAAAGCGTCCGCTATGTTATAGTAGCAGTTACTGTAAGCTAAAAGCGTCTGGACGCCGAGATGTTCAAGCTCGTCTGTAAACGTGTGCCTTGTGAGATTGGAGGTCGTCTGCTGACAGGTTATTCTGTCGTTCTGATATCCGACAACGGGTATGCTTTCGTTATGCGCAGAAGTCGATACCGTTCTGATATTCTGATCGTTTGCATTTATCACAGCATCGGACAGCTCCTTGAGATTCCCAAAGGAGCTCATAATTGCCGAAATCCGGTATTTCGGCGCTTCGGACGTCAAATACTCAAAATCTGATTCCAATTCTTCGCTGTTGAATCCGCTGTCAGGATGGTTTTCGGATAAAGCAAGCTCTCCGTTCATCTCGTCAATCATTGGAAGATACGTTTTCATCAAATCCTGACTTGGCTGCTCGGGATCACTGCGGTTGTATTTTACGGAAAGAAAGCAGGTCGTTTTTTTGTCATATTTTGCGGACAGAGTGATAAACATCGGAATAATGATATCTGACTGAGCCTTTGTAATGGATCTGCCGTAGAGTTCTTCAACTGTTTTTTGGTTTTCATTTGTGAGAATAGGTAAGCAGTCAACCGAAAAAACCTGAGAATTTATTACAGGATAAACCACATAATCCTTACGTTCATACATCATTGCCTGCAGGAATCCCATTCCGATCATACGGTTCCTGATATAGTTTCCGTTTACGACAAACGCATTTCCTTTTCCGTAATAGCTTCTCCACACAATCGCAGGCATATCTTCGTTTTTCAGTTGTTTTGCAAGCGCTTCTTCTGCATCCTCATCGGACAGAGTACCGCGCATGAAGGTTTTGGTACTGCCGCGAACCGAGTACCACGGAACAGTTAAATCCAGATCCTGGAATTTATCTTCGTCCTCCTCGGAATCCGTTTCAAAAACCCGTTCTCCGCCGAGAAGAAAACCCTTAAATAGATGCATTCCCTTAAGCGTTATCTCCTCTTGATACACCTTGCGTATACCGAGCATTTTCTGCAGTAAATAATCTGACTCCATATAGCTAAAATCCGGAAGATCCAAAAAGATTACGTCCACACCTTTTTCCATCAAATCCGCTATCTGTTTCGAATGTTCGTTAACAAAAGCGGGTTCAACCATAATTATATCGGGAAGACTTTCAGAGCCGGCTAACGGCAGTTCTTTGGAAAGCGAAACAGGGTTTCGGGTATAATACGACCATTCCTTCACAGTATCCGCATACCCGCTGTTTTCATTTCCGACAAACACAATCCATTCATTCTCTTTTGAAAGCTTCTCCGGTTTACCGGTTGTACCCGGATTAACAAATGCGGGTTCAGATGCAGTGCTTTTGCTTTTATATTCAATGTCTGAGACATACTTATTTATTCCGGGGGTGGATGCGGCTTCTTTACCAATCTGAAAGCCCATAAACAGCAGTAACAGTGTAATGAAAATGACGATTGTCACACTGAACTGTCGCTTTGTAATCATCATTAGCCCGTATACCTCCCAATCAGACATCCCGACTCACTGTTTCCCTGATTTGCGGTCGGTATTGTTACGTTGTATTTGAGACTTTTCAGACGAAAGAAAATCTCATACGTTCCGCTGCCAAGGCGTTCTTTTAAAGAAGTCAGCTTTGCCGTAAGGCACCTCGTTCCCATTGCGCGTGAAAGACGGTTGACGTCTCCTGACATAGGGAAGACCGTTTCGCTGTTTTCACGGACAAAAACAAGTTCTGCCGCAGTATTATGATAAATGGGTGCAAACCCGATGTTTTCAATCTGAATTTTTGCGGTCATGCACGCGGAAAGAGCAGAGTACCGCAGTTTTACGCCGCGAATGACAAAGCGATAGCCGAGATGTGCTTCGGCATACTCGAAATAATTCATTCCGTTCCAGATACCCTTGTCTTTTACCGACGTATTTTTCCATTTGGCAAGCGTGTTTTCATCATACATACGATTAAGATAGCTGACGCCCGTTTTTTCAAAAGCTGTCATTGCC
The DNA here is from genome assembly GCA_902765625.1 of uncultured Ruminococcus sp. Taxonomy (GTDB): domain Bacteria; phylum Bacillota; class Clostridia; order Oscillospirales; family Acutalibacteraceae; genus Ruminococcoides. The sequence continues at coordinate 45,734 of CACXAO010000005.1, read as the reverse complement.
CGCGACGCATCGGACTGAGGCGCGGTTCCCACAACTTCTCCTCCGTATGGGATTAATTGACAGAGCTTAGTTTGAAGCGCCAGCTCCTGCTCCCGTTTGGAGGGATTATCGCTGAATGTCCCGAATTCGCTGTCGTTGCCGAGCATTCCGTCGTTAAACAGCCCGGGGAAGGAGTCGTTCAATTCCATGTCAGTAACAAACGACATCCCCGTTACGGTATGCCAGAGAGCAGGTGTGCGCACCGCTGTATGAACACGGTTTTCGGTTGCCTTTGACAATGCGGCGTAAAGTCTTTTGAGATAATCGCTGCGAATGAATCGCGAGCCGTGCATTTCGCCCCAGTTTCCGATGAACAGTCCTTGTAACAGGAAAATAATATCCGCGTTTTCTTTGATGACGTAACCAAGCTGCGCGATATGCCCGAGAATAATGTCGGCGTTTTTTGGTTCTGTTATCATGTTTGTTCCGCACCAGTCGTATAAAAAGCGTACAATCAAGCCGCAGCCGGTGCTGCGCAGCGATTGAAAAAGCCGGCTGATTCCTCGCAGCGCAGGTTCAGACAACGCGCTGCCGGCATAATTATTAAGGTTTATTTCAACGAGAATCAGCGTATCGTCCGGATTGCGCGGAATTTCAGAAGGAATAACGGGATCCTCCTCAGCCATAAAGCGAAGGATAGAATAAAATCCGCGTTCCGGACATCGCAGCTTATCCGTAATTTCATTGGGGCAAAAGAATGAAATTCGTCTCAATGCAATCCCCTTTCCTGCTTCTTATCCATAATACCCAGTGAAAAGAGCGAGAATTCGTTTTGGTGAACGCAGTAGCAGAGAAAATCATCATCCTCATAAATAACCTCTCCATCGTTCGGGTGTATCTCGGAAAACTTCTGATACCACGCGAAAGCTTTCGATTCAAGGGTTATTCGATTGTTGAAATCAGAAGCGGTATACGAACGGTTCTTTCCTGTTTTAAACGTTGCTGTTGTAGCTTCCTCCGAAATCTCGCCATGCGCGATTTCGGGATACTGAGCGCCGCTGATTCCGTAATAAGGCGCGTATTTTTCATCCGCGAGCCACTGAGGACCTGACGCAAAGTTGCTTTGCGCATAACGGATCGGTCGCTTTTCTATAAAGAAAAACAAATATGGCGTCGGAATCGTATATGTCCGGTTGCTGCTCTTTTCCAAAAAGTCGATCCATTCCTCGTGAAAACCGGTTTCTATTACCTGATAGAGCTCGTCGGTAGTAGAAATAATCGTATATTGCTGCTTAGGAAGGGTTTTTGTGATTTCCTTTGTGAGTTCTACCGCCACAGGGTAACGCGTCAGCTCATAATAAAGATAACCGTGAAAAAGACCCGCATTCTGTGCAAACACATATATTCCTGCACATGCAATTACTGAAATCGGTTTTAAGATCCTTTCCTTTAACAGAGGCCGCAACAGAGAAAAGAGAATATCAAAAACGACCGCATACAAAAGCATAGAAAACACATCTATTGTGGAACAAACACGGGTACCCGCAACCAGTGGGGGAAGTCCGATCAGCTTAGGCTTGTATGCCATCATCATAACGAAAGTGCACAATGCAATAATCAGGTAACTCTCAGGGCACTGAATAAAGAATGACGTGCGCGGTTTGTTTTTTCGTTTTCGAACCAACAATACGATTCCTTTGCATATCAACAGTAAAATTGAAAAACCTGCAACCGCGAAAATCAAGTTCAGAAGCAGTTTGCCGCGACTTTTTCCATAGAGTTCACAAAAGGTTTCGCGAATAATCTTGTTTGTTTTATCTGTAATTTGTTCCGGAAGCGATTTTTTTTCAGTATTAATTTCCTTATCCGATGAACCCGCCGCCTCTGCGGAAGCTGCTGTTGAGGCAGGTTCCTTATAGTTTGGGTCAAACTTTTCATCGGTTCCTTCTGTAACTGCCATTGCCCAGTATAGCGAGCCTTGCAAAGGATGACCTTCAATGAACGCTCCGACCATAGGAGTTACGGCGATAAGCAGCGCGATAAGCGCACCCGCGGCAAGTTTTATGAATACTCCGCGGCGGAAAAGACGGCGGATATATACCAAAACGATCACGATGCAAGCAAAAGCCGCGATTATTGTCGCGTAAAAATGTACACAGATCGAAGCGGCAACAGCCGTAATAAATATGAACAAATATCGGTCCGAAAAATATCTTCGCCACGATTTCAGCTTAAAGAAGCGGAAACGTTCCGCGGAAGGCTTCGGAGTCTGACGAAGGAAGCCTATCAGCGCGTAGGCGGACATATATATAACATACAGGGCAAATTCCTGCGGAAGCGTCCACGAAAGACGCGAAATGCCGAATATACCGTTGATTACCGCCTGTTCTATGGTGAGGAAACCGGTAAGAGCAAGCATACCGGACATTCTCCAGCCAAACAGCTTACGGCTCAGCAAATATGCAGAAAGCAAATAAACATGAATGTGAGCGCCTGCGAGGAAAAGAACAATACTGTAGAAATCTATCGGAAAAACCGTTCCCATCAAATAGATAAAACAATGCATTCCCTCGGGATAGATACCCTTGTGAAAAATATTTCCCTGTTTCAGACCGTAAACCCAATCGTGATGAACGTATTGATCGCCAAAACCATAAGAGTGTACCTGAAGGGCGTTTGCGCTGAAATACGCGGTTCCAAACGCCAGAATCACCAAAAGAAGCGCGAACTCCAATCTGCGTCCCTTTGTGGATTTCCACCATTTTTGTATGGAGGATTTCAGCTTGCTCACGTTAAAAACATGCCAATTCAATATCATGCGGCGAAAGGACAGGGTTCCTTTCAAAACTCTCCGTGTATCCTTAAACCGCGAAAGTCTCAGATCATAATTCCTGATAAGTTGAACCAGAAATATGCCCCAAAACAATACCGCCACAAGAATTTGGTTTAAAATATAGACAAGACCGAGAAAGAGCACGCCTGTATTGATCAGAATGATCGACATATTCACGCAGAAGCAGAATCTGTACGCTCTGCTTTTACCGGAAAGATGTCTGCGGAAAACAACTGACGGCCATATATACATGATGAACCCATATGCGAGCAACACTTTTATGAATTCAAACACCCAATATACCTGGTTCACAGACAAATCCTCCTTTCCGGTCAATCAGTTGAAAACTCTGACCATTTCTATCATTTCATGATTGAGCGGTACTCCGCTTGTTTTCATGTCATTCAAGGTCACAAAAAATTGTTCCCGGTTATTTGTATCGTAACAAAGCTTCAGTTTAGTCGAAAACGCATCAAGCGATTCGGGATAGATAAGACTCAGACGGTCGCTCCATTGCGTGCACTTATCATAGCTTTTTCTCAGGCGCCAGCATTCCGCTATCTGAGCCATCTCTTCGGCGGAGAGTGAATCGCGTTTTTCTATCAGCAAGGCTATTTTGTCTGATATCTCAGTGAAATGTATACTTTCTTTTTCGGAAAGGACGTTTTGCCTTATTACTTCATATATACTCCTGATGAGATTGTGCGACATCTCTGCCTGTTCGCTCAGCAATTGATTGATTGTCGCTTCTACGATCTCATCTCCGTAATACGCGCGCAATCCCTGCTTGTGAGCGGACAACTCATGCTGTTGATAATCCTCGCTTTGTTCAAGCTTGTCGGAAAGATCGGCAAAAATAAATTTTCTTTCTTTTTTTTCGCGCCCCTTCAACAGGTCATCATTTGGAGCTTGTTCTTTATCAGCTGCTTTATCAGCTGTTTTTTCATCTTCTTTGTCAGCATCTTGGTTGGCTTGTACGTTCAGTTCGGCAAGTATTTTGGAGTATTCTTTGCCTGCGGGAGTTTTTAACTCACCGTCATGCTCTTCGTGCGCGCTCAATTTAGCCTCAATCCGATCGATTTCAGACACGGTATTTTGAACGCTGTTACGAAACTTTCCCAGCTCGGATTGCAGTACGGAGGCTGCATAATGCGAAATCTCGCTGTCGTCGCTGTTTAAGGCGAGGAAGAGGCTGCTGAGCGATTTTCTCACATCATGGCGCAGCACTTCGAGTATAAGCTCGCGCGCGTTTTGCTTATCCACAACGGTAACCGCGTCCTTAATCGGAACGATATTGTTTTCGCGCTCCTCATCCGCTTTCAGCAAGGATTTTTTCCTATCCTTTGAGAAGATAACGTCGGTCAGTTCGACAGGCTTGTGAAAGAAGATCTTACGCAGTATCCAGCCGAGGAAAAAGTATATCGGTCCGATAACCGGACAAAGAAGCATCACCATACATCTGGTGGCAAAGCCCGCTTCGTACTTTTTTTGAATCACAAAGAAGAACAGCCAATACAGAAACGTGATGACGAAGTTGACAAGCAGAATCAGGAGAAAGGTTACCACATCCGGATTCATTGTTCTTCTCCTTTATTTACATTATCCGCCGCGACGGTATGAATAGAATAATCCTTCAGACGGTTCATGACGATTTCGGCGTTTTTCAGCGCGGTGTTGGGCAGAAGGATATATAAATTGCCGTCTGCGCCCATACCGAGATGGTCGTCCTGACGCAGATGAGCCGCAGCGCGGTTACCTACATCAATTATGAGTTCGCTCTCTGATTCAGGAATGATTCTGAGCAATGTAAAGCGCGTAAGGCGGTGCCTTTCGGCTTTCCGGTAGGTGTTGAGGATGGAAGTAAACGCCTCTGTCCTGAGAATGTGCGTATTATCAATAAACCGTTCGCTGTGCATGATATCAAGAAATCTCTGAGCGCGCAGTACCGCGTTCTGAATGAGCATTGAGGTAACGGTCAGAATGCTCGCCTGACCGAGCGTCATCTTCTCCCACGGCAGCTTCCATATCATGATGATGGTGCGTATTTCCTCTTTTTCGCGGATGGCGCACGCCATCATGGGCATATCCTCCTGCAGCTTTCTATTAATAAAGGGCTTGCCGTCCTTTAACATATCGTAAAGCTCTCCAAGCTCCTTGTACTTGATGGAATTGCCCAGCGAGCCAGCTATTTCGGTAGTTGCCGAAAACAAACGTGCGTAATTGCTGTTTGAAACCGTATATAGCGCAATATCGTCACTGCCCATAATCTGTCTGAGCACATCCATCGCGTGAAAAAACACATCCTCCGATTCATATCTGTCAAGAGTGGAGGTGATTTCGTAGATTTTTCCGATGCTGTCGTTCTGGTTGATGATCTCCGTCTGCAAAGCGTCCTTTATGCGGACGTTGCTCTCGTTAATATCCCTTACATCGTCAATCTGCTGCGTCATGTGCTCATAATCATGCAGCGCCTCGGCTTTCTGGTCAGAAAGTCTGTCCTTAAGATAGCCGACCGTAAGTCCTAGAATAAACAGCTGTGCAATCCAGACGTACGTGCTGAAATCAAGCATAGCGCTGAAATCATTGCTGAAGCTCAGCTGCGCGAACAAAAACCCGACTGTAGACAGAAATGCTGAAAAAATAGCTTGCTGCTGTCCGTACAAAATAGCGAAAAGCAACACATATATTAGAAAGAAGTCAATGCTGCCGAAGTTTTTGCTCCCTGACAAATTGCTGTGGAGCATAAAAAATACAAAAAAGCAGATAATGTTCTCTGCGAACGGGAGAAAAATATGAAGCAGCCAGATGAATTCCTTTTTCAGACGGTCAAACAATGAGAGACGTTCAGAGCCAATTGAAAGAAACCGGTTTCTGTGTTTCAACATATGAGTAACGATTTTATCCAGTTCCTTCCCGAAATCCGTCAGCCTGTTTATGCCAAATTCTTCTTTGAATCTGACTGCGTCCAGCATAGCCTGCGGGTATCTCAGATGGACAAAAGCGTTAATTGTACTTCTGGCGTTTAATTCATCGATATCTTTGTCAGCCCGTCTTTCGTAAAAGCGCTTTAATCTTTCCGCAAAACGTCCGCCTTTCGTAGTTTTCGGACTCGTTCGTTCGCCGGTCGGGATTTCATAGTCAGACAATCTTGCGGCGTCCGCAATCATTTCCTTCAATTCCGAAACGGATATCGCGTTTCCCGACGCTATATTATAAACTGAGTACTTGAGCGTAGAAGCAAGGACTATCCTTGAGAGAAAAAAGACTGCGTCGGATTCCGCCAGCGGCATTATCATTCTTTCGTCAGCCACATCTACCTTGCCGTTTTTCAGATAGCTTACGCAAAACTCCGAAATGAAATCATCAATGTCATGAGGAGTTTTCGGATAATGATAGTAACCTCCGATTCGCACAATTACGATATCCGTAGACAAATCCGTCATAAACTGTCGGCAAATATCCTCAGCCTGTACGAGCGCTGTGCTGCGAGGGTCTCCTGCGCTGACTTCGTCCTCCTCGGAATAAAAGAGGTCGTTGTCAGCGTGATATACCGCATCTGAGGAAATATAAATAAACCGTCCGTTTTCAGCAGAAGAATAGGCTGACAGGATATTCATCACCGCACTGATGTACGATACAGAGTCGCTTCTATCGTCGACCCAAGAAAAATTCCCGTCATACGCTCCGGTGAAAACCGTCACGTCAGGAGAAACACTTTTGAAAACTTCGGAAATCACATTACTTGTATATGTAAAATCATATCGTTCAAACACTCTGGGATATTTTTGTTTACCCAGGGAAGAGCCGGTAAGCAGAGAAACTCGGTGTCCTTCTTTATTGAATTGTCGGATGAGTTGGTTTGTAAAGCTGTTTGCACTGCCGATAAGCAGTATATTCAATCGCTTCATTTGCTATTCACCCTTTGTATTTTGTTCCGCCGATAATTCTCCCATTTTTTGTTATTTGGGCATATCGAAAAGGGCAGGGAAGTAAGTGACCGCAAATGCGTTCCGGGAACCATCTGCAGCAATGTCTGCAAAAGACACACTTCGCCTATTCTCCCTATATTATCGCACTGTCAAGCCAGAAAGTCAATACTTTGTGCAAGATTACATCCATAATGGTAATGATTTCTTGCTGGTTGCGATAAAAATTATCCTTTTTTAGGCATTAAGCATGCATGTAGCTAGACACATAAGTTTCGGTGCACAAATGGGAGAAATCAGTTCTTTCCGGGAACGGCAGCATATGGAATTTTTACAACATTTTTCCACGCTGTATTGTTATGCAGGAGCTGATATGATTATTCTGAAAAATAAAACTACGATGCTTCGAATATCAATATCCTTTTTAGCAACTGTCTATTTACATACGTTTTTATTTGTGGTAAAATTAACAATGCTAAAGTAATTTTGATAAAAATGCGGGGATTAAAAGTGAACGGCTTTACGTAAAACAGATGTTGCGCAGCGTCACGAAAGGATAACAATTACTCGCGCTGCCGAATGCTTTCCGATAAGCGAAATATCAATACCCTGTGCGGCACGGTTGGCATAGGGTATTTTTCCGTAAATAAGAGCTGAAAGATTCTTTTAGGAGTTGAGAATGTGGCAAAAAAGAAGCGAAAAACAAATCCGGCGATTTCAGATCCAAAACCCGAAGCGTCGGAGCAAATTGTTAATTCAGATGAAGTGAGTACGGCTGAAAAAAACGAAATCTCGGAATCTGCCGAAGATTCTGACGCATCGACAGAACCCGAAGTATCTGAAACCGACGTAAGTGAAGAAAAATCCGCAGAGGAAGATGAAATTATCGTATCCGAAGAAACCCTTGCAGAAATCGGAGAGCCGGATAAAGAGCTTATATTCAAAAAAGTTGCGAAGGCTTATGAAGAAGCAAAAACCAAACGTGAAAAATATAAAAAGATAGGACCGATTTTTGTAGCAGCTTCCGGCGTAGCCTTTCTCACACTGATATTCACGTTGGAGAATAAAATCACATTTCTGATTTTATGGGTTATCACTATATTGTACACAGTGGCTTTGATGATTCGCGCAGAGTACAAGTATCATCAGTTTCAATACTATCTCGGACTCAACGAAGAAGAATCCGATTCGGATGATGATACTGAAAAAGACGATGGGGAAGAGGACAAGCCTCAGTCCGTTGAACCCGAGAAGGATGAATCCCCAAATACCGAACAGGAGGAGCAGGCATGAAAAAGATATTTTCGATATTCCGTCTGGATTTAAAAAGCTTAACCAAAAACCTGATTGTATTCGTAGTTGTGATCGGAATCACGATTTTACCTGCGCTCTACGCATGGTTTAATATCGCCGCCAACTGGGATCCGTATTCCAGCACCGGAGAACTTTCGTTTGCGGTATGTTCGCTTGACAAGGGCAGTGAGTATAAGGGTCTGAAAATAAATGCCGGCGATAAAATCGTTGATAATCTAAAGAAAAACGACAAAATGGGATGGACGTTCGTTGATGAGGACGACGCGACTCAGGGCGTCAAAGACGGAAAATATTATGCGGCGGTAGTAATTCCAGAGGATTTTACCGAAAACCTGATGTCCATAGTCTCCGGTGGCTTTAAGCAGGCAAAGCTGCAGTACTATGTAAACGAGAAAAGCAACGCCATTGCTCCCAAAATTACCGACAAGGGTGTTTCCGCTATACAGGAATCTGTTGACGCAACCTATGTAAGCACTATCGCTGAGACAATTGCAAAGGTACTGAATATTTCCGAGGAGGAGCTTGAAGGCAGCAAGGATAAGCTTGCGGATAAGATTACCTCGGCGCTCAATACCGCAAAAACTGACCTGACATCCTTTAACAGCTCTATTGACCTGTTGATCTCAACCTTGGATTCAGTAAACGATTTGACAAAATCAAATAAAGATATGGTTCCGACAATTAAGGAATCCCTTGCGAATGTCGGAGTTGTTACCGACGACGTAAAGGGCATGATCACCTCGGCGCAAAATACTGCCGGACAGCTGACAACCGTGATTGATAACCTGATTTCATCGGGCGATTCGTATGCTCAGAGTATTTCCTCGCAGTTGGACGACGCGTTTTCAACCGTCAGCACCGACGCAAACGCCGTTGCAACTAAAATCAGTAAAATCGAGACCATCAACCAATCTAAAATTACTATAAACAACAAGCTTATCTCAATTCTCAACGAGATCCAGTCTAATCTCGGAGTTGACTGCTCTAAGGTTGTTGAAAAGCTGAACGCTGCAAACGATAAGCAAAACGCGATTATCTCTAAAATAGATTCCATTTGCGAAAAGATCAAAACCACCGGAGCTGTTCCCGAAAACGCAAAGGCGGAAATTGATCAGTTGATTTCCGACGCCGACTCTGCAGCCGCTGCGGTATCATCTGAATTCAACGCAATCAAATCAAAAATAGATTCCGCTCTTTCAGGTTCGTTTTCAAAGCTTGACAGCATTGCATCCTTTGCGCAGACCTTCAGCGGTACAACCGATCAGCTTGATACAGCATTTGACAACGCGACTGCTACCGTTGATGATTTGAAGGAAGTACTCAATAATCTAAAGACCTATTTAACGAATCTCAGTTCCCGTATCGACAAGGCGGTAACCCGTGTTGACGAGCTGAAAAAAGACGACACGATCAAGAGTCTGATAGTTCCGATTATTGAGGATCCCGAGGGACTCGGCGAATTTTTGTCTGCGCCCGTAAGCTACGACACCAACCGGATCTATCCCTTGGATAACTACGGTTCCGCAATGACTCCCTTCTATTCGTCACTTGCGCTGTGGGTAGGCGGAGTTGTTCTTGTAGCGGTTCTCAACGTTGACCTTACGGAGAGAGACCGCAAAAGGCTCGGCAAAGCAAATCCCGTACAGCTTTTCTTCGGCAGATATCTGATGTTCTTTGTGATCGGACAGATTCAGGGATTGATCATCGCTCTCGGCGATTTGTTCTTCCTCAAAACGCAGGCGGACGATCCGGTAATGTTTATTATTTCCTGTTTGATCTCAAGCTTCGTTTATTCGCTGATTATTTATTCGCTGACAATAACCTTCAGCGTGATAGGCAAGGCGCTTGCGGTTATTATCCTGATTATGCAGGTCGCAGGCTCAGGCGGTACCTTCCCGATAGAGGTACTTCCCGGACCGTTCAAGGCCATTGCTCCGTTCCTTCCGTTTAAATACGGTATCAACGCGCTTAGGGAAACCGTTGCAGGAATGGATTGGGGTAACTACTGGTATAATATGGGTATGCTGCTGCTGTTCATCGTACCGGCGTTGCTGCTTGGTCTCCTGCTCAGAAAACCCTGTATTAAGATCATTGCATTCTTCAACGAGAAGGTCGAGGAAAGCGATCTTGTAATCTAAACGAATATACGTAAAAGATGCCGGAGCAAAAAAATACTACGGCATCTTTTTTATTTTAATAATTTTCGCAAAAGCCAATGAGAATATGAATAATTTGATTATCTAAATCTCAAATTCTTTCCAAATTGTCAACAAATTCCTATATTTCTGTTGTCAATCGGAAAATATTGTGTTAAAATAGGATAGAAAAATATTATGAGGCGGTGCAAAGATGAAAACACACGCGAAAAAAAGTCTTTCTTTATTTCTCGCGGCAATAACGTTAATTTCAGTTTTACTTGTAGGAGCTCAGGTGGGTTCCGTCAAGGCAGACGCGGCAAGCTGGAACGGTACAAATTACGGCGGAGGATCCGTCGCCGGTTACCGAACCTTTTTAGAGGCTTTCGGTATCGACTACGACACGTACATGAAGTGGATGGATGATCACGACGCCGACAGTCCCAATCCGGATTATTACATCGGAACAAGGTATGTGGGTTATGACCACAGAAATCCTAACGGCGACTGCGCAGGCGCTTACGGATATTATGATTCTCCTGGTACTCCGGCTTTGAACTGCACAGGTTTTGTGTGGCATGTGCTTTATAAATCCGCGGTTAATTCGGGCGCGTCACGTTCTCAGATCAATTCGCTTCCCGTAATGGGCAACGTCACTCCGACATGGTCAAGCCTCGGCGTTTACCGAATCTATTTCCGCACAAAGGAAGAAGCGCTCGCTTCGGGCATTCTCGAAAAGGGCGACTTGCTCTGGATGTACGGCACAAAGGACAATCATAATGCGATTTTCTACGGAGAAAGCTCCGACCATGACCGTTACTGGCATTCGGCAGGTCCGAACAGCTACGGAAGAATTGACGCGCCAGGAGATTTCCTCGGCATGTGGGTCGCAAAGGTAACTCAGCCGAATAACATCGAGCTTGCTATCAACCCCAAGACTCCTGTTGCAAACAGCTTCGGCGCAAAATACTGCGTGTTTTCCTCAAAGACCGACGCGACTGCAGCGCGCAACAATCCGTCTGATATGACAGCATGGGACAAGAGAATCGGCACTATTGCACTTGACAGCAAGGGTCAGGGATATCTGCGAACAGAGTCTGCTCCATCAAAATCCGAGCTTTGGGTAAACGGCGCAGCGCAGACCGATCTGAGCTATTTCAAAGCTAACGGCAAAAAGGTCAGCGCAAAGAATACATATTACGCAGTTCAGTGGAGTCCGGCGCAGGGTGCCGAGGAGGACGACACGATCTATGAGTTTAAGGATTCGGGAAAGAGAACCTCGACAGGTTACCGTATCTTTGGTTTTAAGATTCCCAAAAAGGTTGCAACTCCCGAGTTTTCAAACATTGTCAGCACATCAAAGGGCGTAAAGTTGACATGGAAAGCTGTACCAAATGCGGATAAGTACCGTGTTTACTACAAAAACCGCAAGGGCGATTGGACAAGGATGGCAGAAACCTCGTCCACGTCTTACATAGATGACGACGTCAACTTTGGCAGCACCTATACGTATACAATCCGCTGCGTAGATAACGAAGGCGATTTTATCAGCAGCTTTAACAGCAGCGGCTGGAAGCACACACATCAAGGCTTGTCAACTCCGTCGTTCACGAGCTTCGAGAGCAACGCCTCAGGAGTCAAGCTGAACTGGAACGCGGTTTCAGGCGCTGAGAAATACCGCGTATACTACAAGAACGGCAGCGGCGGCTGGACGCGCTTCGGAGAAACCTCTAAAACCACGTTTACCGACGAAATTGTCACGGCAGGCAACAGCTATACATATACCATCCGCTGCGTCGATAAAGACGGCGACTTTACAAGTGATTTCAATAAAAACGGCTGGACTTATACATATTCAGGAGTTGAAACTCCTGCGTTCAGCAGTCTGTCAAGCGAAACTGCCGGCATTCTTCTAAAATGGGACCACGTTGAAGGTGCGTCAAAATACAGACTGTATTATAAAGGAAAAGACGGCGACTGGAAACGGCTGGGTGAAACTGCATCAACAGAGTTTGTCGATGATATCGTCACGGCTGGCAGCACATATACCTACACAATCCGAGCCCTAAACAGCAACGGCAGATTGATCAGCGGATATGACAAAATCGGAAAAAGCTGCACATATAAGGGGCTTGAAACTCCTCAGATCTCCGCTTTGGAAAATACCCCAAAGGGCGTTCAGATCACATGGAATAGGGTTGAAGGCGCAACCAAATACCGCGTTTTTTACCGCGCTAACGGCACATGGAAGGCTCTGGGCGATACATCATCTGCCACGATGCTCGATTCCGATGTAAATTCAGGAAACACCTATACATATACGGTTCGCTGTGTTGGCGAGCACGGCAACTATATCAGCTCATACAACTCAGATGGTTTAAGCATAAAATATGTCAAATGATTTTTGACAAAGCAAATACATTTTTCGGAGGCAATTATTCATGAAAAAACAAATCATAACACTTGTTTCGGCAGGCGTTTTACTCTGCGGAATTTCCGCTTCCGCTTTCGCGGCTGAAACTGCTTATCCCGAGACCGGGACTGCTTATGATATGAGTGAGGAAGTCGGCGTTTCTGTTTCGGAAAACGACGAAGTCGGGCTGAATTATCCCGTAATAACGGATTTCGAAAATACCGCCACCGGCATACGCGTTTACTGGAAGGCGTACAGCGGCGCTGCACGTTACGGACTGTTTTATATGGGCGAGGACGGCTGGCACGGTATCGCGACAACCTCAGCATTAAATATGGAATACGAAAATCTTCAAAACGAGACCGCGTATACCTTCACGGTCAGAGCTATTGATAAAAACGGAGATTTCGCGAGCGATTATAACCGCGAGGGATGGTCGCATACCTTTATGGCGCCGCCCGAAATAAGCAGTCTTTCAAATACCGACAGCGGCGTGAGCATTGAGTGGAACGCGCTGAAGGGAGAGGAAAATTACCGCGTTTACCGCAAGGATGACAACCACGGCTGGGCGAGAATAGGAAACACGACCGAAACTTCTTTTGTTGACGAAAACGCGGCGTCTGGTACGCGCTACAGCTACACCGTCAGAGCGATAACTGCAGACGGAAGCCGCGAAACAACTTATTATAATGAAGGCAAATCTATTTTATATGTCGCCATGCCGCAGGTAGACGAGATAATCAACCGCAACGGCAGCGCTGATATCTACTGGGATTCCTGCAAGGGCGCGTCGCAGTACAGAGTTTTTTATCTCGATGAAGGCGGCACATGGCGCGGCTTGGGCAATACCTCGTCAACCAAGTTTACTCACAGCGGCTTAAAAAGCAACGTTTCAACAACATATACTGTTCGCTGCCTCGACAGCAACGGAGATTACATCAGCGCGTACAGCGCGGAGGGTTGGACAAATACCTACCTTGCTCCTCCGGTAATTTCCTCGCTGAAAAACACCGAGGAGGGAGTCAGCGTAAACTGGAACAAGCGTACGGGAGCCGTTCGTTACCGCGTATACCGCAAGGACAACTCTCACGGCTGGGCAAGGATAGGCGAGACGACAGACGTTAATTTTGTTGATAATAACGCCGAGTCCGGAACTAAATACAGCTACACCGTAAGAGCTATCACTGCCGACAGCAGCAGAGAAACAAGCTACTTCAACGACGGCAAGTCGATATTCTATGTAGCAACTCCCGTTGTAACCGATATTGTCAACCGAACAGGCAGCGCCGAGATTTACTGGAACGCCTGCAATGGCGCCTCAAAGTACCGCGTTTTCTATTATGACGAAGCGGACGGCTGGAAGGGTATCGGAAATACTTCGTCAACCTCATTTACCCATACCGGTTTGAAGCACGGCAGCACATTTACCTACACGGTTCGCTGCCTTGACAGCAACGGCGATTTCGTGAGCGACTTTAACGGCGATGGCTGGAAGAACACCTATCTCGCACCGCCCGTTATTTCCGAGTTGAACCGCACCGAAAACGGGGTAGAGGTAAAGTGGGGAAAACGCAGCGGCGCTGTCCGTTATCGCGTATACCGGAAGGATAACTCTCACGGCTGGGCGCGCATAGGCGAAACAACCGATACGATCTATCTTGACAAAACCGCCGAGTCCGGTAACAAATACAGCTACACTGTCCGCAGCATTACCGCAGACAGCAGCAAGGAAACAAGCTATTACAACGAAGGCAAGTCAATCTATTATGTAGCAATGCCGAAAATCACCTCGGCAGAGAACAATCCCGATTCCGTAACCCTTTACTGGAAGGCATGCAAGGGCGCTTCGAAGTACCGCGTTTTCTATTATGATGAAGCGGACGGCTGGAAGGGTCTCGGCAATACCGGATCAACTTCTTTCACGCACGAAAATCTGAAAAAGACCGCCACATATACCTACACAGTCCGCTGTCTTGACAGCGACGGCGATTTTGTCAGCACATATGACAAGGAAGGCTTCACCCATACCTTTATGGTTCCTCCTTCAATCAGCTATGTAAAGAGGTCAGAAAACGGTAATCTTATTACATGGAAGGCGGTAGACGGAGTAAATCTGTATCGTCTTTACAGAAAAACTCCTTCAAGCGGTTGGAGCAGACTGTCAGACAGCGTTGAGGGTACAAGCTTTGAGGATACCACTGCGGAAGCCGACCGCCTGTACACCTACACTCTCCGCTGCATGGACGACGAGGGTAATCTTATTACCTCGTATATCGATGATACAAAGTATTACATCGGCGGCAAGCTTGCACACGGCACAGTTACCGACCACGGCAACACATATTATTTTGATAACGGCTATTTCAGAAGCGGCTATCAGAAGATCAGCGGCAAAACCTATTATTTCAACAACAGCGGAAAGATCGAGAAAGACGCTATTGTCGGTTCAGCCTCCGAGGGCTATACATATGCCGACGAGGACGGAGTATGTATCGAGAGCGAGGAAATTAAGCTCGCAGCCAAGTTTATGATGGAAAAGTGCAAGGGCAGCACACGTAAGGAACGTCTTAAATACGCTTTCCAGTATATGGCAGAAAACTTCCCTTACAGCCGCAGCTACGATCATCCCAAGTATGCGAGCGATATAGCTCCTCTTGCGGTTGATATGTTCAAGAATGAGAAAGGCAACTGCTACCGTTACGCAGCCTGCTACGCCTGTCTTGCAAAAATCGCCGGTTACCGTTCGCGAATTTGCATCGGCAACACAAGCAATGGCAGTCCTCACGGATGGACAGAGGTTCTTGTAAACGGCACATGGTATATCTGCGACGTTGACGCGCAGCTTCCGGGCTACGGCTTCTCCGCCTACACCGCTTACATGATGAAAAGCCACTTCTGGGGCACAGTCGCAACAAATAAATACGAACTGACCTTTGAGAACGGCAAGGCTGTCTGGAGCTAAATAAAAATTATTCGCACCGTGATAAAACGCGGTGCGAATTTTTTTACGGTAAACGAAAACCCCCGATGAACGGGGGTTCCTGTTTATGCGCTTTCGCTTTCGCTGTCTTTCAGCTTTTTGTGTTTGATGACCTTTAAGCGGCTGAATTCCTCTCTGTCCTTCTCGTCCAGAGCGTCGGTGATGAACTTAACGGTTTCCTCAAAACGCGGAATCATAATGTTTTTAAGAGCATTTGCGCGCTTCTGCGTTTTCTTTATGGAATCCGCAAGGCGGTAAACGCTGTTTTCGATTTCCGCAAGCTCAACCGTAAGGTATTTTACCCTTGAAAAGAGGATAAACGCCTTATCGATCGCCGCGTTGGTGGTTCTTGTGCCGTAGTGCAAGAACTCGTAATGCTCGACCTCGTCGATGGTGAGAATCGGAATCTCAACGCCCATTACACTGCGCGAATCGAGGTGCAGACCATCCTCGACGGGAATCGCGTTGGAAATCTCCTCGCAAAAGCCGTTGGCAATGTTCGCGGTCTGCAGCGCAATGTAAGCTTCCTCGTAAGCGCTGTCAATTTTTTCCTGAATGGCATTGGCGTGGTCAATAAGCGTCATCATCTCTCTGATGAGGATGTTGCGCTTTCTGTCCAGAAGCTCATAGCCGTTCTTGGCGAGCGAAAGCGATTTTTTTGTATTCATTAAGTTACCCTTGGTGGGTACTGCCTGTACAGCCATGACTACACCTTCTTAGCCCTTGTAATAAACGTCGAGAACCGCGTCGTCGACACGGTCAAGCTCTGCTCTGGGCAGGGTAGAGAGAAGCTCCCAGCCTAAATCGAGGCTTTGCTCAATGCTTCTGTTTTCGTTAAAGCCCTGATTTACGAACTTCTGCTCAAAGAGCTTACCGAATTCAATGTACTTCTTGTCAATCGGAGAAAGCTCCTCCTCGCCGATAACCGAAGCCAGCGCACGCGCGTCAATAACCTTTGCGTAGGATGCAAAGAGCTGGTTTGCGAGCGGCTGATGATCGGAACGCGTGTAGCCCTCACCGATACCGTCCTTCATAAGACGAGACAGCGACGGAAGAACGCTTACGGGCGGATAAAAACCCTGACCCTGCAGTGTGCGGTCAAGTACGATCTGACCCTCGGTGATATAGCCGGTGAGGTCGGGGATAGGATGGGTAATATCGTCGTTAGGCATGGTGAGGATCGGAATCTGAGTTACCGAACCCGGATGACCCTTGATCATGCCTGCTCTCTCGTACAGCGACGCGAGGTCGGAGTACAGATAACCGGGATAACCCTTTCTGCCGGGAATTTCGCCCTTTGAGGACGAGAACTCACGCAGAGCCTCGGCGTAGGAGGTCATATCGGTCATGATAACGAGAATGTGCATATCCAGCTCAAACGCGAGGTATTCCGCGATAGTCAGCGCGCATCTCGGGGTAAGGGTACGCTCGATAATCGGGTCGTTACTGAGGTTCAGAAGCATTACAACTCTCGAGAGAACGCCGCTTTCCTCAAAGCTCTTGCGGAAGTACTCAGCAACGTCCTTCTGAACGCCCATTGCTGCGAATACAACGCCGAAGTTGGTGCTGTCCGCGCCGCTGATTTTGGCCTGACGTACAATCTGAACCGCGAGGTCGTTGTGGGTCATACCGGAGCCTGAGAAGATAGGCAGCTTCTGACCGCGAATCAGCGTCATCAGGGTATCGATGGTCGAAATACCGGTGTTGATGTAGTTTTTGGGGTAAACTCTGGATACGGGGTTGATAGGAGTGCCGTTGATGTTCGCTTTCTTAACGGGGAAGATATCGCCGAGACCGTCGATAGGTCTGCCTGCGCCGTCGAGAACTCTGCCGATGATTTCGGGTGAGAGCGGCATTTCCATCGGGTGACCTGTAAGACGTGTGCGGGTATTCTTGAGGCTGATTCTTCTTGTGCCCTCAAATACCTGAACGACGATTCTCTCACCTTCGATCTGAACGACACGACCCTGTCTTGTGGTGCCGTTTTCGAGCTTGATATCTACAATTTCTTCGTTGGAAACGCCCTTAACGCCGTCAATTACAATCAGCGAGCCGTTGATTTCTTTAACGCCAACATAATCAATAATCATTATGCGTTTCCTCCTTACTTCATTAATTCGCCGAGCTTCTGATCGATTTCTTCAATGTAACCGTCAAACAGCTCAAGTCTGTTGTTTGGAATATCGTATTTCATCTTGGTCAGCTTGTCAAAGAGACCGAGCTGAGATATCTTTGAGAGCGGAATTTCGCGCGCAACAACTTCCTTTGCCTTGCTGTGAAGATGCAGGATAACCTTCATCATCAGCTTCTGCTTTTCAAGAGGAACGTATGTGTCCTCGGCGTGGAATGCGTTCTGCTGCAAAAAGCCTACGCGGATTGCTCTTGCGGTTTCGATTACAAGCTTCTGGTCGTCGGGAAGAACGTCGGAACCGATGAGCTTAACGATTTCCATAAGCGAGCTTTCCTCCTGGAGCAGCGCGCTGATTTTGTTTCTGTATTCTACGAAGTCGTCGCCGAGGTGTTCTCTGAACCACGGGTCGAGATCGTTGAAGTATTCACTGTAGCTGTCGATCCAGTTGATCGCGGGATAGTGACGGGCATAGGCGAGCGCCTTGTCGAGCGCCCAGAAAACGCGGGTAAAGCGCTTTGTGTTCTGTGTGACAGGCTCAGAGAAGTCCGAACCCTGCGGAGAAACCGCGCCGATAAGTGTGACCGAACCTTCGTCGCCGCAAAGCGCCTTAACTCTGCCGCCGCGCTCGTAGAACTCTGCAAGACGCGAGGGGAGATAAGCCGGGAAGCCTTCCTCAGCGGGCATCTCCTCGAGTCGTCCCGAAATCTCACGCAGAGCCTCAGCCCAACGCGAGGTAGAGTCAGCCATCATCGCAACGTGATAACCCATGTCGCGGTAATACTCCGCTAGGGTGATACCGGTGTAAATAGACGCTTCACGCGCTGCAACAGGCATGTTGGAGGTGTTAGCGATAAGCACGGTTCTGTCGGTCATCGGGCGGTTTGACTTAGGGTCGATAAGCTCCGAGAATTCCTCAAGAACCTGGCTCATCTCGTTACCGCGCTCGCCGCAGCCGACGTAGATGATGATGTCCGCGTCGCACCATTTTGCGAGCTGGTGCTGGTTCATGGTCTTGCCCGTACCGAAGCCGCCCGGGATAGCCGCCGTGCCGCCCTTGGCAATGGGGAAGAGAGTGTCCATGATTCTCTGACCGGTGATCAGGGGAATCGAGGGCGTGAGTCTGTCCTTGACGGGACGGGATGTTCTGATAGGCCATTGCTGGCAGAGCTTAAGCTCGTGCTTTTCGCCGAGGTCGTCCTCTATAACCGCAACCGTGTCGAAGATTTTGTATTCGCCGTTCGGCTTGACCTCGGTAACAACGCCCGAGAGGTCTGGATGAAGCATAAGACGGTGTTCGATAATCGGGGTTTCGGGCAAAGTCGCGTAAATCTGGCCGCCCTCCAATTTATCGCCGACCTTGATCTGCATTGTGACGTTCCAAAGGCGTTCGGTGTCGAGAGGCGAAACGGTAGCGCCTCTGTTGATGAACGCGCCTGCCTGCTCCTCGATAGCCTTAAGCGGACGCTCAATGCCGTCGAAGATGTTGTCGATGATTCCGGGGCCCAGAAGAACGTTCATGGGTGCGCCGGTGCCCGTAACGGGGTCGCCGGGCTTCAGACCTGTCGTTTCCTCGTAAACCTGAATCGTGGTGAGCTTATCGGTGATTCCGATGACCTCGCCTACGAGATTTTGAACGCCGACATGAACCATTTCCATCATTTCAAAGCTGTCGGTGTCCTTTACGGTAACAACAGGACCGTTGATTCCGTATATAACATTTTGATTCATTATTAATTAATTCCTCCCTTTCGGCTTATAGTACGGAAAGGGTGGCGTTTTCGATAAACCACTCCCGCTGTGCTTCCAGCTTGCTGTCAAGGGTTTCGTCGGCAATAATAGCCATGTCGGCGCAATAGCCCTTGATACCGCCGATTTTGATGGTTTTATCAGCCTTCACCTCAACGCTGCCTGCAAAGAATTGCTTCAGGCTCTCTGCGGTGCCGAGGTCGCGCTCGTTAACATAGAGAACGCAGGCCTTGTCGCCGAAAAACCCGGCGATTTCCTTTGCGCTGTCGCTGAGCTTCTGCGTATAAGCGTCGGTCTCGGTGAATTCCTTCAGCTTGTCAGCCGCCTTGCCGAAGATACTCTCGGTCATCTTAACGCGCTCAACAAAGAGCTCCCTCTGACCCTCCTGAGTCTTGGTAGCGAGCCAGCTGGTTTGCTGATTGCGCTTTTCCTGCAGCTTATCCTTAATAAGACGTTCGCTGTCGCGCTGAGCCTTTTCCTCAGCCTCCTTGAGACGTTCGGTTTTAAGCTGCTTTACCTCGCCCTGCATGGCGGTTTTTTGCGCCTTGGCGTACTTTTTTATCGCCTTCAGAAAGTTATCTGTTTTATTATTTGGCATAAGTACCTCTTTCTGTGATAACGCGTTACAGCTTTACGCCGATTGCGTCCTGAACGTATTTGGTGATGCTGTCCTTGGTTCTGCCGTTGCCGTGACGGTCGGGAATTTCGACGATCAGCGGCTTTTTGCGGTTGAGCTTCAGGTCGTACACGATGTCCGGACAGAGCGAAACGAGCTTTTCGGTCATAAGAATGACGGCGATATCCTCGCGCTCCATAGCCTTCATCAGCTCGCGTCTGACCTCTTCTTCCTCGTGTACAACAACGCCCGGGATTCCCGCAAAACGCATACCCATTTTGGTATCGACGTTATCACTGATTAAATAAAATTTCATCGTATATCACTTAGCCAATCTTTGAGAGGATCATAATCGAGATAAGCATACCGTAGAGAGCGATACCTTCGCCGAGAGCAACGAAGATGATAGCCTTACCGAACGCTTTAGGATCCTCGCTGGTAGCGCCGATAGCCGCAGGAGCCGCGTTACCAACCGCGATACCGCCGCCGATGCATGAAAGACCTGTCGCGGCAGCAGCGCCGATGTAAGCCATACCTTCAGCGCCTGCAGCAGCCGCAGAAGCGTCGCCTGTTGCAGCGCTTGCTGCGAACGGGCAAACCATGCAGATTGCGAATACAGCGCCAAAGGAAGCGAGCTGCATGAGAAGGGTTCTCTTTCTGCTCTTGCCGTGTGAAACAGCCTTAACGGCAATAAGTACCGAACCAATGAGAAATACAACGGGTAAAGCCATAATTAAGAAATCAAACAGTGACATAATAAAAACCTCCGATATTTTAATCAATAGATAGTTTAACAGGCTCAAACGGTCTGCCTTCGCCTGAGTAAAAGCGGCTGAACATCTCATAATATTCAAGCCTGAGTACCTGAATAGCAACAAGTAAAGCCTCGAGAACCATAACGAGCGCGTTTCCGATGACGATAATTACCCAGTAACCGACTCCGCCGACAGTCCCGGCGAGAACGAATACAACGAGCATCATGCCTGCGTGAACAAGGACGAACGCGCCGACACGAAGGAAGCTCATGGTGTTGGTTACATAGCCGAGGAGAACCTCGATTGATTCAAACAGATTCTCAACGATATATCCGCCCCAGCTTTCGGGCTGCCAGTCCTTTTCGCCGTTAACAAGGTCTGTAAGCGGCTCTGAGAAGAACACCAGAATGAACGGCAACACAATAAGACCGAGAATATAGGGGAGAGTCATTACGTGCATTCCGAGGAAAAGCTCCGCGACAAGTCCGAAAACGGTTGCGCAGTAGAAGATAATACCGGCGATTCCGCTTGTGCTGAACAGCGCGCGTCCGATGTTTTTCTGACGGAAGGATGTGTAGACGTTTAAGAACATCGCGATAATCAGCAGGAAAACGCCGATTCCGATCGCGCCGAGAATAATCGTGTTTGTGTTCTGCGAGGACATAACCTCAATAGGCTTCTCCTTAAAGCCGAACATTCTGAACAACGGGTCGAGCTGATGCTCAAAGCCGAAAACGCTGCCGAAGATCGTTCCGAAAATCGCCGCGGAAATTCCGCACGGGAAGAGGATCTTGCCGATTTTCATCTTCTTTATCTTGTACATGAGAATACCGACGATCGAGAGGATAAGACCTTGTCCGAGGTCGGCAAACATGATACCGAAAAGTACGATATAGGTTATCGCTACGAACAGAGAAGGGTCTATCTCGTTGTATTTGGGAACGCCGTACATCTCTGTATAGAACTCAAAGGGCTTTGCGAGGAAGCAGTTCTTGAGCTTAACGGGAGGACGTTTGTCCATTTCTTCCTTGGCGTCCGAAAAGTCAAGCTCGATGCTTCTGATTTTTTTCAGCCTGCGCTTGAGCTGCTTTTTGTTTTCGGTCGGAACCCAGCCTACGATAATGAAGCTGTTGTTATGCTGCAGCGCCTTGCTGCGGATTCCGGCATACAGGTACAGCTCCTCTAATTTCGAGAGGTAGCGCGTGATCTGTTCCTTGTTTTCGTCAAGGTATTTGTCGATACTTTTCTGCGCCTTTTTGAGCTCCTTTTCAAGCTGAGGAATCTGCTGCTTGTATTCCTTTATTCTCTCGTTAGGGGTTTCGTTGTCGCCGACAAGGTCGGTCTGCTCAAAGTAAAGACCCTCAAAGATTTTGTCAATCTCTTTAACCTTGTCCTTCGGCGCAAAGTAAACGCCCCAGCAGTGCGTCTTGTCCTCAGTACAAACGGCAAAGTCGACGTAATCGTTGTCCTTGTACGCCTCAAGCTTCTGCATGCTGTCCTTAGGCAGTCTGCCGAAGCGCGCCTTCATGTACTTCATTTTCAGAACCTTTTCTATCTCTACGCCGAGTCCGGCAAAGTGATTTGTGACGCTGAGGTTCTGTTTGACGGTTTCAAGCTGTACCGCCGCCGACTCTCTCTTGTCGATCAACGCGTCGATTTCAGCGGTTGTAGTTGCAGAAAAGCTCTCAAGCTCCTCAAACGAGGGGCTGAAATCGCTGACGTCTGTCAGCGGAAAACTGCGTTTTGTCTGATTGAGCGCTGATTTGAGGTTAGTTAACGGCTCGGCATAGCTGTTTTTAGTTTGCAGGTGAGTGAAGTCCTTAACGTCCTTGTAGAAGCTTGTTACATCGTCGGGGTGAAATACGCCGGACTCGCCTAGTACGGTGATAACCTCGTCAATGTGCTCCATAAGACCGATTACGTTTACAGCCTGCATTGATGATACTGCCAAATTAAAATCACCTCTTTATTTCAGTCAGAGTATCAGCAGTGACTGAATGGTTTTTGTGTCGAGCTGATAGCGTATGCCCTCAATAAGACAGATAATATTCATCAGCTCTGTCTCCGCGAGGAACATATACGAAATCATCACAACAGAAGGATTGTTGGAAAAATGAATATTCTTTTTTGCCAGACGGTACTGTACGCGCGGACTGATATCGCTTGCGTAGGTGTAGCCGATTTTGCTGATCAGTCTGCCGCAGCCCTTGCTCTGCATAATTTTGAAAACCTCTGCCGAGGACTCCGCAGCGCACATTTTATCAATAATTTTCGGGCTGAGGTCGCAGTATTCGGGCAAAAGATTTGTCCTGATGACCTCGGGCGAGAGATTATAATATTTTTTCAATCTCAGGATCTTTGAAAAAATACTGTAATCGTTGATAGTGTGGAACATCTGCAAGAGCTCCTGACGTTCTGTGCCCTTTGCTTTCTTTTTGATAAGCTCGAGCATGTTGCCCAGAACATAGGCGTAAAGCTTGTTTTCCATGTCGGAAACAGGCAACATACCCTTTTGGTCGGGCTTGTAGATTTTGAGAATGTCGTAATAGGCAGAACCCGAAAGCGCGTTCAGAAACTCTTCGTAATCGCGCGCGTTTGCGAGCTTGTTGATGTCCAGCGAGGTATGCTTGGCAAAAAAGGCGGGGAACTGGAAAATAAACTTTTCCGTTGAGTTTGAGTTGAGCAGAATCAGAAAACGGATAATTTGCTCAACCTCGGTTTTTTCGACGACGTACTTCGAGAAGCCCTCGCTCATACTTGAATCGTAACGGCAAAGGGAGTCGAACTCGTAGAACTGATCCTGTCGGAGCAGCATCTCGAGTCTGCCTCTGTGAACGTCGCGTTCGTTGACCTCGGCAAGTGCGGAAGCGTAGTGGGTATGGGATTTAAGGTAAACCATAACCTCGGCAACGCTCTGGCAGGCGAGAATACTTGCGTAGTCGCGCTCAGTCAGGTGCTTGCCGTACTTCGACCGCGCCTTGGCGAGGACAGCAAAGGATGTGGTTGACATAAATTCGCCTCCTTAATTATTCAAGAACACGCCGGACAATGTCGTCAACCCATCTGTCGCAGTCCTGCTCGTAATCGGCTTTCAGCTTAATCAGAGCTGACGCTTGCTTTGCCTGAATGTTAGTCCATTTTCGGTTGTAACGTTTTTCGAGATAATCGTCGTTTTTTGCGATTTCCTTTTTTGCGTTGTCCATCTGCTGTTTGTAAATCGCTTCGGCTTCTTTCTCGATTTTCAGCTTTTCTTCCTCGGCAGCCTTTCGGTTTGCTTCGTTAAGCGCCTTTGCTTCGTTGTCAGCCTCAATAATTTTGCGAATCATGTCCTGCATATTTCATCACCTCGATTGTAATGGGATATAATATGTGAACAGGTGAAATTGTACATAAAATAATCAAGAGTATATCAGTAGAATTTTCGCCCGTAGACAAACGTTATTTAGTTCTTAAGCGCCTGAAGCGGAGCCGGAATGCGACCGCCTCTGTTGATAAACACAGCCGGAGAACCTTCTCTGACGGGCATAACGGGACCAGAACCGAGCAGACCGCCGAATTCGAGCATGTCGCCGGCTTTTCTGCCGATAGCCGGAATCAGACGAACCGCGGTTGTTTTGGTGTTGACCATACCGATAGCCGCCTCGTCGGCAATGATTGCGGAAATAACCTCCGGAGTAATGTCGCCGGGAACGACGATCATGTCAAGACCGACGGAGCAAACCGCCGTCATAGCCTCAAGCTTGGTGATATCGAGATGTCCGCTTTTAGCCGCCGCGATCATGCCTGCGTCCTCCGAAACGGGGATAAACGCGCCGCTGAGACCTCCGACATGCGAGGAAGCCATCACGCCGCCTTTTTTGACAGCGTCGTTGAGCAGTGCGAGAGTAGCGGTGGTGCCGTGGCAGCCGCATTTTTCAAGACCCATCTCCTCGAGAATGTAAGCGACGGAATCGCCGACAGCGGGAGTTGGGGCGAGGGAGAGATCAACAATTCCGAAGGGTACGCAAAGACGCTTGCTCGCTTCCTTGGCGACAAGCTGACCCATTCGGGTGATCTTAAACGCGGTTCTCTTTACCAGATCGGCGATTTCAGCTATATCCTTGCCGGCGCCGTTTTTGGCAAGAGCCGCCCGCACTACGCCCGGACCCGAAACGCCTACGTTGATTACGGTGTCAGCCTCGCCGACTCCGTGGAACGCGCCTGCCATAAACGGGTTGTCCTCGGGAGCGTTGCAGAAAATAACAAGCTTTGCAGCTCCTATGCAGTTGCGGTCTGCCGTGATTTCAGCGGTCTTTTTGACAACCTTGCCCATCATTTTAACGGCGTCCATATTGATGCCGGCTTTTGTGGAACCGACGTTAACGGAAGAGCATACAAAGTCGGTTTCGCTGAGCGCTTCGGGAATGCTCTCGATAAGCGCATAATCGCCGCTCGCAAAACCCTTCTGAACAAGCGCCGAGTAGCCGCCGATAAAGTTTACGCCAAGCTCTTTTGCCGCCTTGTCGAGAGCGTAAGCGAACTTTACGATTTTTTTGCTCTGACAGGGAGCCGCGACCATGCCGATGGGGGTAACGGAGATTCTCTTGTTGATGATCGGGATTCCGTATTCCTTTTCTATGTCCTCACCGGTTTTTACGAGATCCTTTGCGCTGCGGCAGATTTTGTCATAAACCTTGTCGCACGCCTTGCCAATGTCGTCGTCAATGCAGTCGAGAAGCGAAATACCCATAGTGATAGTTCTCACGTCAAGGTTTTCGTTGTCGATCATATTTATAGTTTCCAGTATATCTCTAGTTTCTAACATAGCTGTCCTCCAAGCCTCAGATTCGGTGCATGCTGTTGAAGATATCCTCGTGCATAAGGTGAATCTGCGTGCCTGTGGATTCTCCGACAGCATTCAGGTTTTCTCTGAGCTGTTCGAACTCGATTGTGGCTTTGTCTATATCCACGAGCATAATCATGGCAAACATATCCTGAAGAACGCTCTGCGTTACCTCAACAATGTTTACGCTAGCTTTTGCGCAGGCGTCGGAAACCTTAGCCAAAATTCCTACGGTATCCTTGCCGATGACTGAAATTATAGCCTTCATAATTAACCTCCGTGTGTCTGTTTTATACATATAAATATGTATGACACATTCTTACCTATTATACAATTTATTCGACTGAAAGTAAAGTTAAATATTGCATAAAATTGAGTATTATGATATCATTTTTTCGGGAGGCTGATAATATGAAGCTTTGTGATATGCACACACATTCAGATAATTCTTTTGACGCAAAAAGTGCGGTTGACGAGCTGTGTCAGGCGGCAATAAAGTCCGGTCTTTACGCTATGGCGGTTACAGATCATTGCGAGGCGGAATTTATTAATCTGGGCGAAAACTGTGAGTTTGGCAGCTTTGACAGGCAGATTCCGCAGTCAGTCCGCGATATTAATTCTGCAAAAGAAAAATACAGGGATAAACTGCTTGTGATCCGCGGTCTTGAGCTTGGAGAACCGATGCACGATCCCGAACAGACATCGCACGCGTTGGCTTACGCCGACTTTGACTTTATTTTAGCCTCTGTACATAACCTCAGAGGCCGCGACGACTTCTACTATCTCGACTACAAAACCGTTGATGTAACCGAACTTCTCAACGAATATTTTGACGAGCTTGCCGAGACCGCAGCCTTTGAGCATTTCGACAGCCTTGCGCATCTTACATACCCGTTGAGGTATATTGTCGAGCGAGAGGGTTATTATCCTGACCTGTCGCCGTTTTCCGAAAAAATCGACCGCATATTTAATATTCTGATTCAAAATAAAAAAGCCCTCGAAATCAACGTTTCGGGACTGTTTAAGTCGATAGGAAGAACCCTGCCCGACGAGCCTCTCGTCAGACGCTTTTTTGAGCTTGGAGGCGAGTACGTAACAATCGGAACCGACTCTCACTCAAGCAAAATGGTAGGAAAGGGAATAGAGCAGGGAATCGCAGTTGCAAAGGCTGCAGGCTTTAAGCATTATGCGATTTACCGGAATCACAAACCTATTCTGATACCGATTGAAACATAAAAATACGGACGTGCATTTTTTTGCACGCCCGTTGTTTTTTAGAGAGTTTTTGCAAGATTTTTGATGTATTCCGTGAGCTGATCCTTTGTTTCGGGATGATTCAAACCGATCTCTATCTGAGCCTGCAGAATACCGAATTTGTTGCCCATGTCGTAACGGGTTCCTTCAAATTCAACCGCGACCATTCCTTCGTTTACTGCGATTTCACGCATTGCGTCGGTAAGCTGGATTTCTCCGCCGACTCCGGGCTTCGTGCGCTCGAGAATATCGAAAATTTCCGGCGGAAGCACGCAGCGGTCAAGAATCGAGTAAAGTGAAAGGACCTCTTCCTTTGTCTTGGGTTTTTCCTTCATGTCGGTGCAGGCGAAAACATTATCGTGCAGATTCTCAACCTTGAGAGAACCGTACTTATGAATTTCCTCCTCGGGAACCTTCTTTACGCCAACAACGCCCTTTCCGTATTCTCCGTAATGCTCGATAAGCTGAGCTATGGCAGGCTTTTTGCTGATGATTACACCGTCGCCGAAAAGAACTGCAAACGGCTCGTTTCCGACAAACGATTTAGCCTTGAGCACGGCGTGTCCCAGACCTTTCATCTCCTGCTGACGGATAAAGCTGATGTTCGCAAGCTGAGAGATCGACTTGACCTGCTCCAAAAACTCAGTCTTGCCGCCTTTTTCGAGAATCTGTTCCAGCTCGGGAGAACGGTCAAAGTGATCCGCGATCAGACCCTTGCCGCGGTTTGTGATAATAAGAATATCGGTGATACCTGCAGCAACCGCTTCCTCAACGATATATTGAATCGTAGGCTTGTCAACGATGGGGAACATCTCTTTGGGAATATTTTTTGTTGCGGGAAGCACTCTTGTTCCAAAACCCGCGGCAGGAATAACTGCTTTGGTTATTTTCATGATAAAAATCCTCCGTTAAACTGTAATATTTGATGTCATGATAAAGAAATTGCAGAGATACGAAATGACAACAGTCGTGATACCAAAGCTCAGTGCAAGCGGCAGATTGACCCCGCCGCTGGATTCAAGGGCTTTATTCAGCTCGTCGGCAGAGCTGTTTCGATGCTCGTCTTTAATTCTGCGTATTCTTTTTATAGAGTGGTTGTAGTAAATACGGTTCGCTGTCAGACCGCTTATCAGCATAAGCAGATAGCGCACTCCGTTTAGGATAATCGGAAGGTAAGCGTAGCCCATTTTTCCGAGCAGCGAGTAGGCGTAAGCCGGATCATTAACTATGCTGTTCGGAGACGCGGTTGTAAGCTCGCGAACGGCAGCCGACCATTCAGGAGTCAGCGTAATGAAGGTTGCCAGTACGTTTGTAGCGATCACGATCAGTGAGAACGCAATGCCTAAACCATACATTTTTCTGTAAAGGAAATATATTCCCGAAAACAGAAATGCGGCAAAACCGAACTTACCTCTGCCGAATTTTTTAAGTCTCTGAAACACCATCGAAAAATACTGCGTGTTTTTACCCGTGAATTTAGCTGCTTCACCTGCGGTAACTCCTTCGCCGACCTCTTCCTTGCTGTCCATTCCCGCAAGAGGGTCAAAGCTCGGCATGCCCGAAGCTGAAAAACCGAACGGCGGCATTCCCTGATACTGAGAACCCTGCTGATTTGGCTGACCGTTTTCCTGCTGCGGATTGTGAGCGTTTTCGGCTCTCAAATCCGTGCCGCACCGCTGACACACCTGAGCGTTCTTCGGATTTTTATGAAAGCAGACAGGGCAGAGAATCGTTTCAAAATCCTCAAACTGACTGTTTTTCTGTTCATTTTCCGTTTGCTCGGTGTTCAGATTTTCAAAAGAGAAGCCTTCGGCATGCTTGTCCTCGTAAAAACAGCGTCCAAGACTGTCATAGCATTCTCTGTGGTGAGGCGTACCGCACTCAGGGCAAACGACAATGTCGTCGCCGTTTTCAAACTTCTTTTCGCATACGGGGCAGTTGTATTGCGTAAACTCCATATTAACCTCCGTATTTATAGTCAATATTATTATAGCAAATTTTATCGGCAAATGCAACAATATTTGGATGATAAAGAATTTTTAATTTTAGTTTACAATTATGCCCTTTTTTGGTATAATATAAAATTGGTAAAATGAAAGAAGGTATTAGTATGGTACAGTTTGAAGAATTAATGCTCAGCCTCCAAGCTCTGAAGCCTGATATCGACGACCTATCCGACGCTCTCGGCATGAAGAGTATGAAATCCGAGATTGAGCAGCTCGAGCTTAAAGCGACAGAACCCGGCTTTTGGGACAATGTTGAAAAGTCGCAGCAGGTTTTGCAGAAAACAGGCGCGTTAAAGGGCAAGGTGGAGGCATACGAAGCTCTTGTCGCTAAATACGAGGACGCTGCGGCGCTCATTGAGCTTGCGAACGAGGAAGAGGATTTGTCTCTCTTTGAAGAAGCTCAGAGCGAGGTTGACGCAGTCCGCGAAACGCTTGAAAAGCAGCGTTTGCAGACCCTGCTTTCGGGCGAATACGATAAAAACAACGCCATTCTGACCTTCCATGCCGGCTCAGGCGGTACAGAGGCTCAGGACTGGGCTGAAATGCTTTATAGAATGTACACTCGCTGGGCAGAGGCTCACGGCTTCAAAATCAAAGAGGTCGACTATCTGGACGGCGACGAAGCCGGACTTAAAAGCGCTGTACTGCTTATTGAGGGCGAAAACGCTTACGGCTACCTCAAGAGTGAAGCCGGAGTTCACCGGCTTGTGCGCGTATCTCCGTTTGACTCTGCAGGCAGACGCCATACCAGCTTCTCAGCGCTCGAGGTAATGCCCGAGATGGACGACAACGTTGAAATCAACATTGCTCCCGAGGATATCAAGATGGACGTTTACCGTGCAAGCGGCGCAGGCGGACAGAAGGTAAACAAAACCTCCTCCGCTGTTCGTCTTACCCATATTCCTACCGGAATAGTTGTAGCCAGTCAGGTTGAGCGAAGCCAGTACCAGAACCGCGACGTTGCCATGAAAATGCTTATTTCAAAGCTCGTTGAAATCAAGGAGCGCGAGCACCTCGAAAAGATCGAGGATATCAAGGGAGTTCAGAAGGAAATCACATGGGGCTCACAGATCCGCAGCTACGTTTTCATGCCGTACACAATGGTAAAGGATCACCGCACCTCGTTTGAAACCGGAAATATTCAGGCGGTAATGGACGGAGACCTCGACGGCTTTATCAACGCCTACCTCAAGTGCGCCAGCCAAGGCACGCTTTTGAAATAAATATACGGAAGTAATCAAGTAACAGCAAATTTCACACTGAAAGGAATGTTTAAAATGTATATAACATGTCTTGATCTCGAGGGAGTATTGGTTCCCGAAATCTGGATCGCCTTTTCAAAGGCTACCGGAATCGAAGAGCTTAAAAAAACCACCCGTGACGAACCCGATTACGATAAGCTCATGAGATACCGTCTCAAAATCTTAAAGGAACACGGACTCGGTTTGAAGGAAATTCAGGACGTTATCGCGACGATCGATCCCATGCCCGGCGCAAAGGAGTTTCTCGACGAGCTGCGTTCGGTCTGTCAGGTAATTATTATCAGCGATACATTCACACAGTTTGCTGCTCCGCTTATGAAAAAGCTCGGTATGCCCACGATCTTCTGTAACTCGCTTGTAGTATCCGAGGACGGCGAGGTCACCGATTTCAAGATGCGCTGTGAGCAGTCGAAGCTTACAACGGTCAAGGCGCTGCAGTCTATCGGTTACGATACGATCGCCGCGGGCGACAGCTACAACGACCTCGGTATGATTCGCGCGAGCAAGGCAGGTTTCCTCTTTAAGAGCACCGACAAAATCAAGGCCGATAACCCTGATTTATCGGCTTTTGAAAACTATGACGATTTTCTTGCGGCTATCAAGGCTGCTATGGTTTAAGATAATACGGCACACGGCTGTATAAAGGGAGAGTTTAGGAAAATGAAATCGAAGCGTCTGATTTCCCCGGTTATTGCATTTGCTATGATAATGCTCTCGGTTTTTGCGTTTACCGCCTGCTCAGGCAAAAGCGAGCCGGTAAAGGTAACGGTTCTGGACTGCGGAAAATCCTATTCTGCTGACGGCACAGACGATATGACTGTAGGTCAGCTGCTTGAAAAAGCCGAAATCGACGTCGGCGACCGCGATACGGTAGACCCAAAGCTCGACGCCAGATGGTGCGACGCTGGTGCGCACGCTATTACGATTAAACGCTTTGCCAAGGTAAAGATTATTGCCGGAGACACCCAAAAAGAGGTTGAGTTGATCGGAGGCACCGTGGATCTTGCGATTTCGCAGGCAGGCTTCTCGGGAACCATGTACGATTCCGACGTTGACAAACGTGAATATCTCAGGGACGGCATGGAAATCCATCTGACAACCCGAAAGGACGGTTTTGTGTCCGAGGGCAAGAAGGCGTATTATTTAAGCGGCGGCGCTCTGCAGAAGAACGGCATTGTCGGCAGTGATTCCGACGGATTCTACTATGCGGATGAAAACGGTCAGATTGACTTGGGTTACTGTGACGGAGTGAATTTTAACGGTGCCGACTGGAATGTAATTGAAGGCAAGGCGACAAAAGTTGAAAGCGATTCCGATAAAACCTTGTTCTCAGCACTGAAAGCGGTTGCATCGTGCACCGACAGCAAAATGACGCGCGAGGAAAAGCTTAAAAAATGCTTTGACTACATAAAGACCTCATATCTCGAGGGCGTTCGCCACGATCCGCCGTACACCGAGATGGACTGGCCTGTTGTATACGCAAACGACCTCTTTGTTTACGGTAAGGGCGATTGCTACAGCTACGGCGCGGCATATGCGTACATGGGCAGAGCGATAGGTTACACAGAGGTCTATGCCTGCAACAGCGGCGGTCACGGATGGGCTGAAATTGAAGGCAAGTATTACGATCCGGAGTGGGATATCCACCATAACGAATACAATCACTTCGGCGTATCTCCCGACGATCCGTGTGATGTAAACTATTCGGGAACGCTTGTAATGGGCAGCTCATGGATGCGCATTAAAATATAGAATAATTTAAAATGACAAGGGTCAGCTCGCAATGGGCTGACCCGTTATTAGTGTAAATATCTATAAGAAATTATTGAGCGTTTCAATAAGCTCGCAGTCCTCGGAGAGCTCACGTTTTTCTCCCTGCGACAGCAGCTGTTCGCTGTAAAGAGAGTAAGCCTTGTAATATTTGCTGCAAATCTCCCACTCCGATTTAACGCTTTCGCTTTGTTGCTTTGGCGAAACCGCATAGCGAGTGGTGAGGTAATCCGTCAGGAAAGCTGTGAACTTTTGCTGACCGCGCACGTTCAGATGGTCAAGATTGTAAAAATCCTTTGTTTCGTCAAGTCCGGTCGTCGAAAAATCTCTCTCAAAATTCAGATAATCATAGCCGTACTCCGCCACAATATCGCCTACGGTGTTGCTCTTTTCAAAGCGGTCAAAGGTGCGTTTTACGACAATATGCGGAAATCTTGTGAAAACCACGTTGTCAAGCTTCTGTTCCTTGCAGTAAGACAGCAGCTCGCGCAGAGCGTTTTCCTCACGTTCGGGAAGCGGTTTTCTGCCTTTTTTTGTTTGATTGTCGTCGGTTTTCTTTTGGATATGATTATTATTCTTGGGATCGCGCTGTTGAGCTGAGTCGGCGGTTGCCTTGATATGCGGAATACCCTCGCCGTCCGAAAGCTGCTGTAAATATTGGTTCATCGAGCGTTGCGTGCTCTGAAAAACTGCAGTTTCGTTCAGAATACCTTTTAGATAGGTGTAGCCGCGCAGCTTATCTCCGATAATCGTCTTTTGATACTTCATATTACCGGGAACGTCGCTCCAAACGCTGTGATATTTAATGATAGGGCAGAGGTATTCGGATTTGTTTTCAACCTCACTCTGCGCCATCCACTCAAGCTTAGCGCTGTCAAGAGGAACGTTGTCGGCGTAGTTATGCAGGTTAGCTTCTTTGGTTGTTTCAGCTTCGTCGTTAACGGCGCCGTTCAGCTCAATCACGATAAGCGCGTCCTTTTGACGGGCGAGAATATTTTTGAGCTGGCTTTTATAGTTTAATATGGAGTTAGCCTGAGTCGCGAACAGA
This sequence comes from uncultured Ruminococcus sp., assembly GCA_902765625.1. Classification (GTDB taxonomy): domain Bacteria; phylum Bacillota; class Clostridia; order Oscillospirales; family Acutalibacteraceae; genus Ruminococcoides. The sequence continues at coordinate 12,744 of CACXAO010000005.1, read as the reverse complement.
TAGCTGGTAACTCCTCCGTATTCATAGGCGTAACCCGGAGAGAAGTCCGAATACACCTCGCTTGCGCCGAGCAAAACTATATCAAGCGAATCGCGCTCTTCCTCAAAAAAACCCTTTATCCGCTGGCGGTTGTGGTCGGCGTGACAGAGAACAAACTCCTGCAAAACTCCGACGGTCACCGCAAGCGCAAGCAGAAGGCAAAGGATTTTTACAGCGCGGAAAATATTTTTCTTCATACTGATTTCCTTCGAAAAAAGCAGGGACGTATCAGCGCCCCTGCAAAGAATTTCGGGTTATTTATTTCTGCAATCAAACTGTGTAGAAGTAATCGATTTCTGTAACAGCATCGTTCTCAATGAGGAACTGAAGCGATTTCTTGTTGCCTGCGTCGTAAGAGTAGTAAACGCCGACTGCCTTGTAGTTGTCGCCGTACGCCTCGGTAACCTTGGAAACGGGATCGCCTACAGAAACACCCTTGGAAGTGGGGATGCCTGCCTGATTTACAACTACCTCCATAACGTAGTCCTTGCCGTCGAGCGGATAGGAGTTAACGGTAAAGCCGTTGTAGGTGTAGGTCTTGTCCTCGCCCTCGCCGTGACAGCTGAGCTGTGAGCTTACATCGTTCGCCTCGCCGATAGCCGAAATCATGCTGTCGATGGGGGTGTTAAGCTCAACCTTTGCACCGTTGTAGTTGAATACTACGTCGCTCTCGGCAATAGCGCCGGTCTCCTGAGCTGCAGCGGTTGTTTCCTGAGCGGCTACGGTTGTAGCAGCTTCGGCAGCTGAGGACTGCTCGCTTTTTCCGCAGCCTGCAAACGCAAGTACGGATGTGAGTGCCAGAGCGGCAGCGGTGACTGAAATCATAGTTCTTTTCATCATAAACCTCCTGAAAAATGAAATTTCTCTGTTCTGAAACAAACAGATTATTCCTTTACGCAACTATAATACTCCAAAATAAACCAAATAGCAAGTGTTTTCGCACATTTCCTGCTATTTTCCCCATATTTACCAAAAATAATTTGCTGATATCAACCTGCTTAACCGCTTTATCAGCCGCAGAGACCGGCAAGCTCATCTCTGGAGTCAAGCAGTTTTTTCAGCATGGCGGAATAGTCGGTATCTGTGCGCGCTCTGAGCAGCTCTGTCATCTCGCATACAGTATTATACAACGGCGTAAGCGAGAGGTTTCCGAGAACCCCTTTTAGTGCGTGAGCTGCTTCAAAGGCTTTGTCGAGGTCTCCGCTTTCGATTGCGTCCTTCAGATTGTCAAAATTCTTTTCCTGCGGAATCATACCGACAAGTCTAAGATAAAACGCCTCGTTTCCGAAGCACCGCGCAAGTCCTTCTGCAGTGTTTGCGCCTGTCAGGTTCAATTTCTCAATAGTCAGCATATTTATTCTCCTTTATCGCCGCTTATTTCGGCTTCTATCAGCTTTGTAAAATCCTTTGCGGGCAGCGGCGGGGAGAAGTAATATCCCTGAATTATTTCGCAGCCCATTGTTTTGAGTGTAGTCAACTGTTCGACCGTTTCAACGCCCTCGGCAATTACGGGTACCTGCAAGAAGTCGGAAATGTCAATAACAAGCTGAACCAATTTAAGGCTCTTAACATCTCTCAGCATTTTTCTGACAAACTGCATATCGAGCTTTATCGCGTCAATAGGAATGTTGGTGAGCATATTAAGCGACGAGTAGCCGGTGCCGAAGTCATCCATCTCAATCTTAAAGCCCTTGTTACGCAGACCTTCGATTATCTCGACAAAGCGCTCCTCGTTTTCGGAACAGGCTGATTCGGTGATTTCGAGCAAAAGTGAGTCATGTGATAACTCATATTCTTCAAGAATCTGCGTGAATTTGTTTTCAAGCTCAGGGTCGAAAACATCTACACGCGAAACATTGACAGATACAGGCAGCGTAACGCCGAGAGCATCCCTCCATCTGCGAACCTGTGCGGCAGCCTCGCGCCATACAAAGTTGTCCAAAAGCCTTATAAGTCAGTTCCTCTCAAAAAGCGGAATAAATTCACCGGGACTGATCATTCCGTAATCCGGATGCTTCCATCGAACCAAGGCTTCCGCGCTTGCAAGTACGGGTGCGTTGCCCTCGACATTGTATTTGGGCTGAAAATAAACCGAGAAGTGCCGTTTTTCAATTGCCTCGTCAATATCGGCGATAAGCTGTTCGCGGAACAATTCTTTTTCGTGCAGGGCTTCGTCGTATATTTCGACATGATTGCCAAAGGTACCGCGAAGCTTTGAACAGGCTGCTTTTGCGCGGTGGTACCAGTTTTCGACCTGAGATTCACTGCTGATTCCCGGGAAAACCCCGCCTCGGATTCTAACGTTTTTAGCTTCGGTTTTTGATGAAAGCTCGGTTTGAATTTTGACAAGAGTTTCTTCGTAATCCTCGCGGTGACGGCAGTAAACAAAGAAGTTGTCTCCGTATGTGCGGCAGGCAATACCGCCTGCGCTAAGCAAATACTTAGTGATCAACCGTGCAAGCTCCTTTAGAACCCTGTCGCCTTCTTCAAGTCCGAACAGTCCGTTAATCAGGTGAAAACGGTCGAGGTTCAGAGCGACCGCGTCCATCTCTCCGGTGATATCGGGAATCATTCTTTTTACGTAAGTAATGAAAAACTCCCGGGTATAGAGATTGGTAAGCGGGTCTTTTTCGGTTGAGCGGATAAGACTCTGATCCTCCTTTAGCCTGATTATTCTTTCGCAGCGGGCGAGAATAACCTCCGGCACAAAGGGTTTGGTGATGAAATCCGCTGCGCCGAGCTTGATGCTCTTTACCTCAGCCGATTTTTCCGAGGTCATAACTATGATCGGGATCGCTTTAAGCTTTTCGTCAGCCGTGCACCGCTCGATTACCTCGAAGCCGTTCATCTCGGGCATGAGCAAATCAAGCAGTATCAGCGAGTAGCTGTTGTCACTGAGCTTATTCATGGCGCAAACGCCGTTTTCGGCGAAGTCGACGTCGTAGTCGGCAGAGAGGATCATACCCAGCAGCTCGCGGTTGATCATTTCGTCGTCAACTGCAAGAACGCGACGTTTTTTTAGCTGTAGACTCAATAAATTTCTCCATAGCTTTTCTCCGTTATTTAATGTATTTCCGCAGCGTCGCAATAAGCACATCTGGTTGCAGCGGCTTGGATATATGGTCGTTCATTCCCGCGTCAAACGCTTCGCGCCTGTCCGACTCAAATGTATTGGCTGAAACAGCTATTATCGGAAGCTTTGAATTTTCACCGTCCAACGCGCGAATCGCTCTTGCTGCCTCAAGACCGTTCATAACCGGCATTCTCACATCCATAAGAATAGCACAGTAGTCTCCGGCTGCGGCTTTTTCAACCATATCCACAGCTTCCTTGCCGTTCTCGGCGCAGTCGCACTCGAATCCGGACATCGAAAGAATCATTTTTGCGATTTCAGTATTAACGGGATTATCTTCAACAAGCAGAAGTCGTTTGCCGCTGAAGTCATCAGGCGTTTCATCAACGACCTCGGTAAGCTGTGCAATCTCATCCTCGCTTGCAACGGGGAAGTGCAGGTTCAGCGTGAATTTAGTGCCCTTGCCTTCCTCGGTTTCGACCTCGATTGTGCCGCCCATAAGCTCTGTGAAGCTCTTTGTGATCGACATACCCAAGCCTGTGCCCTGAATATTACTTACGGTGCTTGACCTCTCGCGTTCAAAAGCGTCAAAAATATGCTTTGAAAACTCCTTGCTCATGCCGATGCCGGTGTCCGCGACGGTTAAAACAAAGTAAGCCTCGCCGTTTTCGGATTTGGTCTGTCTGAGCTCAACGGAAATACTTCCGCCGGCAGGCGTGAACTTGATCGCATTTGAAATAAGGTTCAGCAGAATTCTGTTGATAATGTTCTTGTCGCAGACAACATATCTGTCTTTTATCTCTGAACAAGACACGTCAAACCTGAGCTTTTTTCCGGAGATTTGCACCGCGAACAGGCTTTCTGCTTCGTCAAGCAGCAGGCAGATATCCGACGGTTCGCACCTTAATTCAGCCTTGCCGCTTTCGATGCGGCTCATGTCGAGAATATCGTTAATCAAGGACAGCAAATGCTTGCCGCTGTTGTCTATTTTCAAAAGGTAATCTCTGATGTTGTCGGGAAGGTTTTCTTCTTTAAGCGCAAGAGCGGTGTAACCGGTAACTGCGTTCATAGGCGTTCGCAAATCGTGGCTCATGTTGGAGAGAAACGCGCTTTTTGCACGGCTGTTCTCCTCAGCCAGAATGCGTTCAGCCTCAATGACCTGTTCGCGCTTTTTTATGATCGAGAAAATGCTGAATATCACGGCAATGGAACAGAAAATAAGAATTGCCTGAACAAGAATATTCAGCCTGACGTTTTCGCCAAAGGACATAACGCGTTGGGTGATATAGTTTCCGGTTTCTATTACATTGTTGTTGTCGGGACTGAGTCCGGCTTTAACCGCCTGTTCTTTTTGCATGGTGCAAACGTCCTGTGCGATATTCGAGGCTTCACCGGTAGTTGTCTGGAAAACCCATACTATCGACAAAAGCAAAATAAGGAACAAAAGAATAATCCAAACTACTTCGCTTTTTCCGAACCGCCTTGTCTTGTCACGTTTGATCAGCAGGCGGAAAACAATCATTCCGAGCAGGCACCATATGATAAGAATCAGAAACGATTCCGCTGCGAGCGTGCTTTTTTGCGACCACAGCGACGGCAGCAGATAGAAGCCAACAAATATAAGTGAAATAACGGTACCGATGATTCCGGATACCTGCATTCCGCGTTTTTTCTCACGTTTACCCGTGACAAACGAGCATATAGAAGTATAAACGTATACAATAGCTGCTCCAATGGTGGTAACATCCACAATCCATCCGATCGCTGTTCTTCCAAAAAACGGAATCGGCAGCGAAACTGCCGCGATAAACCCGACGGCAACATATGGAACGCCCTTTTTGTTCTTGTACTGAAATTGTTTCGGGAGCAGATCGTCACGCGACATGGAAAACAACAAACGACTAAGCGCAACAATGTTTCCAACCAAGCCTGTGGCGATTCCGCAGAAAGCGGAGATTCCCAAAACGAGCAGACCCGCGTCGCCCATACTCTCTTTAGCGCTCAGAAATGTCGGCAGATTTTCAATACCGTTGAGCGTTCCGACTGAGCCGATATACTCAGTCCAATTCGAGTATCCGTCAGGCGTCGCCATAGATGCGCAGAGTGTAAGCATTATGTAAGAAAGCGCAGCGGTAACCAGAGCCGCTATGATAACAGGGAGGCTTTTTTTGGTACTAAAGCGGAATTCACCGGCAGAATGAGATATCGATTCGAATCCTACGAATGCCCACGGAGCAAGAATAACAATGCCGAATACATGCGAAATACGACTGCCTTCATTTTTGAATGCGGGTGAAAGCCCGGAGAATCCTCCCCAGGTGCACAACCGCAAATGCAAAGCAGATGAAAATACCTATAACCAAGAGTAAGGCAAACAATGTCTGAACCCATTTTGAAAGCCGTTTTCCCAGAACGCAGACAGCAAACGCAGCGGCAATTAATCCAACAGACAGCAGAACCTCGCCCATATATACGGTGTAGCCGGCGATGCTGTAAGAGAAGCCGAAACACAATATGTCGCCGAAGAGATATCTTACAATAAGCGACAAGGCAGTGGAATTAGCCCATATTACTGCAAAATATACAATCAGCAGCATCCATGCGCATAAAAAGCCGTGATCGCCTCCGAGAACAGATGATGCGTAAGTATAAGCTCCGCCGGCGCAAGGGTTACGACGCATAAGAGAGCTGTAATTGATTCCGATAATCAGCATAACTCCCGCACCGATAATGAGTCCGAGAAGCGACCCGATGGGACCTGCGATGGGTAAAAAGGTTGTTGCAGGCATTACAAAAGCACCCCAGCCGACAGAGCAGCCAAAGGCTAAAGCCCAAGCTGAAATCGGGGAGAGGTAAGGAGAAAGAGAAGAGACGTTAGAACGATTAGACAGTTTATTCATAGCTATTCCTTTTAATAATCCAGTGATTTTGAGCAAGTTTATATCTTTAGAGGTTTCCTTTATTATATTATAATACAAAAATATACAAATTTCAATGATAACCGAATACATTTTAGCTATAATTATCAACTAAACAACAAAGCATCTCTGGACAAAAGTCTCGTTTTCTGATATGATAAATTTATAAAACAGGTAACAGGAGGGTCAGAGTATGAACTACAACGAAATAATCCGTTGCCGGCTTGTATTTTACGGAAGAGTACAGGGAGTCGGTTTTCGCTATGTATCGCAATACGCCGCAAATGAATACGGCGCAACCGGATGGGTACGCAACGAGTACGACGGGACGGTCAGTATGGAGCTTCAAGGAACCCGTGCCCAGATTGAGCAGGTAATACTGACGCTTGAAAACAGCAACTATATACGTATCTCTCAAATTGACAGAAAAAGCATACCCACCGACCCAAAGGAAAAAAGATTCAGAGTCAGGTATTAAAAAATTAATCAAACCGCATGAGATTGCTCAAAAATGGCTTTCCCATGCGGTTTTTGTTTGGAGCTAATGAGGGGTGTTTGCTAATGCCAAGGCTTACTGCTCGCATAATGTGTTCAGTGCGGTTGGAATAGTTTCATCTGCGCTCTCGCTAAAAACAGTCCGCCGGACTGTTTTCTTAACGCTCGCCTTCGAATCCCCTCAACCGCTTAGGTTAAAAAAACAGACGGCACAGTCTTTGGACTGCACCGTCTGTTTTGGAGCTAATGAGGGGATTCGAACCCCTGACCTACTGATTACGAATCAGTTGCGCTACCGGCTGCGCCACATTAGCAAATTTACAACATATCTATTATACACTAATCTTACATAAATTTCAAGATGGTATTTAAAATAAATTTCAGTAAAAACATTTGTGAATTTTTTTCACATTTGTAGAAGAACGCGTTTAAATCGTTTATAATATTAATAAATATATAAAATGGGGGTGAGGAAATGCCAATGAGATCGGAGATAAGCGGACTCAATTTTTTCAGCGAAAATTTAGTTAAGTACCGCAAACGCATGGGATATACTCAAAAGGAACTCGCCGATATACTCGGCATCAACCGCACTACCTATACTAAGTATGAAACCGGTGTGAGCGAACCCAGCGTTGGAATGATTCTTGCTATTGTTGACGCGCTGAAAATTGACGTTAACACACTGTTTTACGACGGCAGTCCTCTCGCAAATGTCGGCGACGGCGTTATGTTTCTCTCGGGAGAAGAACGAAGTATGCTGCTTTCGCTCAGGGAAATGCAGGATTCAGACAGACAAAAGACAATGAGCGGTATCAGCAGAACCGTTAAGAAAAAACGTGCCGAAGCTGTTAAGGATGAAATAAAATAAAAAGAAAAAAATACTTTACAATTATCGCGATTTGTGATAATATATAACAGTTGACCTACGCCTCGGATTTTGGGATAAGCCGCAAAGCGGAATTTCACAGCCTTTTTCTGAGACTATGGTGACAAATATTTTTATAAAGGTGGAATACACATGCTTAAAGAAGAAAAGCAGGCTATTATGGCTGAGTACGCTCTCCACGAGGGCGACACAGGTTCTCCCGAGGTTCAGATCGCACTTCTTACCAGAAGAATCAACGACCTCACCGAGCACCTCAAGATCCATAAGAAGGATCACCACAGCAGACGCGGTCTTTTGATGATGGTTGGTCAGAGAAGAAGCCTTCTCGGCTACCTCAAGAAGGTTGATATCGAGAGATACCGTTCTATCATCGCCAGACTCGGCATCCGTAAGTAAGTTTGTAGCAAAGGGCAAGCGGGTTTTCCCGTTTGCCCTACATTCAAATAACGGGATTTCTTACTCTTTTTTAGCGGTAATATAAGTCCACTCGCGCAGCGGGTTTATATTATTGCTAAAGCAGTGTAAAATCCCGTTGAAAATATTTTCAGAAAGGATTTTAGAATGAACAGCTTTATGACATTTGACAAGTACCGCGTTTTCGAAACCGAGTTCGCGGGCAGACCCCTTAAGGTCGAAACAGGCAAGATGACTCAGCTCGTTACCTCAAGAGAGAGGGCAGACCCTCCGAGCACGCTATCCTCACCAGCCGTGTTATCGACCGTCCTATCCGTCCGCTCTTCGACAAGAGCATGCGCAACGATGTTTCAATCGTCTGCACAGTTATGAGCGTTGACCCCGACTGCCAGCCCGAAATCGTGGCTATGATCGGTGCGTCCATTGCTATCTCTATCTCCGATGTACCGTGGAACGGTCCTATCTCAGGCTGCTCCGTCGGCATGGTTGACGGCGAATACGTTATCAACCCCTCTGAGGAACAGAGAAAGGTTTCGCGTATGTCAACCACCGTCGCTTCCACCAGCGAGAGAATCGCTATGATCGAAGCAGGTGCAGACTGCGTTTCCGACGAGGAAATGTACAACGCCATCATGTTCGGCCATGAGGCAAACCAGAAAATCATCAGCTTCATCAACAATATCAAAAACGAAATCGGCAAGCCCAAGTTTGAGTTTGCAAGCCTCGAGCCCGATCACGAGATGTTTGAAGCTATCAAGGCATTTGCCGAGGAGGACGTTAAAGCCGCTCTCGATACCGACGACAAGACCGTCCGCGACGAGCGTCTCAAGCCCATCTACGAGGCTGTTCACGAGAAGTTCGACGAGATTTATCCCGAGCAGGAGGCTCTTATTGACGAGTGCCTTTACAAGACTCAGAAATTCATCGTTCGCCGCTGGCTCCTCGACGAGCAGAAGCGCGTTGACGGCAGAGGCATGAACGATATCCGTCCTCTCGCAAGCGAGGTAGGCGTTCTTCCGAGAGTTCACGGTTCCGGTATGTTCACAAGAGGTCAGACTCAGGTTCTCACCGTTGCCACCCTCGGCACCGTCGGCGACAAGCAGCTCCTCGACGGCATCGACGGCGAAACCGAGAAAAGATATATTCACCACTACAACTTCCCGAGCTACTCGGTAGGCGAGACAAAGCCCAGCCGCGGTCCCGGCAGACGTGAAATCGGTCACGGCGCGCTTGCAGAGAGAGCGCTTCTTCCCGTTATTCCGTCCGTAGAGGAGTTCCCGTACGCTCTCAGACTCGTCTCCGAGGTTCTTTCCTCGAACGGTTCCACATCTCAGGGTTCAGTCTGCGGTTCAACCCTCGCGCTCATGGACGCCGGCGTTCCCATCAAGGCTCCCGTTGCAGGTATTTCCTGCGGTCTTATCACCGAGGGCGAGCGCTGGATGACTATGGTAGATATCCAGGGGCTTGAGGACTTCTTCGGCGATATGGACTTCAAGGTTGCCGGTACTCACGAGGGTATCACAGCTATTCAGATGGACCTCAAAATCAGCGGTCTTACTCCCGAGATGGTCAAGGAAGCTCTTGAAAAGACCCACAAGGCTCGTATCTTCATCCTCGACGAGGTAATGCTCAAGGCTATCGCAGAGCCCAGACCCGAGCTTTCACCCTACGCTCCCAAGATGTTTACAACTACCATTCCCGCTGACAAAATCAGCGAGGTTATCGGTAAGAGCGGTAAGGTCATCAAGGAAATCCAGGCTGAGTGCGACGTTAAGGTCGACATCGAGGAAGAGGGCGAGACCGGACAGGTATTCGTCGCAGGTCTTGACGCTGAGAAGTGTAAGCGCGCGATCGATATCATCCAGACCATCGCTTCCGATCCCGAGCCCGGCGCAATGTACCTCGGCAAGGTTACGAGAATCATGGACTTCGGCGCGTTCGTTGAAATCGCTCCCGGCAAGGAAGGTCTTGTTCACGTGTCTCAGCTCGACGTTAAGCGCACCGAGAACGTTACCGATGTTGTAAACGTAGGCGACATCATCCGCGTTATGGTAACAGAGATCGACGACAAGGGCAGACTCAACCTCAGCCGCCGTCAGGTACTCATCGACGTTGACGGTCTCACTCCCGAGGACAACGGCGACAACGACCGTCCCAGCCGTCCGCGCAGACCCAGAAACAACGACAGAAGAAACCGCAGAGGTTAATTTAAAATAGTTTAGGAGCTGTCTCAGCGACGGCTCCTTTCTTTTTATATTACAGCGACCAATTATATCTGCCAACAAAAAAACAGAGGTCTGGTATAACGCCAAACCTCTGCTTGTTATGTACTCTGATAATTATTTGATTTCCTGAATCCAGCCTTCGGGAGCTTCGATCTGACCCATCTGGATGCCTGTGAGGGTTTCGTAAAGCTTCTTTGTGATCGGACCCATTTCTTCCATACCGCTCGGGAAGCAGATTTCCTTGCCGTGATCGTAAATCTTGCCTACAGGTGAGATTACCGCAGCGGTACCGCAGAGTCCGCACTCCGCGAAGTCCTTTACCTCATCGAAGTAAACCTCTCTCTGCTCAACCTCAAGACCGAGATAGTGCTCTGCAACATACATGAGCGAACGTCTTGTGATAGAGGGGAGAATGCTGTTTGACTTAGGAGTTACAACCTTGCCGTCCTTTGTGATAAAGAGGAAGTTAGCGCCGCCGGTTTCCTCAACCTTAGTGCGTGTAGCTGCGTCGAGGTACATATTCTCGTCAAAGCCTTCCTCGTGAGCGGTAACGATTGCGTGCAGGCTCATTGCGTAGTTCAGACCTGCCTTGATGTGACCGGTGCCGTGAGGCGCTGCTCTGTCAAAGTCGGAAACCTTGATTGTGATAGGCTTTGCGCCGCCCTTGAAGTAAGGACCTACGGGTGTGGTGAAAACGCGGAACTGGTAGTCGTTCGCGGGCTTAACGCCGATTACGGGGTTGGTACCGAACATGTAGGGACGAACATAAAGAGTCGCACCTGTTCCGTAGGGAGGTACAAAGTCGATATTCGCCTTGACAACCTTCTTGATTGCCTCAATGAACTTGTCCTCGGGGTAAACGGGCATTTCAAGACGCTCGCAGCTGTCCTTGAGTCTGGAAGCGTTGAGGTCGGGACGGAACACTACAACTCTGCCGTCGCAGGTTGTGTATGCCTTCAAGCCCTCGAATACGGTCTGAGCGTACTGGAGAACGCCTGCGCATTCGCTGATGGTTACCATGTCGTCGGTTGTAAGAAACGCTCGTTGGTTTTGATGTAACCGAAGCCGAGGTTTGACCAATCGATATTCTGCTTTGCCATTTATATAACTTCCTTTCAAAAGTGAAATTTTCTTTTAGTATTTTAGCACTTTAAAACTCTGTTTATATTCTTTTTTAGAAATATAATGATATTATTGCAGATTATAATAATGTTATCTGTTAATTTCGGGTGATATTTATGTCTCAGATTATCAAAATTGCTCTTACGGGCGGTCCGTGCGCCGGTAAATCCTCGGCTATGACGTTCCTAAAAACAGAGCTTGAACAAGCAGGAGCTGAGGTTCTGTGCCTTGACGAAACCGCTACAAAGTTAATGGCTTCCGGTAAAACGCCGGAGAACATGGGCAGCTACGCGTTTCACAGTCTGCTGTTCAAGACCCAGCTCGAGGGTGAGAAACGACTCGGCAAGCTTGCCGAAAAATCTGCCGCGGAAAAGTGCGTTATCCTATGTGACAGGGGACTGATGGACAGCCGCGCATATGTAACCGACGATGAGTTTTTCCGCTATGCGAACGGGCACGGTTGGTTTGAAAATGAGATTCTTTGCGAGTACGACGCGGTCTTTCATCTTGTTACAGCCGCAAAAGGCGCAGAGAAATACTATCAGACGGATAACAACAGCGTTCGAAGCGATGATCTGGAAGCGGCGCGCAGGCTTGACGACAGGCTTATTTCGGTCTGGACAGGAACTCCGCACCTTCGCGTGATTGACAACAGCACCGACTTTGACGGCAAATTAAAGCGTTTATTAATAGAAACGCTCGCGGTTGTCGGTATTCCCGAACCGCTTGAGATCGAACGGAAGTTTTTAATATTTTATCCCGACCTCAAGCTTTTGAACAGTCTGCCCGCCTGCCGCAGGATTCCGCTTTCGCAAACCTATCTGAAAACGCCTGAGGAAGGCAGATTCCGAATCAGAAAGCGCGGTGAGGGAGAGCAGGCGGTATTTATTAAAACCGTCAAGAAAAAAATCAGCGATATACGCCGCATTGAGACGGAGGAGAGAATAAGCGAGGCTGAATACAACAGTTATTTTTCTCAAAAGGAATATTGTCAAGGTACCATAGCTAAAGACAGATATTGTATTGTATGGAAGAATACATATTTCGAGCTTGATGTTTTTCCGTTCTGGGACAAGCTTGCCTTGCTCGAAATCGAGCTGCTAGACGAAAGCCAGCCGTTTGAGCTGCCTGATTTTGTCACGGTGCTGAGAGAAGTGACGTTTGAAAAGCAATTCAGAAACAAGACCCTTGCGCAAACATATAAGGAGTTTTTTGAAAAATTGCAATAAAAATAAAAAAGCTCTTGACAAACATGGATTTATATAATATAATGATTCGGTAAAATAAAGCAAAGCAGAAATGCTTTCACCTGTGGGGTACCGTCTGCACGGGTCAATATCTGACTATATATATGTATGCTATAGTTGTGTATTGCTGCGGACGGAAGTATTTCTGTCCGCATTCTTATTTTCGCTAAATGTGCTTTGGAGGTGCTCAACCATCGGCAAGAAAGATAACAACATTCAGATTAATGAAGAAATCCGCGACAAGGAGCTGAGAGTCATCAGCTCAGACGGTCAGCAGCTCGGTATTATGTCCGCAAAGGAAGCTCTCAACATTGCGGAGCAG
>CACXAO010000004.1 GCA_902765625.1 uncultured Ruminococcus sp. | reverse complement strand
CATTGTCAATAGATCGTGGAATAAATGCGATTTACAGATTTATCAGTTTTTTTCTACTATACTGCAAATTCTAACCCACTGGTTCTAGGGAAGAGCCCTATGTTTTTACGAATGATTACCGCCTCTCTCTTGAGGCGGCGGTCAAGAATGCTGGTGGCTCTCCTCGCGATTGCTGTCGGAGCAACTATCCTCTCGGGTCTTGTTACAATTTATTATGATGTGCCCCGTCAGATGGGCGAGCAGTTCCGCAGCTACGGCGCGAATATGATTTTTACGCCGTCGGGCAGCGAAAAGCTGACCGTTGATCAAATTGAAAAAGCCGAGGGCAAAATCAAAGGGAATCAGCTGGTTGGCGCCGCGCCGTACCGCTATGAAAATATCACGCTGAATGAACGCCCCTTGATTGCGGCGGCAACCGATTTTAAGGGGGCGCAAAAGACAAGCCCTTATTGGCGCGTTGACGGTGAATGGCCCTCTGAAAAAGGACAAACGCTTGTCGGCAAGGAAACTGCCGGAACTCTCGGAATAAAACCGGGCGATACGGTTACATTGGTTTACGACCTTGAAGGCTTGCCTGCGACTTCCGACGAGGCAAACAAGGGCGAGCGCAGCCAAAACAGCCGCGATTTTACCGTTGCCGGTATTCTGGATACAGGCGGTAACGAGGAAAAATACATTTTCATCTCCATTTCCGATATGGAAACGTTAACGGATAAAACAGATGTATTTGATATGACTGAATTGAGCGTTTCGGCTAATCAGAATGAATTGGAAAAATATGTCGATACTATCACAAAGAACGTTGACGGCGTATCTGCAAGACTCGTTAAGCGCGTGACGCAGTCAGAAAACACGGTGCTCTCCAAATTGCAGGCGTTGGTACTGCTTGTCACCGTTATCGTACTGCTGCTCACGATGATTTGCGTTGCGACTACCATGATGGCGGTCGTTACGGAACGGAGGAAAGAGGTCGGCTTACGCAAGGCGCTCGGTGCCTCAAACAGGAGCATTATCTTCGAATTTATGGGCGAGGGTTTGCTGCTCGGCGCGATCGGCGGCTTGCTCGGTTCTGTCTGCGGCTTTGTTTTCGCGCAGGCGGTCAGCATAAACGTGTTTAACAGCTCTATTCAGTTCCACTGGGTGATGATTCCGATTACGATAATTGTGTCTGTTATGGTAACGGGTCTGTCTTGTCTGTTGCCTGTCCGCAGCGCGACCGACGTTGATCCCGCGCTTGTCTTAAAAGGAGAATGAGAATGAGTTTACTTGAAATAAAAAATGTATCAAAAATCTACGGTCCGCTAAAGGCGCTTGATAATGTGAACCTCACCGTAGAAAACGGCGAATGGCTCGCAATTATGGGACCCTCCGGCTCGGGAAAGTCCACTATGATGAATATTATCGGCTGTATGGATAAGCCTTCTCTCGGCGAGGTCATTCTCGACGGCGCAGATATCGCCAAGGAAAGCGGCAGGAAGCTGACGGAAATCCGCCGCGATAAAATCGGGCTTATCTTCCAGCAGTTCCATTTGGTGAATTATCTCACCGCTGTTGAAAATGTGATGGTATCGCAGTATTACCACAGCATGCCCGATGAAAAGGAAGCGCTCGAAGCGTTGGAGCGCGTCGGACTGAAGGACAGAGCAAAGCATCTCCCAAGCCAGCTTTCCGGCGGCGAGCAGCAGCGCGTCTGCATTGCACGCGCGCTTATCAACCATCCCGAGATCATTCTTGCCGACGAGCCGACGGGAAACCTTGACGAAGCGAATGAAAATATCGTGATTGACATTTTCAAACAGCTTCACCGTCAGGGAACAACGCTGATTGTCGTCACCCATGACCCGGAGGTCGCCGAGGTCGCTCAGCGCACGGTTGTGCTTGAGCACGGAAGATTGGTCAGGGAAATCATCAATGATAATTTTGAGGAGTAACAGTATGAAAAAAATCATTGCATTGTTAAGCTGCGCCCTTATCCTCGCCGGTGCGCTTGCGGGCTGCGGCGGAAGCAAAACCTATAAGGACGGCACCTATACAGGCAAAAGCGCCGTGTACTCCGGCGACGAGGAAGGCAACGGCAACGGCTACGGCGAAGTTACCATCACCATCAAGGACAATGCCATCACCGCCTGCGAGTTCAAAACCTATGAGGAAAACGGAACGCTTAAAGACGAGAATTACGGTATGGTAGACGGCGAAATTAAAAATCAGGACTATTACAACAAAGCACAAAAGGCGATCAAGGGCAGCGAGGAGTACGCCAAGAAAATTATCGGCAGAATCAACCCGGAGGATGTTGACAGTATTTCGGGCGCTACATATTCCTATAACCAGTTTACAGACGCGGTATACGACGCTCTTGACAAGGCGGCTGAGTAATATTAAAATAAAAGCGGTTGGCATATGCTGACCGCTGTTTGATATGAGGTTATTTATGAAAACAGCAGTGCGTTATCTGTTTCGGATTTTATCCGTCATTGTTTTCGGTGCGATCGTCACCGGAGTTTTGACCGCGGGCGGATATATCAATCGGAGCAGCGATTCTCCGGACGCTGTGTCCTCGGCGACGGCACAGCCTGTATCCGCCGGAGATATGAGCGGAAAATACATTGTGTTTATCAATCGCGGGCTGCATGATAAAGCGGGAACAACAGGGGATTGGGAAAAGTTTTTCTCATTTACCGACGACGTGCCGCTTATTATGGAGGACATCACCTGCAAGGTCGCTCAGCTTGATTCCGAAGGACTCGACACCGCGAGAAAATACCAAGCCCGATTGCCGGAAAATCAGATGAAAATTGAGCAGGAGGCAGGCGTAATGCTGCTTTCAAAGGCGGAACTCGGTCGCTTTGACGTGATGATTATGAGCGAAGCCGCCGCAAAAAGCTACAGCGCGCAAACGCTGTATGATAAAGAAAATATTTTGACGATAAAAATGTAGAGGCTTTTATGAGAAGAATCAACGGAATACTTGCCGTCGCGGTGCTTATCATGTTTATTGTTCACGGCATCTTCGGCGCGCTGAATATGATGAATATTGCGCCGCTGATTGCGAAGGTGCTGTCGCACACAATGCTGACGCTGATTGCGGTTCACGCAGTTATCAGTGTCGGACTGAGCGTGCAGTCCGTCCGCTCTGCTGTCAGAACGAAAGCGCCGTATTTTAAGATGAATCGTCTGTTTTGGGCAAGAAGAATCAGCGGCGTTCTGATTATGGCGTTGGTTTTCTTTCATATGACTGCGTTCGGATTTACAGAGGGCGGCGTGTTCCGTTTAGTTCCCTTTGATTTGCCCCGTTTTATTTTGCAAATGCTTTTCCTGCTCAGCGTCTCACTTCATGTTATTTCAAATGTTAAGCCCGTGCTGATCACCTTCGGCGCAAAGCGGCTGAAGCCAAAGACAGGCGACGTATTATTTTTTGTTTCAGCCGCGCTTCTGTTTATGGCAATCGGCTTTATAATTTACTACATTAGGTGGCAGCTATGAAGATAAACATCATCGGCGCAGGACTTGCGGGACTTTCCGCGGCATTGACGCTTGCAGAAAACGGAATCAAGTCGAATTTAATATCCGTCCAGCAGTCGGAACGCGCGCAGTCGGTGATGGCGGAGGGCGGAATAAACGCCTGTCTGAATACGATGGGCGAGAACGATAAAATCGAATACCATTATGAAGATACATTGCGCGGCGGCGTGTACCTTGCAGACCCGGACGCCGTCAGAGGACTTTGTGAAGCAGCGCCCGGAATCGTAAAGAAATTCGCGAGTCTAGGCGTACCTTTTGAGCAAAACGAAAACGGCATCATCCAGCGCAACTTCGGCGGACAAAAAAAGAAGCGCACCGCTTACGTTAAGAGCAGCACGGGAAAAATGCTGATGACCGCGCTGATTGATGAGGTCAGAAAATACGAGGCGCGCGGCATGGTGACAAGATACCCGAACCACAGCCTCGTCCGTTTGATTGTAAAAGAAAACCGCTGCTTTGGCGCGGTTGTTCAAAATACCTACACAAAAGAAATCCTCTCGTTAAACGGCGCTGTGATTCTCGCCACAGGCGGACTCAACGGACTTTTTGAGGGAATGACAACAGGCACGACCCAAAACACAAGCGACGCAGCGGCAATGTTGTTTTCTCAGGGCGTCGCCTTGTCAAATTTAGAGATGATACAGTACCACCCGACAACGATCGGCATTCAGGGCAAGCGGCTGCTGATCAGCGAAGCGGCAAGAGGAGAGGGCGGAAGGCTCTATATTCTCCGCAGCGGTAAGCCGTGGTATTTTATGGAGGAAAAATATCCCGAGCTGAAAAACCTCATGCCGCGCGACGTGGTGTCAGCTGAAATGGTAACGGTTTCGTCCTTGCCCGAATGTGACGATCAGGTTTATCTTGATATGACGGGCATTGAAAAATCGGTCTGGAAAACCCGTCTGTCCGATTTGCGCGAGCAGTGTATTCACTATATCAGCCTTGACCCCGCGAAAAAGCCGATACCTGTTTCACCGGGGATCCACTACTTTATGGGCGGCGTTTGGGTGGACAAAAACCACCGGACGTCCGTGCGGAATCTGTATGCCGCCGGTGAATGCGCCTGTCAGTACCACGGCGCGAACCGTTTGGGCGGCAACTCGCTTCTGGGAGCGGTATACGGCGGTCAGGCCGCGGCAAAAACCGTGATGAACGAATCGAAGGAAAATGATATCAAAGCGGATAGAGCGGAAGAAAACACAGCGGATGTTTCTCCTGCCTTTGCGCGTAAAATTTGTGAAATACTTTATCGCTCACTTCCGATCGTCCGTAATGAAAGCGATATGAATAATGCTTTATCAGAATTAAAAGCGCTGAAGAATACAGCGGAAAATCAAGCGGAAATGAACCGAGCCAACCTTGCGCTCGCCGTTGTACAGTCCGCGATCGAACGCAGGGAAACCCGCGGCGCTCACAAGCGCACCGATTACCCCGAGCGTGATGATGATAACTTTAAAAAGCAAACCGTTGCAAGACTGCAAAACGGAAAAGTCGAAATAACATTCAAAGAAATCGGGGAGGATTTGAGTTGAAAATCACCGTAAAAATCAAACGTCAAAACAGCCCCGATTCAGCGCCTTTTTATCAGACGATCCACCGCGAATGCGATAAAGAAACAAGCGTTGCGACTCTCATCAGAGAGATAAACGCGGAAAACATTTCGGATATCGAAGGCAAGCCTGTGGAGGAGATCTCGTGGGAGTGCAGCTGTCTGCAAAAGAAATGCGGCGCATGCGCCATGCGGATCAACGGCATACCGCGTCTTGCGTGCGATACGAAAATCGCGGAGTTGAAATCAAAAAGCGTTACGCTTGAACCGCTGAAAAAGTTCCCCGTAGTCCGCGACTTGATCGTTGACCGCAGCGTTATGAGAAAGAATCTGCTTGCCATTCACAACTGGCTCGAGTCGGAAGCAAGTCAAAGCGAAAAAAACGTTGACCTTGCCTACGATGCGTCAAGGTGTATTCAGTGCGGCTGCTGCCTTGAGGTATGCCCGAATTTTACGGCAGGTGAGAGCTTTTTCGGCGCGGCGGCGTTTGTTCCCGCATCAAGAATCCTTTCGCAGCTCCCGAAAGGTAAAAAATACGATTTAGTGAAAGAATACGGAAAGCATATCTACAGCGGCTGCGGCAAATCGCTGTCCTGTCACAATATTTGCCCTGTCGGAATCGACATTGAACACAAGCTGAGCAATTCAAACGCCGTTGCGGTTTGGAAGCGGTTTTTCAAATAATAAAGGCTGTGCGTGTATAACACAGTCTTATGTTCCGCAATTTAATTGGTGTTGATGACGCAGGGAGGTACCGAAAAAGTACCTCCTTTTTTTATGCCGCCTTTGCGCTTTTGTGGATAGCCGTTTTCCGTCGGAAATGTTTCAAAGCCGGGCACAATGCTCTTGCAAGCGGCGCGCCGATATGATAAGATGATATTGTCGATTAACCCTGACAGAACCGTAAAACACACACGCAAAGGAGAGAGAACATGAAGAAAATCCGAAAGCTCACCGCAGTTTTGCTTGCGGCAGTGATGCTGATGACAATTTCCTCATTTTCTGCCGGAGCGATGACTGTTGTCAGAGACGGCAAGGAGTATACTCTGGAAACACACACGCCTACTACGGGCGACGTACACGTGCTGATGGTCAGGCTCGGCTTTGCCGATTACGGAGTTGATGACGCGAAATATCCCGCGGTCAGCGAGCAAACTCTGCTGTCATATTTTGACGGCAGCGAGGACAGCGTGAACGCCTATTACGAGGTCTCGTCATACGGTCAGTTTCATTTGCACTGCGACGAGGTTTTCACCTACACAGCGCCGCTTGAACGCGCCGAGTATGACAGCCAAAACCGCAGCGCGTCATCCTCGCCGGAAGGTTTGATCGCGGAATCGTTGACGTCGCTTAAAGATCAGATCGATTTTGACAAGTACGACAGCAACAACGACGGCTATCTTGATGTTGTCTGCTTTAACTATGCCGGACCCACGGGAGCATGGAACAGCACATGGTGGCCGTATGTCGACAGCGCTGATATTACGGTCGAAAATACAAAAATTGAAAAATACGCTTTCCTTAAGGAAGGCGCCGGCACTATGAAACACGAATTCGATCATATTTTCGGAGCTCCCGACTACTATTCCTACAGCAACACCCATGAAGCCGCCATTGCGACCTTTGATATGATGTGCAATAGCAGTTCAGACCATAACGGCTTTACAAAATGGCTTTTCGGCTGGCTTTCAAACGACGATATCGCCTATGTAAGCAAGGCAACAGGCGATACTACCGTTTCGCTGGCGCCGTTTGAAACCTCGCTGGGAGACGGCAAAAAAATCGCCGTTGTCGCGCCTGCTATCGACGAACAGACGCCCCTGCTCAGCGAATATTTCATTGTGGAATACGACACCGGCACCGCCAATAACAAATAGACATTTGAAAACTACAGCTACAGCCCGGGATTCCGCATTTTTCACGTCAATGCAAAAGCTGGGTATGACGATACGGAACTCTATGCGCATTTATTGTCATCCAACAACAGCTTGAGGCTCAATCTGATCCACAATGTCAAAAACGAGATGAAGGACCCCAATGGATGGGTATTTCAGGATATGTTTTTCCGCGAAGGCGATTCTCTTACGCCGTTAGATTACCCTAACACCGGCTTGACTGTCGACAACATTTACAACGGCAGCTTTACGGGTATAAGCTTCACCGATTTTGTCACGGGCGATAATCCGTCCTTCCGCGTCAGCTTTTCCAACGAACAGGTGCATCAGCCCGATCCGACTTTATCGCTGACTGCTGACAGCCTGAATGCCGACGTGCGGATGACGATCGATTCGGACAAGCCGATAGTTCAGAGAAGCAGAAATTCCGAACAATATGAGGAGCCTTACCTGATCGACTCCGCCGGCAACAAGCTCACGCTTGATGTGATGCCGATAGAAAACAGCGTATTCAGCTATAAGCTGAGCTACACCAAAAACAATCCGCCCGTTTCGCCTGAAACGGAGTACACGCTTGTTATCCCTGAGGGATACTTTATTACGGGCTATGCGCAGGATGTTCCCGAATTTCGCCAAACGCTGACCACCGAAAAGTTTTTGGGACTGACATTTTTAGAGTATTACGCTTTGGATAACGACAGATGTGTCTCCAATAGCTTTGCGGCGTCAGACAACAGCTACGGCAGGATCGAGCTTTTTGCAGACAGCCGAAAAGCCGAGTTCACAGAATACAACCTCAGCGGCAAGGCGGTTTTCCGCAATACATTTGACATGCCCGACGCGCTTGGAGAAGAAGAAACACCGCTAAGCTGCCGCGTGTTCCGCCTGAACGACGGCAATTATGCCATGTGTATCACAACCGGCGTCACCAACTACTTTATAAAAATCGACAGGTACGGAAAAGCTCTGAGCGAGATCTTTACCCTCGGCGATGATGCGGTGGACATCTATATCCAAAATGTAAGCCGCATCGAATTTGAACCGTATAAGAACGGCATTTGCAAGCTGATGAAATCCTCCGGTGATAGGTCGGCGGTCTTGCTTACAATCGATTTTGAGAACGCTCCCAAAATCACTCCGGTTAATTACTTTGAAGCTTATTTCCCGCTTGACAGCAATTCGTATCTGCGCAGACAGTTCATTGAAGACGATATTCATTTGTACCTTAATAACAGCTCTGACGAGGTTGTAGCAGACATACTTCTTGACGACAGCTTCATGGGCGCTTATACGGAAAACGGTAATATCAAAATACTGTTCAAGCATACCGAAATGACCGCCGACCATAAATCTGTCAGATCCTATTATTTTGCCATATACGACAGCAGCGGCAGCCTTTTGGCAAAAGAGGTTCTCAGCGACAGCGCCGCTGAGAATCTGAATAATTATTATACCAACAGCATTGTCGGCACAGACAACGGATACTACCTCAGCTATAATGAGTGGGGTTCGAAGGAAACAAAAGTGTACGTTTTTGACAGCGATTGGAATATGCTCGGAGAGATTAAAGCAGACAGCAAAACGACGCTGCTCTTCACGGGTAACAGCGGAATAGTTATCCGCTCGCTAAAAGTTGCCGCAGACGACGTTCCGTCATTCTCTGTTTCCCGCTTGAGCCTCGTTGAACCGGAAATCATTCCCACGCCCGTTCTCGGCGACGCAAACGGCGACGGCAAGGTCAATATCAGCGATGTAACGGCGATCCAGCTCAAGCTTGCGCAATATGACGTGCCCGATTTGAATGAGCTGGCGGCGGATATCGACGGCAGCGGACTGAACGTAAACGACGCGACGCTGATCCAAAAGTATCTTGCGGAAATTGACACCGAATATACTATCGGCGAAAAAGTCGAATAGCATTTGCCCGAGATTAAAGCGCACCGAGTATCACGGTTCCGGCTTGCGGAGCTTGAAACCGGATGTCCCACAGGCAAAAGAAAAGTAATATCCAAAGCTTAACGCAATAATTCAAATCCCCGATAGGGGAAAAGAGAAAAGCCTTCCCCCGCGGAGGGCTTTTTTTGAAGCTTAGCGCCGATGAACCGGATCCGTGAGCCGCGTCATCCTTCAAAAAACATTTGATTATTCTATATTTTTCTTGCTATTTCACGCGCTTGCATTTATAATATATTTGTAGATTTATGCGTATTTCTTTTTGGAGGATAATATGATGAATAAGGAAAAATGTGAGCACGCTGATTTGGATATCATTAAATTCCAAATTGAGGATGTTATTACAGAGAGTAAAAATCAATACGAAGACGATGAACTCCCGATTATTTTTAATAAGCCTTAATAAATATTTTTAGTTTTTGTGGTATTTTGAAATGACAGAAAAGTTTTTTAATATTAATGCTAACGGATGCAGCGTCAGAAGTAAAATCTACCTTGAGGATAAAAAGTCTGTTTCAAAGGTCGTTTTGTACGGCCACGGGTTCGGCGGTCACAAGGATAATAAGGCTGCAAAGCGGTTTGCTGAGTTTATTTTGAAAAAGCATCGTGACGTTGCTGTCATTACTTTTGACGCGCCGTGCCACGGTGACGACGTCAAAAAGAAGCTGACCGACATGAAGGACTTCGATACCTACATAAAAACAGTTAACGATTATGCCGCTCAGCAGTTTCATACCGATAAGATATATGTTTATGCGACGAGCTTCGGCGGCTATCAGTTCCTGAGATATATCTCTGAGCACGGCTGCATTTACAAGAAAATCGCGCTGCGTTGTCCTGCCGTTAATATGTACGACGTGCTCTCGCTGCGAATTATGAGCGATGAGGAGCAAAAGGCGCTCTCTAAAAACAAGCCTGTTTCGGTTGGCTTTGACCGCAAGATCAACATTACGCGGCAGTTTATGGAGGCGCTCAGGGAGGCGGATATCTCGGTGCGCGATTTTACGGAGTATGCCGGGGATATCCTGATTTTGCACGGAACAAAGGACGAGGTAGTTTCGTTTGATTTCGTAAAGGCATTCGCCGAAAAAAACGGGATAAGATTCATTCCTGTTGAAAACGCCGACCACCGCTTCAAGAATCCGCTGAACATGGATTTCGCGATAAAGGAAATCGCGGATTTCTTTGATTTTGAGTAAGAGGTTTCGCAATGAAAAGGGAAATAACAAAGATAGTGATCACCGGCGGTCCGTGCGCCGGCAAATCAACCGCTATGAGCCGTATTCAGCAGCATTTCGAGGAGATAGGCTACCGGGTGCTGTTCGTACCGGAAACCGCTACCGAGCTTATCACGGGCGGAGTTGCGCCGTGGAGCTGCGGCACGAACGCGGACTTTCAGAAGGCTCAGATAACGCTGCAGCTTGAGAAGGAAAGAGTATTCGAGACTGCCGCCTCTACGATGAACAGCGAAAAAATACTAATAGTCTGCGACCGCGGCATTATCGACAACAAGGCGTATATGAGCGATTCGGAGTTCGGCGATGTGATCTCGTCGCTCTCAAAAAACGAGGTTGAGCTGCGCGACAACTACGACGCTGTGTTTCATCTTGTTACGGCGGCTAAGGGCGCGGTCGAATTTTACACCACCGCAAACAACTCCGCGCGAACCGAAACTCCCGGGCAGGCGGCTGCGCTGGACGATAAGCTGATCGCGGCGTGGACGGGTCATCCGCATTTCCGAGTTATCAACAACGAGACCGATTTTGACGGAAAAATCAGAAACCTTCTTCTCGAGATTTCGTCCTTCCTCGGCGAGCCTGAGCCGTTTGAGATAGAGCGCAAATTCCTGATCGAGTATCCCGATCTGGCTCTGCTCGAAAGCCTTCCGAACTGCGAACGCATCGAGATTATCCAAACATACCTTGTTTCACACAACAGCGACGAGGTCAGGGTGCGTCAGCGCGGCAGGGAAGGAAGCTACATTTACTTCAAGACCACAAAGCGTGTTGTCAGCGATATAAAGAGGGTCGAGGTTGAAAAGCGGTTGTCAAAGGACGAGTATCTGACTTTGCTCATGAACGCGGACACCTCGAAGCGGCAGATCCGTAAGGACCGCTACTGCCTGACAAGCGATAACCTCTATTTCGAAATAGACGTCTATCCGTTTTGGAACGACAAGGCGATTATGGAAATCGAGCTGAGCGACGAGAACGCCGAGATAAAATTTCCCGATTTTGTAAAGGTGATAAAAGAGGTCACAGACGATATCGCTTATAAAAACGCCTCGCTTGCCTGTTTGAACTGAAAAGATTAAGGAGTTGTCACGCGGCAGCTCCTTTTTTATTTTATACTGTATCAAAATAAACACAGATACTTGTAAACCGCACGGTTTGCTGATATAATTGTTTAAAAAGTATTCAACGGAGGGTTGATGAATTATGAGCGTTATCGGTGAGCAAATCAAAAAAATCCGAATCGAAAAGGGAATCACTCAGGAGCAGCTCGGCGAGATGATAGGAGTCACCACTCAGGCGGTATCGCGGTGGGAGAGAGGCGGTACTCCCGACGCTGAGATTTTGCCGAGTATCGCCGACGTCCTCGGAGTCAGCACGGACGCGCTTTTCGGCAGAGAGAACCGCAGCTTTATCGCGACTCTTGCAAGACGGCTCTGCGGAATGTCTCAGGAGGACGCGTACCGCTACGCGTTCAATGTTTGCTGGGCGATCGAAATCGGACTGATGCGCGACGTTTCGATAATTGATGATTTTATGGGCAAGCTTCTCGACGAATCCGTCACCGCAGACGACAAAAAGAAGGATTACTTCGCAAAAATCATTCAGGACAGCGGCATTTCAGACGTCCGTATGTCGCCCGATTTCAAGCACTTTTTCCTCATGCTCGACTACGGCTCAGGCATAAAGGAACATCTCGGCGATTTTGAGAGCCTGCGCAGGGTGTTCGCGCTGTTTGCCGACGAAAAGCTGCTTCGCATTCTTTTTTATATCTATTCTCTTCCGAATATGCCTATCGCCACCTCGCTTATCAGCCAAAACACCGGTTTGAGCGAAAAGGAGACCGACCGCTGCATGAAAAAGCTCTGCGAATGCAACATTGCCTTGCAGATGGTGGTTGCTACCGCAGACGGAGAAATCAACGCGTATTCATTCCGCAAGGAGAGCTTCGCGGTTCCGCTGCTGTGCTTTGCCGACGAGGTAATAAAGAGCGACGTTCCGCCGTTTTTCGGCTGCTTCGACCGCAAAAAGCCGTTTGTATAAACGCATTGTTTAATTGATGTCGCTCCGATTGAAGAAAGCAGATAACGGTTGATTGAATTATCCGCTTTTAAGCTATATAATTGTATTGCAAGGAGGAATAACATGAAAAACGAAGAACTTGTAAAACTCAGCTTTAACTATCCCGAAGGACAAAGCAGAACCGTCCGCGTTTTTGTTCCCGAGCATGAGGACGGCGAGACCCTGCCTGTGATTTACATGACAGACGGTCAGAATCTTTTTGACGAGGAATCATCCAGCTTCGGCAGCTGGCATACGCGCGAGGCTGTGGCAGCTGAGCGGCAAATAAGCGGCAAGGCGGCGATTATCGTAGGCATTCACAACGACGGCAGTCCGATTCAGCGCACAAACGAGCTTACGCCTGAGTCGATCGGCAGATTTGAGTTTCCGCCCGATATGCCCGAGGAAGCCAGAGCGATGATTGTTCCGCAGGGAGAGTCGTTCGACGAGTTTGTGGTAAACACCGTAATGCCCGAGGTAGAAGCGCGCTTTCCCGTCAAAAAGGGCAGAGAGAACACCGCTTTTTGCGGCAGCTCGTCGGGCGGCCTGCAATGCTTTTTCACCGCGCTCAGCCACCCCGATATTTTCTCGGCGGCAGGCGTTTTCTCACCGTGCTTCATGCTGTACAACGGCGCTGATTTCATGGGCTGGATTCACGGCAGACTCAGGGAGGAAATGCCCTTCCTCTACCTCTACAGCGGCGGCGACGAGGGCTTGGAGAGCGTGATTTGCTCGGTTACCCAAATGACCTCAAAGGCTCTGGAGGAGAGCTATCCAAAAGGTATGCTCAAAACGGTAATTAAGCCCGAGGCGAAGCACTGCGAGGCGGCGTGGGAGAAGATCTTTGTCGATTTTCTTCACGATTTTCTTGCACTAAATTAAATTGCTCATTCAAAGGCAAGTCCTTCGGGGCTTGTCTTTTTTTACGGGAATAAACAGTTTGTTTAATCGGTGTTGGCGCGCTTGCATTTTTTACTAAAGAGTTGATTGAAAATTCCCTTGCGTTGGCTTAAAATATAGCTGTACCGAACGGAAAGAAATGATTTACAGTCAGAAAAGGAGAATAAGCACATGGAGCAGATCAGTTTAATGTACCCCGCAGGAAAAGAACCCAACACCAAAACACTTTCGGACGAAGCGTGCAACGACCTTTCGCTCGATTACATTTTCAACTTCGTCACCAAAAGCGAGGACGAGCGCCGCGTTATAAAGCGCATGACGCTTGAGCTTGAGAGCGACCCCGAGGTTATCCGCTACCGCTGCGACGTTTTTGAGGACATAATGCGTTATCCCGAATTGCGCACACGCATGACAAACGCTCTCGACCAGCTGAATTATATGAAAACCCTCGGCACTTCCTTTATGGACGATACCGTTGCGCCGCTCTGGCAGCTTATCAACCGTCTGCGTGAGCTTGAAATCTATATCAACTGCATAACCGAGATACATTTCGCGCTCGGCGATACCCCCGTGAAGTCCGAGGGACTGCGCCGCATGAAGGACTACGTCGCGTCAATATATAACGAAAGCGGCTTTGAGTACCTCAGCGCGGATATCAAGGCGCTGCTTACCGAGACCTCCGAAATCCGCAGCATCACCGTCGGCGTTAATCTCGACAGCATGCTTCGTCCTGTTGAGGTTGGGATTATGTCGGTCAACCACAAGAGCTTCAACCACACCGGAATCCTCGATAAGTTCATCGGATTTCTGCCCCAAATCGGCGCTATGCTGGACGGAAGAAGCGTGGACAGCCTCACAAAAATCCATTCTGGCGGCGGCACGGCTGAGGACGATCCGCTCATGAAGAACCTCTGCGGCACCATGACAAATATGCTCGGCTCAACCGTAAAGCACCTCAACAGCACCCTTTCGCGCTATGTCAACATCAGCGGTTACAGCCTGACCAGATTTATTCCGGAGTTTCTGTTTTATATCAGGTGGGCTGACTTCTGCGCAAAGATTATGAACGCCGGAATGCCCATGACCCGTCCCGTCATTCTCGACAGCGAGTGCAAGTCTATGTGCTCAAGGGGAATCTACAACCTCAAGCTCGCGATCAACAAGCTCAAAGGTCAGCAGATCGATATCGTAGGCAACGACTTTGAGTTCTCGCGCGACCACGGCATTTACATCATGAACGGCCCCAACAGAGGCGGCAAAACCACATTTACTCAGGTTATCGGAGTGATCTTCCTGCTCGCGCAGCACGGAATCTATGTTCCTGCCGAATCTCTCAGCCTTTCTCCGTGCGACAACATTCTCACTCACTTTCCTGCCGACGAGAACAAGACCGTCAACCTCGGCCGTCTGGGCGAGGAGTCAAAGCGAATCAGCGAAATTTTCGCGGCTGCAACCGACAAAAGCCTGCTGCTCTTTAACGAATCGCTCTCAACGACCTCGTTCACCGAGGGACTGTATATCGCCAAGGATGTGGTTCGCGCGCTCAGGTGTCTCGGCGCAAGGACGGTTTTCAACACCCATATGCACGAGCTTGCCGCCGGTCTTGACGAGATGAACGCCGTAAAAGGCGATTTGAGGGTCGCCTCGCTTATCACGGGTATTCACGAGGGACAGCGCTCCTACAAGGTAAGCATTGCGCCGCCCGAGGGAGTCAGCTACGCCAGAGATATCGCCGAAAAGTACGGAGTAAGCTTCGAACAGCTTCACCGCGCGATCTGTGCATGATTTTATCAAAATAATATAGAGTAGAGAATCAAGCTTCGCGGCGTTTGTGCGCGGAGCTTTTTGACCTTATGAAAATTATAAAACGATAATTAACGTGAGAAAAGTTTGTTGTAGATATTGACTGAACTATATACAATATGGTATAATACTAAGAATAAAGAGACCGCATGACAAAGCAAATGAAGCACTTGACAAACTGATAAAAGAAATGTTAAACTATGGAGCAAAGACCTTGCTGCGGCAAACGAGTATTTTGGGTTAGTTAATATTAGCGGAGGTATATAATCTCATGAAAAAAATCGTCATTCTTGCAGCAGCCGCGTTTGTTGCGGCGGTAACGGCGTTTTCTGCAACTGCTTCGGCAGGCAGCAGCAACACTTACATCAAGGGCGACGCCGACGGAAACGGCACTGTCAATGTAAACGACGTAACGGCTGTTCAGCGCGTTCTCGCAGAGTTAGATTCGGATAGCGACGGAAAGATCACAAAGCGTGCGGATATCGACGGCGGAGGTTTGTCAATCTCGGACGCTACGGCAATTCAGTACTATCTTGCGGATTTGAGCAATAAAAACAATATCGGCGAGGAGATTGTCGAAACTCCCAAAACCACGCGCGACCCCTATGAGCTGCCGTTTATTCCGATAAATTGATATAAACCGCAAACCCATGGCTGAGGTCATGGGTTGCGTTATTTTCGGAGATGAAAAATATGAAGCTTAATCCCGATTTTATAGTTCACAAAATGGACGGCGAAACCGTCCTGATACCCACGGCAAACGCGCCGTTTCACGGTCTTATTCAGGGTAACGAAAGCGTCGAGGTCATTCTTGAATGTCTGTCTGAGGACGTAACTCAGGATGAGATCGTAGACGAGATGTGCCGCCGGTTCCGCGGCGACAGAGCCTTGATAGAGGAGGACGTGGCGGATGTTATCGCGCGGCTCGATTCGATAGGAGCGATTCAGAGATGAACGAAAAAACAAAAAACGCGGTATATGATCTGCTCTATCTGCTTTCATGCGCCGTAAACGGAGAAGCGCCGGACAAAGCGCGCTGCGAAAAAATGGATCTGTCCGAGGTATACAGCCTTTCACAGTATCATATGCTGACCTCGGCAGCGGCTTTCGCGCTGGAAAAATCGATCGAGCTGCCTCGCGAGTTTGACCAGGCAAAGAAAAAGGCGATCCGCAAGCTTGCGCTGTTCGAGATTGAACGCGCAAAAATCCTTGCCGCCTTTGAAAAAAACGGCATCTGGTATCTTCCGCTGAAGGGAATCCTGCTTGCAAAAACCTATCCCAAGGCGGCAATGCGCGAGATGTGCGACAACGATATCCTCTGCGACAGCGGCAAAATGCAGGACGTGCGCGATATTATGGAGAGCATGGGTTTTACCTGCGATTTGTTTGGCCAATTTAACCACGACGTGTATTCAAAGCCGCCCAGCATTGAGTTTGAGATCCACCACAATCTTTTTGATTCGGATATGCCGAGGTTTGTGGATTATTACACAGACGTTATTTCTCGGCTGAAAAAGGACGGAAACAGCTCGTTCGGTTACCGTTTCAGCGACGAGGATTTTTATATTTTCATGCTGTGCCATATGTACAAGCACTATATAAATGCCGGAACGGGCTTGCGCTCGCTGCTCGATTTGTACGTGTTCAACCGCAGTCACCGCGCAAAGCTGGACCTTGAGTATGTTGCGCAGGAGCTTAAAACCCTCGGAATCGAGGAGTATGAGCGGTCGGTGAGAAATCTCGCGGACAAGGCGTTCGGACAAGAAGGCTCGGACGTGTCAGAATCCGAGGAGCTTGAGTATTTTGTTTTTTCGGGGTACTGCGGAACAGAGGGTAACGCGAATTACAACTATCTGAATAAACAGCTCGGCGGTGACGACAGTGGGAGTTCAAAGCGGAAATATCTGCTGAGGCGGATATTTATTTCCGGCGACGACCTCCGAAAAAGCTATCCGTTTTTTTACAGGCACAAAGCGCTGTATCCGCTGCTGCTAATTTACCGCCCGATAAAGGGTGCGGTCACACACCCAAAGGGAATAGCCGCAGAGTGCAAAAGATTAAAAGGCTTTAAGGTAAAAGAGTAAGGTTAAATTCTTCGGCAGGCTCAATAATTTAGCTGCACAAATTTCTTTTATAGAAAATAAAAACCAATATCAGAACAAAAAGCAACAGCGCGCAAACGGAGTGATCCGCTGCACGCTGTTTTCTTATGCGATTTATGCGCCGAGCCAGTAGCCGTTGCCTTTGACTTCGCTCTTGTTGGAGATATCGGTAGCCATGTAGTATTTGTCCTTGTAGCGCAGGTAGAGTCTGATTCCCATTCCCGTATCGGCAAATTTATCTGTAGTCATCTCGTAATAATTAAAACCGCCGTAAGCGTTTTCGAGCCTGATTGCAAATTCCGCGTTATCGCCGTCGGTCAGGTAAAACAGGTTTGTGCACAGCTCCCTTGTGCCGCGATAGTCCTTTGTAATTTCGATTATCACGTCTTTTAGGCTGACGTCATCTGGCAGCTTGATCGTAAAATTGTATTTGCCGTCGTCCATTCTGTAGCGGTTAGTGCAGTCGATGACCGAATGCGCTTCGATGTATGCGACGTTCTCCGGTTCAACGGGAATTTCCCTGATAATCGCGTCGGCAATTCTGTCTGCGCTTTGCATGTTTTCAACGGCGGAAGTCTCGTTTACGCCGTCCTCCTCAATTTTGTCGTCGATAAGCTCCGAGAAAAACTCCAGGTACTCCTTGCGGTCAGTTTCATTCAGGCGGTCGAGCTTGTCTGATAAATCGTTGATAAAAGCAGTCTTATTCATTACGTGCCTCCTTTGTTACAAAGTTATAAATAGCGGTGATCTCCTTCCATTCCTCCGAGAAGGCGTTGAGGCGGTCGATTCCCGCTTGGTTGATGTGGTAGTACTTTCTGAGCCGTCCGTTGTGCTCCACAGAGCGCACCGAGAGCATCTGAGCCTCCTCAAGCCGCCTGAGAACAGGGTAGAGGGTGGACTCCGAAACCTCGATATACGGCTTTACGGTTTTGATTATTCGGTAGCCGTAGCTGTCCTCGTCTCTGATGGCAGCAAGAACGCAGATGTCGATCAATCCCCGTTTTAACTGAGCGTCCATAATAATACCTCCTTTCAACTAATACTATACAATACATAGTATAATTTGTCAAGCAGTATTGCGGATATTTTAAAAGAAATTTTGCCGTAGGCAGCACCTCTGGATCGCCGTTTTTTCTAACGCGGCGGTTTACCGCGATTGACAAGCGGCTTTCACTCTGGTATAATACCTATTAATGACATAGACAATATAAGAAAAGCGGGTATAATTATGACGATTCAGCAGCTCAGATACATAATCACAATAGCCGAGCAGGGCTCGTTCAACAAGGCGAGCGAGGTTCTGTATGTTTCGCAGCCGTCGCTTACCGAATCCGTAAGGGATCTTGAAAACGAGCTTGGAATAACCATCTTTCTGCGCAGCGGCAGAGGAGTATCTCTGACGGGCGACGGAGTTGAGTTTTTGGGTTATGCGAGAGAGGCGTTTCATCAGATAGAGAACATCCGCGAACGCTACGGCGAGGGAGACCGAAAAAAGAAGTTCGGCGTCACCACCCAGCACTATTCCTTTGCGGTAAAGAGCTTTGTCGAGCTGGTAAATAAGCTCAGCACCGACGAATACGAATTTGCCATCCGCGAAAGCCGCACCCAGCAGGTTATCGACGACGTTGTCAGCATGAAAAGCGAGATCGGCATTCTCTATCTCAGCGACTTCAACACACCCGTTATCGGCAAGCTTCTCCGTTCCAACAAGCTCGAGTTCCACGAGCTGATCGCCTGCGAGGCGTATGTATATCTCTGGAAGGGTCATCCGCTCGCGCAAAATCCATCCATCCGCTTCGACGAGCTTGCCCAGTATCCCTGTCTGTCCTTTGAGCAGGGCGGCAACGGTTCAATGTACTTTGCCGAAGAGATACTCGCCTCATATCCTTATCCGCGCACGATAAAGGCGACCGACCGCGCCACAATGCTTAACCTGATGATCGGTCTCAACGGTTTCACGCTTTGCTCGGGCATTATCAGCGAGGAGATAAACGGCTCCGACTACATCGCCGTACCCTTCGCGCCTGACAGCGAGCACCCCGGCTGCACAATGCGCATCGGGTATATCACAAAGAAAAACCTCCGCCTCAGCAGGGTAGGCAAAATGTATATCGAGGAGCTTGAGAGGTATCTGAAATCCTGAACCGGATACCGCGTTTTATCGGGCTGACTTATGAGGATAAAAAAGCAAAAAATAACAATAAGCCAAAAATCCACCGAATGTCTTTTTCGGATTTTCGACGTAATTATGAACCGAATATAACCCAAAACAGATAAAAGGTTTTTGTATATTTATAAATTAATAGACAAAATCATTTAATATGTCCTCATTAGCCGATATATTCTTTTTGTGCGCAATGATAAAATGTACACATTATTGTTTATTGAAATTAATATATATATGAGTTATAATAATAAAAACCGAGAATCCTTATTTCGAGTTTTTTCGGCTTTTTGGTACATGATAGCAAAGCGGCAGCCCGGTTCAGGGACTGCCGCTTTGCCGTTAAATACGCCGGGCGATAATATTTATTCATACTTTTTCATACTGCGCGCGCATGCTCAAAGGCAGGCTTTTCCGTGACGAATAAAAAAATACAGGCAGCCGCACTGACTGCCTGAAAGTATCAATCCATCTGAATGAATTTTTTCATAGCCTTGATCGTTCTGTCTGCCGCAAGCTGCTTGAACTCCTCGTAATTCTCGGGCTTGTTGAATTTAAAGTCGTCGCTGATCGAGCGCAGAATAGCGAACGGAACCTTGTTCATGTAGCAGACGTGACCCACAGCGCCGCCTTCCATCTCGCAGCACAGCGCTTCGAAGTCAAAGGCGATGGTTTCGCGCTGGCGTCTGTAAACGATGAAAATGTCGCCTGACGCCACTCTGCCGATATTGACGTGAGATCCGAGGTTCTGGCAGCATTCCGCAAGCTTGTTGACGACCTCCATGTCTGCCGGGATATCGACCCTCTTCTCGTTCGGGAACCAGATCTGTCCTCTCGGTTCCTCAAGCGCGGTGCAGTTGATGTCGTGTTCAACGCAGTCGCTCGAAATAACGATGTCGCCTATAATCAGGTTTTTCGAAAGGCTTCCGGCGATACCGGAGTTGATAACCACGTCGGGCTTAAATAGGTCAATCAAAATCTGAGTGCCGACGGCGGCGTTGACCTTACCTCTGCCGCACTCCAGCAGCGCGACGTCCTTGCCGAAAATTTTACCGCTGAAAAACTCCAGACCTGCCTTTTGGGTAGTCTCGGGATTTTCCATAAGCGCTTTAAGTCCGTCAACCTCAATTTGCAGCGCACAAATAATACCGATCATTTCTAAACTCCTCTCGTAAATAAAATCTCAATATTTATTAAGAAAGACCGTTGCTTCGGCTTTCAAAGCTCCGAATTTTTGCTCCGTTTATATTTTATCAAATTCCATCCGCCAATGCAATATGTTTTTCAAATATATTGCGCTCAAATCTGCCACAGACTGAGCTGCTCGGCGGCGTTTTTGTCCTCAAAGCGGTTCATGTACTCAAAGATTTTATCGTTGCTGTGGACGATTCCGTTTTTTTCGCAAAAGCTGTGGAAAAGCCGCATCAGCCCGGAGGTTTTCGGACTGTTGACCGCGTATTGGTTTCCGAACTCGCGAATGTATTTTTCTTTCAGCCCGGGAAAGGAGCGGTCTAGCCGGCTGTAAAAATACTCTCTGTTGCCGTCGCGCAGGGTAAGACCCATTCCAAAGCAGATAACGCCGTAAACGCCTGCCTGAGCGCACATTTCGAGAATCGCCCTGATGTTCTCCTCGGTGTCGTTGATGAACGGCAAAACGGGACATAGCCATACCACGGTCGGAATACCTTCGCCGCGCAGGATTTTCAGCGTTTCAAACCTCTCGCTCGTCGCGCAGACGTTCGGCTCGATTATCCTGCAAAGGCTGTCGTCGGCTGTGGTCAGGGTCATCTGCACAACCGCCTTTGTCTTTTGATTTATACGTTTGAGAAGCTCCAAATCCCTGAGCACAAGGCTTGATTTAGTCTGCAAAGCGACCCCGAAGCCGTATTTCTCGATCAGCAGCAGCGCTTTTCTTGTGTATTCAAGGCTTTTTTCGAGCGGGATATACGGGTCGGTCATCGCGCCTGTGCCTATCATGCAGCGTTTCCTCTTGCGTCTAAGAGCTGCCTCAAGCAGCTCGGGCGCGTTTTCTTTTACCTCAATGTCCTCAAAGTCGTGGTTCATTCCGTAGCATTTGCTCCGCGAATCGCAGTAAATGCAGCCGTGCGAGCAGCCGCGGTACAGATTTATCCCGTTTGAGGACGAGAGTATGCCCTTAGCCTGAACAAAGTGCATTCAGCGCTTCCTTTTTTTCGGCGCTGGCAGCTCGTCTGCGACGGCATTTAGAAGCTGCTGCATAAGCTCGCTGTTTTCGGGATCGGTGATCATGAGCATTTCCTTTGCGCCCTCGTAAGGCAGCTCAAGAGGCGCGTCGGGCAAAAGCGCCTTCGCGGATTTGGTAGGCTTTATAAGAAAGCGGTTGTCGTAGATTCCGCCTATGACCTTGCCCTTGCAGTAGATAACGTATTCGCCCATCATCGCGCGGTGAGATATATCGCCCGCGCATTCGAGCTGTTCGAGAATATAGTTCAGATAATCCTTTGAGGTAGCCATAACAGTCCCCTTTTCCGTAGTTTATACATCAATATTACCACGCGATCATCACATTGGCAAGACAAAATGTGTTGAATTGGCGGAGAAAACCGTCCTTTTTCTGTTGCAGCCACAATAAACCGGCAATTCCATTGACACGCCATAAAAATATGGTATAATCGGTAAGGACAGCATTCTTCGGAAGCTGTACCTGCAAACTGATACTATTATTGCGAGAATGTGAAATATGTGTGTAAAGGAGATTAATAATGAAGAACACAGTTTTAACATTGCAGCAGGCAAAAAACGAAAACAAAAAGATAACCATGCTGACCGCCTACGACTATTCCACGGCGCGGCTGATTGACGAAGTCGGCGTGAATATGATTTTGGTCGGCGATTCTCTCGGAAACGTAATGCTCGGCTACGAGGACACGGTGTCGGTGACGATGGAGGACATGATCCACCACGGAGCGGCAGTTGCGCGCGGCGCGAAGAACGCCATGGTGGTAGTCGATATGCCGTTTATGTCGTACCAGACGAGCGTGTACGACGCGGTTGTGAACGCCGGCAGACTGATGAAGGAAGCGAGAGCAAACGCGGTAAAGCTCGAGGGCGGCGTTGAGGTCGCGGAGCAGATAAAGGCGATCGTCGCGGCAGGCATTCCCGTAGTTGCGCACATCGGTCTTACACCGCAGTCGATAAACGCCTTCGGCGGACACAAGGTTCAGGGCAAGACCGAGGCTGCCGCCAACAAGCTGATCGCCGACGCCTTGGCTGTTGAGGAAGCAGGCGCGTTCTCGGTTGTTATCGAGGGAGTACCGGCAAAGCTCGCGTCGCTCATCACCTCAAAGCTCAGTATCCCGACTATCGGAATCGGTGCGGGAGCGGACTGCGACGGTCAGGTGCTTGTATATCAGGATATGCTCGGAATGTATTCCGACTTCACGCCCAAATTTGTAAAGAAATTCGCGAGCCTCGGCGAGGTCATGAAGGCGGCGTTTGAGCAGTATATAAACGAGGTTCAGAGCGGAGCGTTCCCGTCAGAGAAGCACTGCTACGCGATCGACGAAGAAATTATCGAAAAGCTTAAATAAGGGAGGACGGACGCATGATTTTAGCAAGAACGGTAAACGAGGTAAAGGCGCAGGTGCGCGAATGGAAAAGTCAGGGTCTGAGCGTCGGTCTTGTACCCACGATGGGCTATCTTCACGAGGGTCATCAGAGCCTTATCAAGAGAGCCGTCGCCGAAAACGACAGGGTAGTGGTGAGCGTGTTCGTAAACCCGATACAGTTCGCGCCGAACGAGGATCTCGAGACCTATCCTCGCGATCTGGAGGCTGACTGCGCGCTCTGCGAGAGCACAGGCGCGGCAATGGTTTTCCATCCCGAACCCGAGGAGATGTACGGCGACGATTTCACCACCTTCGTAGATATGACGGGCGTGACGAAGGAGCTGTGCGGCAAGAGCCGTCCGACCCATTTCAGGGGCGTTTGCACGGTCGTGAACAAGCTGTTCAACATCGCTATGCCCGACAGAGCGTATTTCGGACAGAAGGACGCGCAGCAGCTCGCCGTGATCAGACGCATGGTGCGCAACCTCAATATGAACCTCGAGGTTGTAGGCTGCCCGATCATCCGCGAAGCCGACGGACTCGCCAAAAGCTCGCGCAACACCTACCTTTCAGCTGAGGAGCGCAAGGCGGCGCTTGTTCTGAGCAAGGCGGTTTTCACGGGCGAGAAGATGATAAAGGACGGCGAGCGCGACGGCGAAAAGGTGCTTGCCGCGATGAGAGAGCTGATAGAAGCCGAGCCTCTCGCGAAGATCGACTATGTAGAAATGGTAAAGTGGGATTCGATCGAGATCCATCACGAAATCGACGGTCCCGTACTCGTCGCGATAGCGGTTTATATCGGCAAAACCCGACTGATCGATAACTTTATCGCCGAATAAGGAGCAAAATGAATATTACGTTATTAAAAGGAAAGATTCACCGCGCGACCGTGGTTCAGGCAGAGCTTGACTACGTCGGCAGCATCACGGTTGACGAGGAGCTGATGGAAGCCGCGGGAATCGTAGAATACGAGCAGGTTCAGATCGTCGACGTCAACAACGGCAGCAGGTTTACTACCTACGTTATCGCAGGCGAGCGCGGCAGCGGAATGATCTGCTTAAACGGAGCAGCCGCCCGTCAGGTGTGCGTCGGCGACAAGATAATCATCATGTGCTACGCGCAGATGTCCGCAGACGAAGCTGCGGCGCATTCGCCGAAGGTCGTTTTTGTAGACGACGCAAACCGCGTTTCAAAAATCACGCGGTATGAAAAGCACGGCAGACTGTGCGATATGTAAGGGTGCGCCTATGTTAAAAGGAAAAACAGTTGTACTCGGCGTAACGGGCAGCATCGCGGCGTATAAAATCGCGAATCTCGCGAGCAGCCTTGTTAAGCTCCATGCCGACGTCCACGTCATTATGACAAAGAACGCGACCAATTTTATAAATCCCATCGCCTTCGAGACCCTCACAAAAAACAAGTGCATGACCGACACCTTCGACCGCAATTTCATGTTCAACGTAGCGCACGTTTCGATTGCTGACAAGGCTGACGTTATGCTCGTTGCGCCCGCATCGGCGAATATCATCGCGAAGATGGCTCACGGAATTGCCGACGATATGCTCAGCACAACATATCTCGCCATGAAATGCCCGGTTATCGTTTCTCCCGCGATGAACGTGAATATGTTCACAAACCCCGTTGTGCAGCGCAATCTGCAAACGCTTGAGGAGTTCGGCGTAACGGTTATTCCTCCCGATAACGGCTACCTCGCCTGCGGCTATACCGGCGCAGGAAAAATGCCGTCGGAGCAGGTTCTGCTCGATTACATCCTCCGCGAAACCGCCTGGGAGAAGGACATGGCAGGCAAGAGGGTTCTCGTCACCGCGGGTCCCACAAGAGAGAGCATCGACCCCGTCCGCTTTATCACGAACCACTCAACCGGCAAGATGGGTTATGCCGTAGCGCGTCAGGCAATGCTTCGCGGCGCTGAGGTGACTCTCGTCAGCGGCCCCGTCAGCATCGCTCCGCCGCCGTTTGTCAGGGTCGTAAACGTCACTTCCGCTCAGGATATGTTCGAGGCGGTCAAGGACAACTGCGCCGACGCGGATATAATCATCAAGACCGCCGCTGTCGCGGATTATACTCCCGAAGCGACGGCTGACGAGAAAATCAAGAAATCGGACGGAGATCTTTCAATCCCGATGAAGCGCACGACCGATATTCTGAAATGGCTCGGCGAGAACAAGCGCGAAGGACAGCTTATCTGCGGCTTCTCGATGGAAACCGAGAATATGCTCGAGAACTCGCGCG
This sequence comes from uncultured Ruminococcus sp., assembly GCA_902765625.1. Taxonomy (GTDB): domain Bacteria; phylum Bacillota; class Clostridia; order Oscillospirales; family Acutalibacteraceae; genus Ruminococcoides. The sequence goes on along the minus strand of CACXAO010000004.1, from coordinate 96,172 downwards.
CCAAGCTGCAGAAGAAAAACGCCGACCTTATAGCCGCCAATTCGCTCAGGGACGAAGGCTCGGGCTTCGGCACCGACACAAATCATCTCGTTCTGATAAAAAGAGACGGCGTGACCGATTTGCCGCTTCTCTCAAAGGCTGACGCCGCCGACAGGCTTCTCGACGAGCTAATGGCGCTTTGCCCCTAAACAGACAAAACCTCCGTTTTTTACGACGGAGGTTGATTTTTTATTTATCCTTTATTTTTCATTTCCATAGCAAGCTCGACCGCCTTGTATGCGCCGTTGTAAAGACCTACGGAGTCGTTTACCTGTATTGCTTCGCACATCTGCGCAAGCAGCTCCTTTTCTCCGAGGAACATGTCGATCATCTGCAGCGTGTGCGGAATATCCGTGCATTCAAGCGTGCCGTCGCCCATTTCGGCAGAGTGGATAGCGCCCCATTTTTCGTGACCGCCGATCCGCTTGAGGAAGAGCTTCGGAATCGGATAAAACGCCAGCTCGCTAGGCTTGGTGAGCAGAACGTCGGCGGAACGCATCAGCAGGTTGGTGCAGTAAACCGCCTCAAAAATATTTTCGTGCCAAAACGCGTGAATACCGTAAACGTCGCCGTCGATCGCCTTCTGAGCAAAATCCTTTGTGTCGTTCCAGTTGCCGAAGTGGGTTTTGCTCGCAACGTCGAGGTATTTTGTCTCCTTGAGCAGCTCGTCCCAAACCTGCCTGTAGTCGCCCACGTTGACGTAAATCACGGCTTTTCTGCGGCGGACGTAGGGCATAAGGTGCTTGATGACCGCCGAAAACAGCTCTCTCTGAGCGCCTGCGCCGCCGATCGTAAGCAAAAACCTCATCGGCTTGTTCTGAGCCTTTCGCGCCATACGCTTCTCGCAGTCGTATTTGATGTTCGCGACAAGCTCATGGTCGATGTAGTGACCGGTGTAAACAAGGCTGTCGGCAGGCATCGGCTTGAGCACGTCCTTTTTGCGCATGCCGTTGAGGATGCGGTAGCCCATGTAAGCCTGATGGGTCTGAACGGTGTGAACGCTTCCTTCGGCAAGGTGAAGCGCCATAGGCCAGTTGTCGGGAATCGCGTTGACCACGTACTGCATTCCGGCGTGAATCGCCGCCTGAGCAGGCCAGACGTGGGTGCCGATGATCGGAAGCTCCTTGGGGATATTCTTGAACACCGCCGCCATAAGCTCGGCGTTTTTCTGGTCTGATGAGTTGTAGCTGAGCTGACGGAAGCCCTCGTAGTTCATCGGTTCCCAGACCGCCTTGTTGAACGCCTTGCTCTTCTGCGAGATTCTCGAGCCGAGCGAGTAGAGGTCGTTCTGCGCGCCGATAACCTTTGTGCAGGTTGTGTCGGAGAAGGAATTCAGATCCATCCAGTAAGGCGTGTAACCCAGCGCGTGAGCCGCGGAAGCCATCGCGATCGAAATGCGGTAATGGCCGAAGCCCATGCGGATGTTGCCGACGATCAGACCTTTTTCGAGGTCAAAAGGCTCGTTGCTCTTACCCTCGTTAACGCGGATGTCGTAAACCCCGAGAGGTTCGTTGAGGGTAGAGTTCGGCAGAAGCTTTGCCGAGTAGTCGCTGCTGCTGTCGTCGCCGTATTTTCTGGTGTACTTTTGCTTGGTTCTGAGCGCTTTTTTGTAATCAGCCTTGCTGATTTCGTTTCCGAAGATGCGTTTGCTTTTGTCGTTCATGTTAATCCTCGCTTTCCGTTATTGTAACCCGTTGATAAGGTGAAAAAATCTAAAAAGCCTATTATTATTTTACCAGATATACAATAGTTTTGCAACGAAAAGTGAAAAATATTTATTTAAAATGATATCGGTTCTATTTGGGATGATTATTGACAGACTTGTCATTTTCGGATATAATATTTATATATATGCTTCAAAAGGGCGGTGTGGTCTGTATGCAGAAAAGATGCGAAAACTGCGGAAATATTCTTTCTGAGACGGAGCGCGCCTGTCCGATCTGCGGAATCCCGACCGGTGTGTCCGCGAAACCGCTTTCCGATGAATCTGACGGCGGCGACCTCATCGTCCGCAGCTCAAATCCCGCGGTCATGCGAAAACGGTACGTCACCCTGTCAACCGTTATCATGGTTGTGCTCGCGATCGCGCTGTTGATCGCGGCGCTGTCTACCTGTGTCGGCGGTTCGGGATTTTTCGAAAAGCCGAAGGAATACAGCAGGGATCTGGGGTATTATAACTACAACGATACCTACTTCTACAATCAGGACGGAAGCTGGTATCAGTACGACGAGGCTCTGGGCTGGATCCTCGCCGACCCGAGCGACGATTTTCTCGATCATTACGACAGCTACTACGAGGGCAGAATCAACGGCGAGTCCGGAGTTTCGGATTTTCGCGACAGCGAGTATTACGACCCTCAGGCAGGACTTGTTGAGCGCTCCGATAACAGCGGAGGCGGCGTCGATAATGGCGGAAATGATAATAATGATTTAGATAATGACGCTGATTGGTAGAAAATGACACTGGTAAAACCGCGAATAATGTGTTATAATCAAAATAATAAGAGTTTTGGATCGGCTATAGGGAGTAATGAACTATGTTTGCCAGAATCAAAAACCTTGACTACAAGGTGCTCCATAATATCAGCAGACTTCACCGTCCGTCGCTGAATATAATAATGAAAACCGCCTCGCGTTCCGCAAACGTCGGAATCATCTGGTGGCTTATCACTCTGCCTTTTCTTATCCGTCCCGAATGGCGCGCGACGGGCTTCAATTTTGTAGTGGCTCTCGCATTTGCCCACGTTATGGGCGAGGGTCTGATCAAGCACGTGGTCAAGCGCATCAGACCTTGCCACAGCCTCGACGACGACGAGCAGCTTATTAACCGCCCTAGGTTTTATTCCTTCCCGTCGGGTCACACCACCGCTTCGTTCGCAATGGTAGGCGTTTCGCTGCTGCGCTGCAGGGTGATCACCTTCGTTCCGATCATCATATTAGCGGCGCTCATCAGCTTCTCGCGAATCTACCTCCGCGTTCACTATCTTACCGACGTGATCGCAGGCGTAATTCTAGGCACAACCTGCGGAATGCTCTCGGTGCTGTTTTTCGCGGCGATCGGATTGTATTAATATGAATAACAAAACGCCCCTTGGCAATAATTCTGATATAGAACTATTGTCGGGGGCGATTTTTTGCAGTACGGAAAGGTTGAAATCTGCGGAGTAAATACCTCGGAGCTGAAGGTGCTCAGCGAGGAAAGAAAGCGCGAGCTGATGAAGATAATCCGCAGCGGCGACAAGCGCGCGGCAAAGCGTGCTCGCGATGAAATGATAGAGGGCAATCTGCGGCTTGTTTTGAGCGTTATCCACCGCTTCCGCAACCGCGGCGAGGAGCTGGACGACCTCTTTCAGGTAGGCGTGATCGGGCTGATAAAGGCGATAAACAACTTTGACCCAAGCCTTGACGTCAGATTCAGCACCTACGGCGTGCCGATGATACTCGGCGAGCTGCGGCGGTATCTGCGCGACAACAACAGCGTAAGGGTATCGCGGTCAATGCGCGATACCGCCTACAAAGCAATGCAGATAAAGGAGATGCTCACAGCTGAGAATAATCGGGAACCCGGTGTGGATGAAATAGCACGCCGAATGGGTGTGCCGAGAGAGGACGTAGTGCTCGCGCTCGAAGCGATCGTCGAGCCGGTATCGCTTTACGAGCCGGTTTTTTCGGACGGCGCCGACACGGTCTACGTGATGGATCAGATAAGCGACACGGGCGACGATTCTGCATGGCTCGAGGAGCTTGCGATAAAGGACGCGATAAAGAGCCTCTCTGACAGAGAAAAGCGGATCCTCGGTCTGCGGTTTTTCAAGGGCAAAACCCAGATGGAGGTGGCGTCCGAAATCGGAATCTCGCAGGCTCAGGTCAGCCGTATCGAGAAAAGCGCGCTGAATACGATAAAAAAGAGTATTTAAAATTCTCCGCGGCGCTCAAGGAAGGTGTGGAGAAAATCGCCGAAAACCGGTTCCCATGCGGATTCGTGGTGCTTCTCCTCAAACAGAACAACCTCGTTGAGCCTGTCAAACGGATAGCATTCCATCAGGATATCGTAGGTCTGCTCCACGCTCTCGTAAATACCCATTTCAAGCTCGTCGCCGGCGCCGGTGTAGATGTAGAGGTACGGCATATTCTCGCCCAGCTTAGAGTATATCCAGCGGCGCATATCGTCTGCGGAATAGAGCAAAAACGCCGGAGACAGCGCACCCGAGGCGCAAAACAGGTCGGGGTGGCTCAGCGCGGTAAAGAACGCCTGCAAGCCGCCGGACGAGCTTCCGCAGATCGCGGTGTCACATCTTTTGCGGCTGACGGGGAAGCGCGACTCAACGGCAGGCATAACGGTATTTACAATAAATTCGTCGAAGATCTCACCCTGAGGAGTGGTAAGGTCGGGCAGCTTTTCGGGACAAATCAGTTCGCCTATGCTCTTTGGGGTAAGCTCGCTGTCGCGCAGATGGGAATCGTTGAAGATACCCACGATGACCGCTGTTTTTCCGCTGCGTTCAAGCTCGGCGCGGATAGTTTCGGGAACGTGCCAGCAGCCCCAGACGGCGGCTTTTTCATCAAAGAGATTCTGGCCGTCGGTCATGTAGATAACGGGCAGCAGCTCGTTTTCGCCGTGCTCGGGCACAAGCACCGTGACCCTGCGGTCGCCGTGACCGGGGTAGGGAAGATACAGATCGGTAAATTGTTCCTTTATCATACGTTTTACCTCCGTGTTATTGTTGTAATAATTATCGCATAAAGCACGGCGTTTTTCAAGAGCGTTTTCAGGCGTTCGCCGCATTTGTCATCCAAAATATTCTTGAAAAAAACCGTCTGTTGTGATATCATCAAATAAAAGGAAATTTGCCGGATCAACGGGCTTATTATTCTATTTCAGAAATATAATTCGGAGTGTAAGCATGAACGCCATCTTGATTGTAAACCCTGTTTCGGGCAGGACGATGATAACCGAGTATATCGACGATATTCTTTCGATACTAAAGAAAAAGGGAGTTTCGGTTACAACTCTTATGACAAGGCGAAAGGACGACGCTAAGCATTATGCGCGCGAGTACGGAGAGAACGTGGAGCTGATCGTCTGCTGCGGAGGCGACGGAACCCTCGGCGAGGTGGTAAACGGAGTTGTACCGCTCCAAAACCGTCCCGCGATCGGCTACATTCCCACGGGAACCACGAATGACTTTTCAAAAAACATGGGACTTTCCTCCGATATCCTGATGTCCATAATCGACCTCAACCACGGCGTTGTGCAGGAGCTTGACGTCGGGAGGTTCAACAGCAAGTATTTTATATATGTAGCCTCATTCGGTCTGTTTGCCGAAAGCTCCTACGCCACTCCGCGTAATCTCAAGCAGCGGTTCGGACACCTCGCCTATGTGATTACCGGCACAAAGGAGCTTGTCAGCCTCAAGTCATACCGCGTCAGGCTGACCGACGACAAGGGCAATACCTACGAGGACGACTATATCTACGGCTCAGTGAGCAATTCCACCTCGATCGGCGGACTTTTGCGGTTTGACGAGGAGCTTGTCGACCTGCAGGACGGGCTTCACGAGGTTGTGCTCATCCGCCGTCCGAAGAACCTCTTCGAGTTCAACGACGCCGTCCGCGCCGTGCTCAGCGGCAAATACGATTCCGAGCTGATAACGGTTTTCAGCACCTCAGCGGTCAAATTGGAGTGCGAAGAACCGATCGACTGGTCTCTCGACGGAGAACACGAGCGCACCGATAAGCCGGTGACGATAACTAACGTCCACCGCGCGATCCGACTGGTTTTTCCAAAATCCGTTGACATTAGTCACAAAAAAACGGAAACGTATTGACAACTCAAAAAAATAGTCTATAATATAATGGAACTATATTGCAAAGGAGAAATAAATTATATGAAAAGAATCATCGCACTGGTAATCGCTGCCATCATGAGCGTGTCCGTACTTGCGGGCTGCGGCGGCGGCGCCGATCTCAACAAGGTCATGACCGATATCAACAGCAGCTACAGCCTTAACCTCAAATCTCTCGAGAGCAAGGACGACCTCTCAAAGTACTACTCAATCGACCCCGAAGGCGTTAAGCAGTTCGCGGCTGAGATCGATTCCAACAACAACGCGCCTGTAGAGATCATATTGGTAGAGGCTACCGACGCGGACGCGGCAAGCGAGATCGAAAAGGCTCTTGCGGCACGTTACAACTCGATCGTAAGCCAGTACGCTTCCTACACTCCCGAAAAGCTCGACTCCGTAAAGAAGTGCAAGGTCACCAAGGACGGCAACTTTGTCAGCCTTATCGTAGCCGACAACGCCGAGGAGATTCTCCAGAAGTATCAGGAAAGCATTAAATAATAAACCACAGGGGCGGCTTGTCCGCCCTTTATTTTATCACTTTACAAGGACGAAGTCACAATAATGCAAAATGATTTAAAGCAACAGTTTTCATTTATGAATCCAATGCAGCAGCAGGCGGTTTTCGCGACAGAGGGACCGCTGCTGATTCTCGCGGGAGCCGGTTCAGGCAAGACCACCGTGCTTGTCAACCGCATTTCCTATATTCTGCAGTCGGGACTCTGCAAACCGTGGAACATCCTCGCCATCACCTTTACCAACAAGGCGGCAGGCGAGCTCAAGGAGCGTATCTGCAACACCGTTCCCGAGGGCGGCGCAGATATCTGGGCTGCCACCTTCCACTCCACCTGCGCGCGTATTCTTCGCCGTTACGGAGACAGACTGGGCTATTCGAGCCACTTCACCGTTTACGCCACCGACGACCAGAAGCGTCTCGTCAAGGACATCATGAAGCAGCTTCAGATCGACGAGAAGCAGCTGCCCGTCAGGTCTGTGCTCTCCGAGATTTCGAAGGCAAAGGATAAAATGCTCACCCCTCAGCAGATGAAGAAGGACGCGGAGTACGACAGCCGCAGGGTATCTATCGCCAAGATCTACGAGATCTATCAGGCGCGTCTGAAAACCGCCGACGCAATGGATTTCGACGATCTGCTCTGCAAGGCGGTCGAGCTGTTTGAGCAGGAACCCGAGGTGCTTGGCTTTTATCAGAACCAGTTCAAGTACATCATGGTCGACGAGTATCAGGACACCAACAAGGTGCAGTACCGCTTTGTTGCCATGCTCGCCGAAAAATACGGCAACATCTGCGTTGTCGGCGACGACGACCAGAGTATCTATAAATTCCGCGGAGCCACTATCGAAAACATCCTTTCGTTCGAAAAGACGTTCAGCGGAGCGCGCGTTATCAGGCTTGAGCAGAACTACCGCAGCACCCGGAACATACTCAACGCCGCCAACGGCGTTATCGCCAACAATACCATCCGAAAGGGCAAGACCCTCTGGACAGAGAACCCCAAGGGTGATAAAATAGTAATACATACCTGCGACAGCGAGCGCGACGAAGCGGCGTTCGTGACAAAGACGATCATGGACGGAGTCGCGGACGGCAGAAAATACTCCGATTTCGCTGTGTTGTACCGCACCAACGCGCAGTCGAACGCCATTGAGCAGTCGCTTTCGCGCAGCGGCATTCCTCACCGCATCATCGGCGGTCACCGCTTCTACGACCGCGAGGAGATCCGCGACATGGTCGCCTATCTGCAGGTTATCAACAATCCGCACGACGACGTCCGGCTCAGCCGTATCATCAACGTGCCCAAGCGCTCGATCGGTGCAAAGACCGTCTCTGTCGCGGCAGATATCGCGGCAGGTCTCGGCGAGAGCATTTATTCGGTAATCAGGGACGCAGACGCTTATCCGCAGCTGTCGCGGGCTTCGGCAAAACTCAGGGAATTTGTCAGACTGATCGACGGGCTGATAGAGGCTGAGGAAAGCGGCGATTATTCTCTTGCGGAATTATACAATCTGATTATCGAGCATACCGGCTACGAAAATTACCTGCGTGCCGAGAAGGAAAACGCCGACGTTCGCATTGAGAACATCGAGGAGCTTTCGTCGAATATCATCAAATTCGAGGAGGACTACGGCGACGAAGCCGACCTCTCAAACTTCCTCGAGGAAATCTCGCTCATGACCGATATCGATAATTACGACGCCGACGCCGACACCTGCGTAATGATGACGCTCCACAGCGCCAAGGGACTGGAGTTCCCGGTGGTGTTCATCACGGGCATGGAGGACGGACTTTTTCCGTCGAACGCCTCAATGATGAATCCCGACGAAATCAACGAGGAACGCCGCCTTGCGTATGTCGGAATCACCCGCGCCAAGGAAAAGCTCTACCTCACAAAGACGAAGTACAGAATGCTTTTCGGCTCGACCACGTACAACAAGGAGTCGCGTTTCTTAGGCGAGATACCCTCCGAGCTTGTCGAGCGCACCGGAGAGGGCAGACTCCGCACCGTGTCTGCGTTCGGAACTTCCGCTTCGATCGAGATTTCGGCAGCCGGCGCAGGCTCAAAGCCAAAGAGCGGCACTCCGCGTTTGGGAGGCTACAAGCCGCCCGCGGTTAAGTCGGGAGTTACCTACAGAGTGGGCGACGTTGTTATGCACAAGCTGTTCGGCAAGGGAATGATAATGAACGCCGAAAAGATGGGCAACGACACCCTGCTCGAAATCGCCTTTGACAAGGCGGGCACCAAAAAACTGATGGCAAATTTCTGTAAGATGGAAAAATTATAGAAGGTGATTGATTTGTTAAAGCATCTCAGGTCAATAATTTGCGTATCTCTCGCCGCGTGCGCCCTCTTGTGCGGCTGCGGCAAATCCGGGGAATCACAGCCTGAAACTACGGCGGAAACCGTTGCTCAGACCACCGCCGCGGCAACCGCCGTTACCACAAAGCCGGCGACTGTCGATACTCCGGCAAACGTAAAGCGCTACGATTTCCTTTCAATCAAGCAAAAGACCGATGAAATCAACGAAACCTTCAATAAATATATCTCCGAGAGACGGTTCAAGGGCGTGGTGTACATGAAGCTCGGCAACGACTTTGAATACCTCAGCGCCACCGGCTCCTCCGATTCAAACAACCATAAGAACAATTCGATCAACACGCGGTTCTACATCGGTTCTCTGACCGAGCAGTTTACCGCGGCGGCGGTCTTGTCGCTTGTCGACAGCGGCAAGCTCAGCCTTGACGATACCATCGACGAGTTTTTCCCCGATTACGAATACGGAGACAGCATCACCGTAGAAAACCTCCTCAACATGACCTCGGGAATCCCGAATTACGTCGTCCGCAGCGATATAAGCGATATGGCGGCTGATCTGCACATCGCGATAACCGACAGCGTTAAGGATGACAATTCGTTTGAAGAAAACAAAGAGATAATCCTCGACTGGATCCTCTCTCAGGAGCTGCGCTTTGAGCCTTCGACCTCGTTTGAAAGCTCCGACAGCAACTACTACCTCCTCGGCGAGATCATAGCCTCCGCGAGCGGAAAGAGCTACGAGGAGTATATAAAATCCGAGATATTCAAGCCTCTCGCAATGAACGCCACCTCATGCGGCAGCGACGAAAAGCTTGCGCTTCCTTACGACGGCAGGGAGGAGGGCGAGAAGCTCTGCTACAGCGGAGTAGGCTATTCCGCCTGCGGAATTATCTCAAATATCTCCGATCTGCTCAAGTGGACGGACGGCATCTTCTACGACAAGATACTCAGCGACGAATCGATAAATATAATGCGCACCGCCACCGAAGACGGCTATTCCTGCGGAATGTACGTAAGCGGCGACAGGCTGACCGCTTCGGGTCGCTGCGGAGCATATTCCTCAATGCTGAGCTACACCACCGACAAGAGCGAAATCTTCGTTTCACTCTCAAACTACAATTATTCCGACCCGTCGCATCTGCGCGGACTGTTCAGAAAATATCTGTCCAAATACTCCGCGAAATAATCACACAAAAGATTAACCTCCATACTATGGTATTACAGTCAGACTGTAAATACTTATATGGAGGTTGTTTTTATGTCGGAAGTCAGTATAGAAAATGACGCTCAAGCCGTTTCCGCTGCAGACGGTCAGGAAGTTCGGTTCGAACCCGTGTGTATAGACGTGCCGCGCATTTATGACAGCTGCGGCGCAAAGGATTGCCTGCGTGACCTTACGGTGTTCTTCACCGCCGAGGATCAGGATTTGGTAGAAAACGCCGCTTCGGTGCGCGTAACAAAGGCGAGCGTGCTCACCGCCAATATCTCGGTGGATTCGGTTGCCTTCAACCGCGGCTACTACGCCGTAGACGTGGTCTTTTATATCGCGGTCGGAGCTGAGGTCTACACGGGAAGAGGCACCCTGCCGGCTACGGTAACGGGTCTTGCCACCGCCTCAAAGCGCGTGGTGCTTTACGGCAGCGACGCAAGCGCAAAGGTATTTTCGGGCGACGCGGCGCCGGCAATCGACGCCAGCGACTTTGACAGCTGCAACGGAGCGGTCAGCACCGTGCCGAAGGTGACGGTTCAGGTATCCGCACCGATGGCGCTTGCATCGTCTGTTGAGGCGGTCACCACGCCGGATATCCTGCCGTTTGTGCCCGAGGCAGTCGCAAATTACTTCGGCGCAGAGCTTGTTGTGCCTACCGCCCAGCATATCCTCGTCACCCTCGGAATCTTTTCCATCGTCCAGCTGAGCAGAAATGTGCAGCTGATGATTCCTTCCTACGATTTCTGTGTTCCGAGAAAGGAGTGCGCGGCTAAGACCGACGACCCGTGCGAGGTATTCAGCAAAATCGAATTCCCGACGGAATCCTTCTTTCCGCCCAGCACAGTTGAAGCGGATTCGGGTGCCGCCGCGTTCGGCTGCGGCTGCGAATAATTAATAAAGAGGAGCTGAATTTTTCGTTCAGTTCCTCTTTTCAAATTTCCAGTCCTCAAGCGTTTCTCCCTTTACGATAAACGCCTTTTCGGCAATCTCTGCAAGCGGAGTGTCGCTGTAGCTGTCCGAGTAAAATTCACCGATTTTGCCGTTCGGAAATATCTCGTAAAACCTGCGCACCTTTTCTTTGCCGTGACAGTTCTCTCCGTCGTAAACGCCTGTGTTTTTATCAACGCGCGAAGCCATCAGAAACCGTATGCCTAGGCTTTGGCAGATCGGTTCAAGCAAAAATTCCGGCGAGGCGGAGATAATAACGTCGTCGTCCTTCTGTTGATTCAGGTAGAATTTTTTGATTTTTGCGCGGTGCAAAGCCCAGAAGTCGGCAACGTCTTGGTCGATATCGCAGCGCGTGAGAAAGCGGTACATGATCTGTTTGAAGTCGGTCTTGCTGCCCTTTTTGAAAACGTAGAAACGGAGAAACGCGCCGAGCAGGGAAGGCGCAAGACAGAATATACCCTTGTGTCGTTTGAGCGAAAAAAGATAAAAATCGGCGGTTGAGTCGCCGTCGTAAATAGTCTTGTCAAAATCATAAACGTTCATTTTGTTCACCGCTTATATTATACACTGCTTCGGGCTGCGAATCAAGCCCTGCCAAATTTCGATTATAGAAAAAATAATTTGACAAACTATTGAAAAATTCCTGTACGTATGGTATAATTATAAACCAAAAAGTATTATGGGAGCGTATATGTTCGGATATCTGCAAATCGACAAGGCGGAACTAAAGGTAAGGGAATTTGAAGCGTATAAGTCCGTGTACTGCGGCTTGTGCAGGCAGCTCGGAAAGGACTACTCGGTTTTTGCGCGGTTCGCCCTCAGTTACGACTGCACCTTTTACGCCGTAACGCTGATGTCTTTGCGCAGAAGCTGTTCCGGCTTCGACGACGGACGCTGCCGTTTTAACCCTCTGAAAAAGTGCAAATACGCGCGCTGCGGTGACGATTGCTACAGCCGTGCCGCTGCGCTGACGGTAATCACCGTCTACTACAAACTGCTCGACGATATAAGCGACAGCGGATTTTTCAAGTCCTTGGCCGTTCGTTTGGTAAAGCCGTTTTTCTCGCACTGGCGAAAGAAGGCGGCAGGGCGTTATCCCGAGCTTGACAAAACCGTCTGCGATATACTGACCGCGCAGCTCGAGGTCGAGAAAAAGGACAAGCCCCTGCTCGACGAGGCGGCGCACCCGACAGCGTGTATGCTTGCCGAAATAATGAAAGCCGAGGGCAGAAGCGAATCTGAGTCGCGCGTTTTGTACGAGTGCGGCTATCAGCTCGGCAGGTGGGTCTACCTTATGGACGCCGCCGACGATTATGAAAAGGATAAAAAGCGCGGATGCTTCAATCCGTTTTTGTATGTCGAAACGGAGGATTTGCGCGGCTACATGAACGCTGTCCTCAGCCAGTCGCTCGCCAGAGCATACGACGCGTACAATCTGCTGACAATTTACGATTTCAAGGGAATACTTGACAATATGATAACGTACGGGTTTCCGCTGAAGCAAAACAGCGTGCTCTCCGTGCCGCAGGGAGGTAAGAAATGAGCAATCCCTATGAGGTGCTCGGCGTTTCACCGGGCGCAACCGACGAAGAAATAAAAAAAGCGTACCGCAATCTCGCGAAAAAATACCACCCCGACAATTACACCGACAGTCCGCTCGCAGACGTTGCCGAGCAGAAGATGAAGGAGGTAAACGAGGCGTACGACGAAATCAACCGTATGCGCCGGAAGGGAAAGGGAACCGGTTCCACAGGTTCCTCGTCATACAGCTCGGGCTATGGTTCCTCGGCTAATTCCAAATACAACAGCGTCAGAATCTACATTCAGCGCAATATGATAAACGAGGCGGAAAATATCCTCAACGGCATTCCCGAAGCCGAACGCGACGCGGAGTGGCACTTTCTCACAGGAATGTGCTTTTTCCGCAGAGGCTGGAACGACCGCGCGAATGTTGAGTTCCAGACAGCGGTCAACATGGATCCCAACAATCAGGAGTACCGCACCGCGCTGAACAACATGAACACACAGTACAACTACAATTACGGCGGTTACCGCCCGAATAATTCATACGAGTACGGAGGCTGCTCGCCGTGCGATGTATGCAGCGCTATGATCTGCGCCGACTGCATGTGCAACTGCTGCGGCGGAGGGTGCCGCTGATATGAAAAGCCCTGTCACTAAGCCGACCTTCAAGCTTGCTTTCTGTGCAATCATCGCGGCGCTGGCGGTCGTGCTCATGCTGATAACCTCGATCGTTCCGGTCGGAACCTACGCTCTGCCGTGCTTTGCCGGCGGACTGCTCGTCGCGGTAGTCGTTGAGTACGGCGCAAAATGGGCGCTCGGCGTTTACGCCGTTGTGTCGGTGCTGTCGTTTTTTATCGCGGGCGACAAGGAGGCGGTGCTGAATTTCGCCGTGCTTTTCGGGTACTATCCGGTGCTCAAGGCGTTTTTTGAGAGTAAGGTAAAGTCAAGAATTTTGCAATACATATTCAAATTCGCGGTTTTCAACGCCGCGGCGGTCGGTTCGTTTTTCATCGCCGTAAAGCTGCTGGCGGTTCCGGCTGAGGAGTTTACCCTTTTCGGAATATATATGCCCCTCGCGTTTCTTGCGTTCGGCAATCTGTTTTTTCTGCTGTACGATTTCGCGCTCACCTCGTTCGTCATGCTTTACGTCAGAAAAATCCACGGAAAACTCCTGCGCTCGTTCAAATAACGGCGCTGACTTATTGAAAAAACTGTCACAATATGATATAATTTCTGTTTAGAATTTTAGAAGTCAGGAAGGTGAAAATATGAAACAAAAGACAGTTGTAAGAGTAGTCTGCATCGTGCTTGCCGTAATTCTTATAGCCTCCGTATTCGCGGTTGCTATACCGATGATAGCGGCAAACGCGGCGACAAAGCCCGTAACCGGCGGCAAGGGCTACATCTCGGACGATTACGTCAACCTGCGTTCGGGCGCGGGCACCGGCTACAGCGTTCTGACCTGTATGCGTGAGGACACCGAGGTCACCTTTGAGAGCGGCGAGCTTTACGGTTCGGACTGGTACAAGATCACCGAGAAGGAGACCGGCAAAACAGGCTACGTCCACAAGAGCTTCGTTACCGCCACCGACAGCGGCAGCAGCGGCGGAGCAGACGCTGAGATCAAGGACGACGATTCTTCGTCATCCTCATCCGGCTCAACGGGCGTTATCAACGCCGACTATGTCAACCTGCGCACAGGCGCCGGCACAGGCAACTCGGTCGTAACGGTAATGCGCAAGGACACCAAGTTCACGCTCGTCAGCGAATCTCCCACCGGCGACTGGTACAATATCAAGACCTCCGACGGTAAAACCGGCTGGGTCATCAAGGACTATATCACGATCGAAAAAAGCTCCTCGGGCGGCGGTTCATCCTCGGGCGGCTCAGGCTCGTCGTCCGCTTCAACGGGCTATGTCAACGAGGATTACGTAAATCTCCGCAAGGGAGCCGGAACCGGCAACGCCGTGATCAGCTGTATGCGCAAGAACACCAAGTTCACGCTCGTCAGCGAATCTCCCACCGGAGACTGGTACAATATCAAGACCTCCGACGGCAAGACCGGCTGGGTCATCAAGGACTATATCACAATCGAAAAAAGCTCCTCGGGCGGTTCATCCTCGGGCGGCTCCTCGTCATCGGGAAGCATCAGCCTCTCTAATACCTCCGAGACAATCTACACGGGCAATCAGCTCGCAATCACCGCCAAGGGCGGCTCGGTCAAGTGGTCAAGCTCCGACACCTCGGTCGCAACGGTCAACTCCGACGGCGTAGTCACCGCAAAGAGCGCAGGCTCCGCGAAGATCACCGCCGCCTCGGGCAGCTCCTCGGCGAGCTGTAACGTCACCGTAAAATCGGGCAGCAGCGTCAATATCTCCTGCAAGAGCATCGAGAATATGCGCCGCGGCAAGTCCGTGCTGCTCACGTCGACGACCTCCGGCGTAAAGTGGAAGTCCTCCAATACGAATATCGCCAAGGTCGACGGCGGCATCGTCGACACCCAGTCGCAGAACGGCTTTGTGACCATCACCGCCTACACTTCAGGCGGCGCGGCTACCTGCCTTATCGAGGTTATCGGCAGAGACAACATCCGTTTTGTTTACGCCACACCGAACTCCGCACCCAAGGGCTCCAACGTGAGCTTCAAGGCGATCACCGATACAGACCGCGTCGGCGTATACTTTGTTGTAACCGACGGTTCAACCACCTACACGGTCGACGCCGAAAAGGAAAAGACCGAGTCCGGAACCATTCTCTGGTCGGGCACACAAAGGCTCAATTCCTCGGGCAGATGGACGTTCAAGGCGTATTCCAAGTTTGTGGACTACGATAAATATCTCACCACACCCGTCAGCGGCGAGAGAGAGGTGTTCGTTACAAATTCAACCGACAAGACAACGACCGTAACCGGCGAAAGACGCGCGAGCGACGAGGTCATCAACCTGATCTCCGTTTTTGAGGGCTATCTGCCTCAGCTTACCGCCGACGCCATCACCTCAGACCCCACAGTCGGCTACGGCAAGGTCATCACCACCAACGAGCAGTTCTACAACAACGTTACGCGCAACGAGGCTTACGCCTATCTCTGTGACACCGTAAACACGGGCGGCTACACCACGCGCACCAACGCGTTTTTGAAGTCAAACGACGTAAAGTTTAATCAGCAGCAGTTCGACTCGCTCGTTTCGTTCGCGTACAACGTAGGCTCTTACGCCATTACCAACGACAGCGATCTGCGTTCCGTTCTGCTCAATACGGGCAGCGGCGGCTCGTCCGCTTCGGTCAAGTCGGGCGGCAGCGGCTATGTGAATACCGACTACGTCAACCTGCGCTCAGGCGCCGGCACGGGCTATTCGGTAGTCACCACAATGGACGAGGACACCTCGTTCACCTTTGTGGACGCGCAGCTCTACAATTCAAGCTGGTACAAAATCAAGCTTTCAAACGGCACGACCGGATATATTTATTCTCAGTACGCTTCCGCGTCGGGCGGCTCCGGCAGCCGTGACCTCAACAACGTAAGCAAGTCGCAGTACGTTGCGAACTTCTTCCAGTGGCACCACGCCGCGGGAGATTGCTGGTGGGGTCTGCTCTACAGACGAATCGACGAAGCCGAGATGTTCTTCTACGGCGACTACGAGAACGACGGCTGGCTCAACAAATACGGATTCAGTTATTCCTGCTCACGCAGCAGCGGATTCAGCATTTAAGCATTTATAAAGAAGGATCATTATGAAAAAAATCGGATTTATCGGCGCGGGCAACATGGCGACCGCGATCATCAAGGGCATCATCGCCCGCAACGGAAACGCTGACAACATCAATGTTTTTGACGTCAGCGAGGAAAAGCAAAATCTCATGAAGGAGCTCGGAGCCGCTGTATGCGGCTCCTGTGCTGATGTTACGGCGAAGAGCGACATCATCGTTCTGGCGGTAAAGCCTCAGCATTACGCCGAGGCTATCGAGTCTCTCAAAGACGCGGCAACGGAGGATAATACCTTCGTATCGATCGCTGCCGGCATCTCCATCAGCTACGTTCAGAACGCTCTCGGCAGGGCATGTCCCGTGGTCAGGGTAATGCCGAACACACCTCTGCTTCTCGGCAAGGGCGCTTCGGCTCTCTGTCCGTCGGAGAATATCTCCGACGAGGACAAAAAGATCGTTGAGGAGCTTTTCGCCGGCAGCGGCGTGTGCGAGTACATCACCGAGGAGCACATGAACGAGATCATCTCGGTCAACGGCTCAAGTCCGGCGTATATTTATCTTTTTGCCAAGGCAATGGCTGATTACGCCGAATCCTGCGGTATCGACTACGACAAGGCGATGAACCTTATCTGCGCCACCCTTGAGGGCTCGGCGGCAATGCTCAGAGAGAGCGGCGACAGCGCCGACGTTCTGATAGAAAAGGTCAGCTCAAAGGGCGGCACCACCATCGCGGCTCTCAATAAGCTCAGAGAGCACGGCTTTACCGAAGCCATCCGCGACGCAATGCAGGCGTGCACCGACCGCGCCGAGGAGCTGGGCAGGTAACATATTTTGCAGACATCCCTCATATGCTTTAACGAAGTTAAAGAAAGGGATGTTTCTGTGAAAGGCATTGTATTTTCATTCAAAAAACCGCGTCCGCTGGCGAACCGACCGCGTATCAGCCTGCCGAACCTCGCTCAGACAGCTAAGAAAAACGGAGTAACGCTTCTTTTTGCCGTCCTGCTTCTTGCGGGACTTGCTCTGGGAGCGGCATACGCGCGCAGCGCCGGCGACGGAATGCTGCAGTCGCTCGATTTTCTCTTTACTACCAACCTCGACTCGCGTTTGAGCAAGGGAGCCTTGGGAGTGTTCTGCGCCTGCTTCGCCTCGGATTTCATATTTATCACGGCTGTCTATCTGCTCGGAACCGCCCCGTGGGGACTTCCGTTTCAGCTGTTCACGGTGCTGTTCAAGGGCTTCGGAACAGGTCTGACCGCCGCGTATCTCATTATTAAAAACGGACTAAACGGCTTGGGCTTCTATCTTTTGGTGCTCCTGCCGGGAACCTTTTTGTTCTGCGTTGCGCTCACCGGATTTTCGGCGGCGGCGTTTCGGTTTTCGATACGTCAGTTCAGGCTGATGATCTCGGCCGAACCGCCTGAGTGCGGAATGAGGGAGAGCGTTTTGCGCTACAGCTCGCGGTTTGTGTCCGCGCTGATCATGACATTTCTCGCCGCGCTTCTCGACACGGTATTGTGGACGCTGTTCGCGAAAGCGTTTTGGTGATATCTAATTCATTCGGAGGAACTTATGGCAAATGAAAACAAAACCCTGCCTATTGCGCGGGTGTTCGGCAACCTGTTCAGGGGCTTTCCCAAGCTGTTGCTGACCAATCTTTTATTTGCGATACCCGCCGCGGTGTTTTTTGCAGCATTTTTCGCGATAAACACTCTGACCGGCATAAATTCATTTTTTATCCAGCTGTTCACGGTTATTCCGCTGTTCCCGTTTTACGCGGGAGTTGTCAGCGTAACCCTGCACATCGCAAAGGGCGAGCTTGACGTGGACGTATTCAGAACGTTTGTTGCAAACGTAAAAGAGAACTTTTTGCGTTTTCTGGTGCACGGAATATTATTTTATATCGCCGCGTTTTTCACCTACTACTCCGCGACGCTCTATTTTCGCATGGGCGCCGAGAACGGAATGTTCTATGTGCTGATGGCGTTTTGCATTCTTATCGGCGTGCTGCTTATGTTCTTTTTCTTCCACGTTCCGGCGATGACCGTCAGCTTTGACCTTCCGATGAAGGCGATTTACCGCAACGGACTCCTCATGAGCTTCGGTGAGCTGAAATCAAATCTGATCGCTACGTTCGGCTTGTTTCTGATGCTTGTTGTAGCCTCGTCGTTTTTGATTTGCTGCGGCGGAAACTCGATCGCGATCGCTGTAGTCACCGCTGTTTTGGGACTGTTCATTCTGCCCTCGGTCACGGCGTTCATCATCAATTCCGCGATTTACAAGAGGATGTATATAATGATAACCGACCGCGAGTCTCAGTCGCGCAAGGTGGACAAGCGGCTCAGCGAGAAATACAGCGAGCTTGAAAACCTGCGCCGCAAAAAAGCGGAGGAGGATACCGCCGGGCAGCTCAGAAAGCTTGAGATCGACGAATCCGCCGACGGCGACGAGTATATTTATTTTGACGGAAAAATGATCAAGCGCAGCGTACTGATCAAGATGAAGCGCGCTGCAGAGGAAAGCGGGGAGAACTAAATGGCAGGAAAGCATCAACAAAAGACTTCAAACGCGCCGCTGGTAATTCTGATTATCGTAGCGGTAGTAGTTGTCGGAGCGATAGTCGGCGGCGCGATTTTCTTTATGAACGGCGGCTTGTCGATTTTCAAGGGTGAAGAAACCACCGTTGCAGCAACAACGGAAGCTCTTTCTCAGACAGACGCTCCCGCAGCTCAGACGACTGAAGCAGCCGCAACCTCCGCTGCGGATGAGACAGTCGAAACCAAGGCTGAAACGGAACAGACCACCTCAGCCGAAAGCTCGGTCAAAACCGAGGACGAGCCGATCGATATCGCAGTACCTACCGATCCTGACGTCGAGGTGAGCTATTTCAACGCCACCTTCATTCCAAACGGCAAGGTAGACGACAACCTCACCGGCGGCAGCGCGACGCTGCGCGAGGTGTTCGGCACGGGAGCCGCCGAGGGCGTTCTCACCTTCAACAGCGACGGCACCTTCAAGGACACGCTTATCTCGAGCGAGTCGAACCGCGGAGCGTACGTTGTTCAGGACAAGACGATCCACGCGACGTATACAAACGACAGAAACATGCGCATCGAGGTGACCGAATGGGACGGCGACACACCGGCGCAGTTCAATATTCAATACGGCGATTTCACCGTATACTTCGGTTAGGTGACGCCATGAAAAAAGCAGCTTTGATATCCGTCTTTGCTTCGGCGGTCTTATGTCTTGTTGTTCTCACGGCATGCGGCGGCTCGGTCGAAATAAAGGACACCGTCTGGGTTCCGTCCTCGGCTGACAACGCCAGCGGCGACGAGGTTGATATCCGCGAGGTTTACAATTCCTACTACTCCAACTATCAGGGTACGCTCAGCTTTGAGTCGAACGGCACCTTTGAGCTGTGGCTCAGTCCGGGGAACCCCACCGACGGCACCCACACCGGTACCTACGAGATTGCCGGCGACAAAATAAACGTGCTCTTTGACGACGACACACAGTCGCAGTTCGATATTGTAACAAAGGGCGAAAAGCAGTGCATCGTTGTAACCTACGACGGCTACAAGGTCTATTTTACAAAGCAGTAAGGAGCTTTCATTTTGAGTACGGAAGTTAAAAAAATTCCAAACGCCAAGGAGAGAATTTATCTCTACGACAACATAAAATGCCTCGCGATCGTCCTCGTTGTCATCGGTCACGCGATCAACTACATGACCGATTTCGACGGCTACACGCTCGAAAAGGCGCTGTACGTAATGATATATTCCTTCCATATGCCGCTGTTCCTCTTTGTCAGCGGACTGTTTCTCAAGCCGATGAACGACGAGACAAAGTTCCCGAAATACAAGATCCTCGCGTTTGTTCTTATCGGTCTGGTGCTGCGTATGATCACCGCGGTGGTTCGCATGTTCACGGGACTTCCGCCTGTTTACGCGACCTTTGAGATTTACGATACATACACATGGTTCATGTGGGCAATGGCTGTTTTTACGGCTCTTGTGTGGGCGTTCCGCAAGTTCGACAAAAAGTACGTCATGCTTTTCGCGGTACTGATCGGCGTTATGGCGGGCTTCGACAGCAACCTCGGCGACGAGTTCGCGCTTATGCGGATCGCGGTATTTTTCCCGGTGTTCCTGCTGGGCTATTACCTCGACCCGGTCGACCTCTACCGTTTTCTCAACCGCAGAAAGTTCAAAATCATTGCGGCGGCGTTTTTTGCGGCTTGCCTTGCGGCGTTTTTGTTCCTGCTGTTTTTCCACCGCGATTTCCTGTTTTCGCTCCGTCCGATATTCACGGGCAGAAACCGCTACACCGCGCTCGACGAGAGAAGTCTGTTCGGACCGCTCTACCGCATTTTCGCCTATCTGCTGTCGATCGGCATAACCCTTGCGCTTATTTGCCTTTTGCCGAACAAGAACCTCGGCTACGTTTCGGGAATCGGTGCAAAGACCCTGCAAATCTACTTCTGGCACAAGAGCTTTTTGATCGTTTTCGAGGAGATCCATCTTTACGATCATATCGAGAACCTGACGGGCGGCATTATAGCCACGGTGATTTACATACTGATCGCCGTCGGTCTGGTGTTTTTGTGTTCGCTTCCGATATTCTCCTTCCCGACAAAGCAGCTTCTCGCCGTCGCGAAAAAACAATAAGCTTTCAGGCTCCCGCATTTGCCGGGAGCTTTTTGTTTTATGCGCGCGAAACGTACCACCGCGAGCGGTCAAAGAAAATTTCTCTTGTTTTACCGCGAATAAGGCAGGTGTATTTGATTCCGCTTGCGCGTTCGCTCTCTGAGGAAAAGTACCTGACGTCGAGTATCTTGCTGATGGGGTATTCGGCTCCGTTGTCCCAGATGATTCTTATGGGCAGAAGGGTTCCGTCGCGCTCAAATTCAACGACTATCCTGATGTATTTTTTCATAATATCGCCTCATTTAATTCGAATAAACGTTTGTTTTATGTATATATTATAGAACGTGTGTTCGTGAATGTCAACAGTAAATTTTTGCACGTTTTAAACTCAAAAATGCGCCGACACAATATATTCGGTTACATAAATGTAAATTCTGTGGACAAAATCAATATCTTGTGGTAAAATTAATTGTTAACTACAATCAAACAAATATTTGATGTTTTTCGGAGGTCTGTTATGGAAGCTTACAAAAAGGAATTTATTGAGTTTATGGTAGACTGTCAGGTGCTGAAGTTCGGCGACTTCGTAACAAAGAGCGGCAGAAAAACCCCGTTCTTCGTAAACACCGGCTTTTACAGAACAGGCGCGCAGCTGCGCAGACTCGGCGCTTACTATGCCGAGGCGATCAAGGGCGCGTTCGGACTCGATTTTGACGTGCTGTTCGGACCTGCCTACAAGGGCATTCCGCTCTCCGTTGCCGCAACGATCGCGATCAGCGAGAAGTACGACGCCGATATCCGCTATTGCTCCAACCGCAAGGAGGTCAAGGATCACGGCGACAAGGGCATTCTCCTCGGCAGCCCGATAAACGACGGCGACAAGGTTGTTATCATCGAGGACGTTACGACCGCCGGCACCTCGATCGGCGAGACCTTGCCGATCATCAAGGCTCAGGGCGACGTTGACCCCATAGGTCTTGTTGTATCCGTAGACCGCATGGAGAGAGGTCAGGGCGAAAAGAGCGCTCTTGCCGAGATCGAGGAAAAATACGGCTTAAAGACCACCGCTATCGTGACGATGGCCGAGGTTGTCGAGCACCTCTATAACAGAGAGTACAAGGGCAAGGTAATTATCGACGACAAGCTCAAGGCTGCCATCGACGCCTACTACGAGCAGTACGGAGTAAAATAATAATCGACGGTGATTTGTCATGGAAGCAAGCAAAAAATCTGAGCACTCGGGGCACAGGCAGCGACTCAGACGGCGTTTTATCGAAAACGGTCTCGACGGCTTTGAGGCGCATCAGGCGCTTGAGCTGTATCTTTTTTACGCTGTTCCGCGCAGGGATACAAATCCTCTCGCTCACAGGCTGCTTGAGCGGTACCAAACCATCAGCGGCGTGTGCGACGCTCCGATCGACGAGCTGCAGCGTGATTTCGGACTATCCGAGAGCGCGGCGGCTATGCTCAAGCTTTTGCCGGAGATGTCGCGGCTGTATAATGAATCAAAACTGTCGAATGATAATCTTATCGACCCCGAGACCGTGGGCGAGCTGATGACGCGCCGCTTTATAGGCAGAACAAGCGAGGCTGTAGCGCTTTTGCTCGGCAACGCCAAGGGAAAGATCCTCTATCTCGATATAGTGTCAAAGGGCTCGATAAGCTCCTCTGATTTCCCGATCCGCAGCATTGTTGACCTTGCTATCCGCCACAACGCGCGCACAGCCTATATCGCGCACAATCACCCCAGCGGCTCGCTTTTGCCGTCGCGCGCCGATCTTGACGCAACAAAGCAGATAAGCAGCACGTTAAAGTCGATAGGCGTACATCTGATAGACCATTTTATAGTAGCGGACAACGAATATGTCTCGCTTCACGAACACGATTTGATATAAGCTATGGATTTTAAGCTTCATTCCAAATACAAACCTACAGGCGACCAGCCTCAGACAATTGAAAAGCTTGTTTCGAGCATTGAGTCCGGCAACAAGGAGCAGACCCTGCTCGGCGTGACCGGTTCGGGCAAGACCTTTACTATGGCAAACGTCATCGAGCGTCTCAACCGCCCGACGCTTGTTCTCGCGCACAACAAAACCCTCGCGGCGCAGCTGTGCTCCGAGTTCAAGGAGTTCTTTCCGGAAAATTCGGTTGAGTATTTCGTGTCGTATTACGACTACTACCAGCCCGAGGCGTACGTTGCCCAGACCGACACCTATATCGAAAAGGACAGCTCTATCAACGACGAGATAGATAAGCTGCGCCACAGCGCGACCCTTGCGCTTTCGGAGCGCAGAGACGTAATAATCGTCGCTTCGGTGTCGTGCATATACAGCCTCGGCGACCCTATCGATTACCGCAACATGGTGATCTCGCTGCGCCCGGGCATGCAAAAGAGCCGCGACGAGCTTGTCAAAAAGCTTGTTGAGCTTCAATACGAACGCAACGACGTTAATTTTATCAGAAATAAATTCAGAGTCAGGGGAGACGTGGTCGAGATATTTCCGGCAGCCTCCAACGACTCTATTATCCGCGTCGAGTTTTTCGGCGACGAGATCGACCGCATTTCCGAGATCAACCCTCTCACGGGAGAATTAAAGGCAGTTCTTCGTCACGCCGCGGTATATCCTGCCTCGCACTACATCGTTTCGCGCGAGAAGATGCAGACTGCCCTCGCCGAAATCGAGCGCGAGCTTGAGGAACGCCTTGCGTATTTCCGCGAAAACGGCAAGCTTCTCGAGGCGCAGCGCATTGAACAGCGCACGCGTTACGATATGGAGATGCTTCAGGAAATCGGATTTTGCTCGGGCATCGAGAACTATTCGCGGATTTTATCGGGCAGAGCGCCGGGCTCGTCGCCGTATACGCTGCTCGATTATTTTCCCAAGGACTTTTTGCTCTTTGTGGACGAGTCCCACGTAACGCTGCCGCAGGTGCGCGGAATGTACGCAGGCGACCGCGCGCGCAAAAAGAGCCTTATAGACTTCGGCTTCCGACTGCCCTCGGCATACGACAACCGTCCGCTCAATTTCGACGAGTTCTACGAGCGTATCAATCAGGCGGTGTTTGTCAGCGCGACTCCGGGCGACCTCGAGCTTGAAAAGAGCAGGGTAGTCGCCGAGCAGATAATCAGACCCACGGGACTTCTCGACCCCGAGATATCCGTCCGGCCTACAGAGGGTCAGCTCGACGATCTTGTGTCCGAAATCAATATCCGCACCGAGAAGAAGCAGCGCGTCCTCGTCACCACCCTCACAAAGAAGATGGCTGAGGATCTGACCGCGTACCTCGAGACGATGGGAATCAAGGTGCGCTATATGCACCACGATATCGACACGGTTGAGCGCATGGAGATCGTCCGCGATCTGCGTTTGGGAGAGTTCGACGTTCTCGTCGGCATCAACCTCCTGCGCGAGGGTCTCGACATCCCGGAGGTATCGCTCGTCGCGGTTCTCGACGCCGACAAGGAGGGCTTTCTGCGCAGCACGCGCTCGCTTATCCAGATCGTCGGACGAGCCGCGCGAAACAGCGAGGGTCTTGTCATCATGTACGCCGACAGCGTCACCGAGTCGATGCGCGTCGCGATCGAGGAGACCAACCGCCGCCGCGAGATCCAGAACGCCTACAACGAGGAGCACGGCATAATTCCGCAGACCATCGTCAAGAAGGTCGGCGATATAATCGAAATTTCCACTCACAGCGACAGTGAGTTCAAGAATACAAAGAAGCTCAGCAGGGCGCAGCGTCAGCAGCTTATCGAGAGCCTGACAAAGGAGATGAAGGCTGCCGCGAGACTGCTTGAGTTTGAGCACGCCGCGTATCTCCGCGACAAAATCAAGAAGCTCAGGGGTTGATTTCTTTGGGGCTTCGCAAGCGCGCGTGAAGGCTTTACGCTTAATTCAGCCGCGGGTTCCCGCGGGAACCTGCGGCGTTGATATGTATACACGAAAAAACGAATAAGGATGGAATTGAATGGCAAGAAAAAAGACGAATGAATACGGCAACGACAGTATAACCACGCTGAAAGGCGCCGACAGGGTGCGCAAACGCCCGTCGGTAATTTTCGGTTCGGACGGACTTGAGGGCTGCCAGCACTCGGTGTTCGAGATCCTTTCAAACTCAATCGATGAAGCGCGCGAGGGCTACGGCAAAAAGATTGTCGTAACCCGTTTTGCTGACGGCTCGATCGAGGTAGAGGACTTCGGCCGCGGCATTCCCGTTGATTACAACGAAAAGGAAGAACGCTTCAACTGGGAGCTTGTTTTCTGCGAGATGTACGCCGGCGGCAAGTACAACAACAACGAGGGCGAGAGCTACGAGTTTTCGCTCGGCATGAACGGTCTCGGACTTTGCTCTACCCAGTACGCCTCGCAGTACATGGACGTAGATATCCGCCGCGACGGCTATCGCTACACCCTGCATTTTGAGAAGGGCGAGAACATCGGCGGACTCAAAAAGGAGCCGTACTCAAAGCGCGACACAGGCTCCAAAATCACATGGAAGCCTGATCTCGAGGTGTTCACCGACATCGATATTCAGCCCGAATATTTTCTCGACATAATGAAGCGTCAGGCGATAGTAAACGCCGGCGTTGAGTTCATTTTCCGCAATCAGGTGGGCAGAACCTTTGAGACCACGACCTTCAATTATGCAAACGGCGTTGTAGACCACGTATCGGAGCTTATCGGCGAAAGCGGACTCACCACCGTCCAGCACTGGGAAGCCGAGGTAAAGACCCGCGACCGCGACGACAAGCCCGAGTACAAGTGCAAGATGAATATCGCCGTAGCGTTTTCGAACAAGGTCAGCGCCACAGAGTATTACCACAATTCCAGCTGGCTCGAATACGGCGGCGCGCCCGACAAGGCGGTCAGGAACGCGTTCGTCTATCAGATCGACAACTACTTAAAGACAAACAATAAATACAACAAAACCGAGGGCAAAATCAAGTTCGACGACGTAGAGGACTGCCTTGTCTGCGTTATCTCTTCGTTCTCAAGCGTTTCGTCCTACGAGAACCAGACCAAAAAGGCGGTCACGAACAAGGGTATTCAGGACGCTATGACAGCCTTCCTGCGCCAGAGCCTTGAGATTTATTTTATCGAAAATCCGCTTGAGGCTGAGAAAATCGCCGAGCAGGTGCTTGTCAACAAGCGCAGCCGCGAAAACGCCGAAAAGACCCGTCTCAATATCAAAAAGAAGCTCTCGGGCAACCTCGATATGACCAACCGCGTCGAGAAATTCGTCGACTGCCGCAGTAAGGATATTTCTGTAAGAGAATTATTCATCGTGGAGGGCGACTCGGCGAAGGGCGCGTGCGTTCAGGCGCGAAACCCTGACTTTCAGGCGATAATGCCTATCCGCGGCAAGATACTCAACTGCCTCAAGGTCGATTACGACCGAATTTTCAAGAGCGACATCATCACCGATCTGCTCAAGGTGCTCGGCTGCGGAGTGGAGGTCAAATCAAAGGCTAACAAGCACCTCGCAACCTTCGACATGGATGCGCTGCGCTGGAATAAGATCATCATCTGCACCGACGCCGATGTGGACGGCTTCCACATCCGCACCATGCTTCTCACCATGATCTACCGCCTTGTGCCCACGCTTATTTACGAGGGCAAGGTGTTCATCGCGGAGTCTCCGCTGTATGAGATCACCACCAAAAACGAGGTGTATTTCGCCTACGACGAGATAGAGAAGGACAAATTCATTGAGCAGATAGGCGACGAGAAGTTCACCATCCAGCGAAGCAAGGGTCTCGGTGAGAACGAGCCGGACATGATGAACCTGACCACAATGAATCCCGAAACACGCCGTCTCATCAAGGTAATGCCGGACGACGCGGCTCAGACTGCCGAGATTTTTGACATTCTTATCGGCAACAACCTGCAGGCGCGCAAGGACTACATCGTTGAGCACGGAAACGAATACATCGACAATCTTGACGTAAGCTGAGGAGGAAAAAGAATTGGCACGAAAAAAATCAACCAAAGCTCCAAAGCCTGCCAAGACCAAGGGCGTGATAAACGGCGCAGGCGAGGTAGTGGAGCAGCCGATAGTCTCCACAATCCGCGAGAACTTCATGCCCTACGCAATGAGCGTCATTCTTTCGCGCGCTATCCCCGAGATCGACGGCTTCAAACCGTCGCACCGCAAGCTGCTTTTTACAATGTACAAGATGGGCTTGTTAAACGGCGCGCGCACTAAGTCCGCCAACATAGTCGGCGCGACCATGAAGCTCAATCCTCACGGCGACTCCGCGATCTACGACACAATGGTTCGTCTTTCGCGCGGCTACGAGGCGCTGCTTCACCCGTATATCGATTCAAAGGGCAACTTCGGTAAGTTCTACAGCCGCGACATGGCGTGGGCTGCCTCGCGATACACCGAGGCGAAACTTGCCGCGATATGCAACGAGCTTTTCCGCGATATCGACAAGGACACCGTAGATTTTGTAGATAACTACGACAACACCATGAAGGAACCGACTCTGCTGCCGGCGACATATCCGTCGGTTCTCGTCAACGCAAACACGGGTATCGCCGTAGGCATGGCGTCAAACATCTGCTCGTTCAATCTCGGCGAGATCTGCGAGACCACCGCGGCGCTTATCCGCGACCCCGAACACGACATAAAATCAACTCTGCCGGCTCCCGATTTCAGCGGCGGCTGTCAGATTATTTACGACGAAAAGGCGTTCACGCAGGTTTACGAAACAGGCAAGGGAAGTATCCGCCTGCGTGCAAAGTACGTCTACGACAAAAGCGCAAACTGTATCGACATCCTCTCGATTCCGGCTTCGACCACCTGCGAGGTCATCATTGAAAAAATCATCGATCTCGTAAAGCAGGGCAAGGTCAAGGAGATTTCGGATATCCGTGACGAAACCGGTCTTGACGGTCTCAAAATCACGATCGACCTCAAGCGCAGCACCGACCCCGACAAGCTCATGGCAAAGCTCTTCAAACTCACCACCCTCGAGGACAGCTACGCCTGCAATTTCAACGTGCTAATCGCCGGAGTGCCGAGAGTTCTCGGTATCAGGGAGCTGCTTGAGGAGTGGATAGGCTTCCGCATCGAGTGCGTAAAGCGCCGCACCTTCTACGACCGCACAAAGAAGGCTGAGCGCCTGCACCTCCTGAAGGGTCTCGGAAAAATCCTTCTCGATATCGACAAGGCTATAAAGATAATCCGCGAGACCGACGAGGAGGCGGAGGTAGTACCCAACCTGATGATAGGCTTCGGCATCGATCAGGTTCAGGCTGAGTACGTCGCTGAGATAAAACTGCGCCACCTCAACCGCGAGTATATCCTCAAGCGCACCAAGGACATCGAGGATCTTGAGCGCGAGATCGCCGAGCTTGACGATATCCTCAAGAGCAAGGCGCGCATAAAGACGATCATCGTCAAGGAGCTTCGCGCCGTAGCCGACAAATACGGTCAGCCGCGCAAGTCCATGATTATTTACGAGGACACCGCCGTCTACACCGAGGAGGCGGAGGAGGTTCCCGATTACCCCTGCACCTTCTTCTTCACCAAGGAGGGCTATTTCAAGAAGATCACTCCGCAGTCGCTGCGCATGAGCAACGCCCACAAGCTCAAAGAGGGCGACGAGATAACTCAGGAAATCGAGTTCTCCAACAACTGCGACCTGCTGTTCTTCACCGACAAATCTCAGGTCTACAAGACAAAGGCGAGCGAGTTCTCCGACACAAAGGCTTCGGTTCTCGGCGAGTACGTCGCGGCGAAGCTTGGAATGGACGAGGGCGAAAACGCGGTTTATATGGTTGCGACGAAGGACTACAAGGGCATACTGCTCTTCGGCTTTGAAAACGGCAAGGCGGCAAAGGTTCCGCTGGAAGTTTACGCCACCAAGACCAACCGCAAAAAGCTCACCGGCGCGTATTCCGACAAATCGCCTCTCGCGGGAATGCTCATGCTCAGTGAGGACGGCGAGGTTCTGTTTACATCGTCATCAGGAAGAATGCTTCTCGTTCACACGGGCGCTCTCGCGATAAAAACGACGCGTTCAACTCAGGGCGTCGCAGTTATGAAGCTCAAGAAGGGACACCGTCTGTTTGAGCTTAAGCCGTACGCTGAGGGAACCTTCGCAAAGCCGCAGCGTTACCGCACAAAATCGCTTCCTGCACTGGGTGCGATGCCCTCGAATGAGGACTCAAAGGACGAGCAGCTCAGTCTGATTTAAAAAATTTCAAAAAATATCTTGATATTTAAAAAATTTTATGGTAATATATATAAGTTGAATAACTTGCTCGCGATTGTATCCATCGCAATTATTGTAGTAATCATTCTTCAGGAAGGTAACCAGCAGGGCATCGGCGTTGTTACCGGCGCTGCGGATTCCTATTTCTCAAAGAACAAGGCGCGCTCCATCGACGCATTTCTTTCGCGTTGGACAAAGGTGTTTGCTGCGGTATTCGTACTGTTTGTAATCGCGCTCAACGTGCTCAGCTACTTCAACCTTCTCGGCTGATAGCATAATTTGATCAATCAAAGCATATGATAGACCGTCGGTGACCGGCGGTCTGTTTTTTTGTCCGGCTTCGGCAGTACATAATAATCGGAGATGTTCATATGCCTTGGTGGGGAATAGCCGTCATATTTCTTGTGACCTTCATTGTATTTGCGCTGCTGCATTTTACGGCAAAAAATAAACGCCCGTTCAGACGGGCGTTGTTCAGCATGGCTCTGGGTGCGGGCACGCTTACCGCGATAAATCTGACTGCGGGACTGACGGGCGTGTATATCCCGGTCAGCCTGCTGTCGGTGCTCGTGTCGGTAATCGGCGGAGTGCCGGGCGTAACGCTGCTGTTGGCGCTGAATCTTTTCTTTTAGTCCTGCGAGTAAATGTCCTCAAGCGCGTCGTCGATAGCCTCGCGGTTTTTGGTCATCAGCGCAAGCATCGTCTTGTAAACGGTCACGGGGTAGCTCAGAAAGCTTTTTTTCATCTGTTCAGCCATTTCTTCGTCGGGCGCGTACAGCGTGAACGAGAAGAGATCCGTCTCTCCGCCCGAAACGCGGCAGTTAACCTGAAAGCCGTCGTCGGTTTTAACGATGTCAACAAAGTTCTCGCGCAGGGTTTTCCTTTCGGCGAGCAGCTCAATGGCGCAGCGCAGCGCCTTTTCCTTAACGGAGTAGGCGAGGGTGCTCTCAAGCTGTTCGGCGACAAGCCTGCCGTTCTCGGTCAGACGGTAGGTCTGTTCTCCGTCAACGATCTCGTCCTCGGTAAGGTTGTCGCTTCGTTTAAGCTCGTCAAAGGCAGCCTTTACCTCAAAAAAATTGGCAAGCTCATATTCGCGGATCGCCTCGGTGATAACGCTCTCGCTCATTTTGTCCTTAACACTGTTAAAAAGGTAGCACATCAGCACCTTAATTTCATGCTTGCTTCTGAGTCCGCCGAGAGCGATTCCCTCGTCAAAGGTATCAAACGCCATAATCCTCACCTTAATTCCAATAAAATTAATATCTGCCCCTATTATAGCACATAATAACCGAAACGGCAAATGTATTTTACACAAAAATTATTTGACGTGGCGCAAATATTATGCTAGACTATAGTGAAGGAGGTTGAACAATGGAAAAATATATGCCTTTTATCTGGATCGGCTTCGCAATCATAATGGCGGTTGTCGAGGCGTCCACAACTCAACTGGTTTCACTCTGGTTTGTTCTCGGCGCTGTAGCCGCGGCAATATCAACGATATTTTCACCGTCCATCTTCGTGCAGCTGGTGGTGTTCCTTGTTGTATCGGCGCTTTCGCTGCTGATTACAAGACCGCTCGTAAAGCGCTTCCGCAACCGCGGCGGCACGGTGGGAACCAACGCGGACAGGCTGATCGGTCAGCACGGAATCGTCACCAAGGCGATCCCGGATCCTTTCTCTGTCGGACAGGTCAAGGTCCTCGGCGAAACATGGAGCGCGCAGTCTGAAATCACCCCGATCGAAGTGGGAACAAAGGTAGAGGTCCTCGAAATCGAGGGCGTACGACTTATTGTAGAAGAAAGGAAGTAGTCTTATGCAGAGTATTATCGGTATTTCGGTTGTCATTGCCGTATTTTTGATAATTCTTATTCTCATTGTCCGCAATATCAAAATCGTTCCGCAGGCACACGCGTATGTAATCGAGCGTCTCGGCACATATCACGCAACATGGCAGACCGGTCTGCACCTCAAGGTTCCGTTTGTAGACAGAATCTCGAAGAAGGTTTCGTTAAAGGAACAGGTTGTCGACTTTCCGCCGCAGCCGGTTATCACGCGCGATAACGTAACAATGCAGATCGACACTGTCGTTTATTTTGAGATCACCGACCCCAAGCTCTACACCTACGGCGTCGAGCGTCCTCTTAGCGCGATCGAAAACCTCACCGCGACAACGCTGAGAAACATCATCGGCGACCTCGAGCTTGACAACACGCTCACCTCGCGCGATACGATCAACGACAAGATCCGCATCATTCTCGACGAGGCGACCGACGCGTGGGGCATCCGCGTTATCCGCGTCGAGCTTAAAAACATTCTGCCGCCGCGCGAGATTCAGGACGCGATGGAGAAGCAGATGAAGGCTGAGCGCGAACGCCGCGCGCGTATCCTCGACGCAGAGGGTGAGAAGCGCAGCCAGATCCTCGTAGCCGAGGGTCTCAAGGAGAGCGCGATTCTGAAGGCGGACGCCGTAAAGGAGCAGAAGATCCGCGAGGCGCAGGGTGAGGCGGAGGCTATCCTCACCGTTCAGAAGGCTAACGCCGACGCTCTGAGAATGCTCAACGAAGCCGCGCCTACCGACAAAATCATTCAGCTCAAATCGCTCGAGGCATTCGCAAAGGCTGCCGACGGCAAGGCGACAAAAATTATTATTCCCTCCGATATCCAGGGGCTTGCGGGCAATGTGACCGCGATCAAGGAGCTTTGGAAGGACGAAAACTGAGTTTAAGCGCGCTGTTTTTTTGCAGCGCGCAAATTTATGAAAGAAGCGTTAATTCGCTCAAAGGATGATGTGTTTGTACTGGATAGAACTGCTCTGGTATTTTATTATTATCTCATTTCTGGGATGGCTGTTCAGCTGCCTGTATAATTTTATAAACGAGAAGAAGTTCTACAACAAGGGCTTCCTCACTCTGCCGTTCTCGCCTACATACGGCGCAAGCGCGTTGCTTTGCTACCTAGCGTTCAATAAGCTCTCGGAGCATATTTTTATAATGTACGTCGGAACGACCCTGCTGCTGTCGTTCTTCTCCGTGCTTGTCGGGGTAGTCGGAGAGAAGATTTTGGGCTGCAAGCCGTGGGATTATTCCAAAATGAAGTTCGCCATCGGCAATTACATTACGTTCCCGTTCGCGCTGCTGCTCGGCTTGGGCGGCACGTTCGCGGTAAAGGTTCTTATTCCCGTGATCAGGCTGCAGCTTCACCACATATCCGATTTCATGAGCATGATAATCGCGCTGTCGATCGCGGCGGTGATACTGATCGACTACGTCTTTTCGTTTATCACGATTTTCCGTCTGAAGCACCGCCTGAGCAAATTCAGGGAGGACAACAAGCTGCACGACGAGATCACCGAGGAGGAGCTGTGCGAGCTTGAGAAGAATTACAACAGGATCCTGACCGACAACATTCTGCGCAAGCGAATGACCTCGGCGTTTCCCGAGCTGCGCGGTTCAGCCTACGTAAAGCAGGTTACAGAAAAGCTCGACGAGATTAAGGCTGACAACATGAAGCAGTACACGGCTGTTTACGAGAAAGAGGAGGATAAACCCTTCGCCTCGGGCTTTTGCTTCGAAAAGCTGTTCATGCTGTTTGTAATCGGCTCGTTTATCGGAACCTGCATCGAAACGGTCTACGCGTTTTTTGTCGAGGGTCATTTCGAGTGCCGCGTCGGTTTGGTTTACGGCCCGTTCATTCCCGTCTACGGCGGAGGCGCCTGCCTGCTGACAACCGTTCTCTACCGGCTGTTTAAGCTGAGCGATACGCTGATTTTTATTATAAGCGCGGCGCTCGGAGCGTTCTTTGAGTACATCTGCTCGTGGTGTCAGGAGACGTTCCTCGGCACCGTCTCGTGGGATTACAGCGATATGCCGCTCAATATCGGCGGCAGAACCTGTCTGCTGTACGCCTGCTTCTGGGGCTTTCTGGGGCTGATATGGCTGAGGTACCTCTATCCGTTTGTGTCAAAGCATATCGAGAGGATACCAAAAAAGCAAGGCTCGGTGCTGCTTGTGGTGCTGGTCATCTTCATGGCGTTCAACGCGGTTATGACGGTTATCGCCGTATGGCGCTGGAACGACAGGCTCGACGGCGAACCCGCGGCAAACGCTGTCGACAGGTACTTTGACAAGCATTACGACGACGAGCGAATGAAGTTCCTCTTTCCGCACATGCGCGATTCCGAGAGTCTTGAGGAGCTTCAAAGCACATCGGCAACTCCCGATTCAGCCACGCCCGATTCGGCACAATAGGATAAGATTTACAAGGGGACAGAGCAATCTGTCCTTTTTGCTTTTAATTCTTTTACGCTATTGCAATTCAGCGTTTTTTTCGATATAATATATGAGTTAAACTATATTCAAATAAAATGTCAGGAGCGAAGTTATGAAAAAGGTAGCAATCATCATGGGTTCGGACAGCGATTTTCCCGTTGTTTCCAAGGCGGTAAAAAAATTAAAGGAATTTGACGTTCCCTGCGAGGTGCACGTAATGAGCGCGCACAGAACGCCCGACGCGGCGATCGAGTTTTCCGCGAACGCAAAGAAAAACGGCTTCGGCGTAATCATCGCGGCGGCAGGCATGGCAGCCCATCTGGCAGGCGTTCTCGCTGCAAAAACAACTCTTCCCGTAATCGGCATTCCCTGCAAGTCGGCGCAGCTCGACGGCATGGACGCGCTGCTTGCGACCGTTATGATGCCCACAGGTATTCCGGTTGCTACGGTTGCGGTAGACGGCGCCGCAAACGCCGCTATTCTCGCGGTAGAAATGCTCGCTCTTTCGGACGAGACTCTCGCGCAGAAGCTGGAGGACATGAAGTCCGATATGGAAAAAGGCGTTGCCGAAAAGGATAAGGCAATGCAGGCTAAGGTGGCTGAGCTTTGATGAATTATATGGAAATCCCGCGTTCCGAAAAAGCAATGGACGAATGCGGCGTATTCGGCTTTTACAACAACAACGATATCGACAGTATCGCGCTTACTCACGACGCGCTTTACGGTCTGCAGCACCGCGGACAGGTAAGCGCCGGAATAACGGTGAACAACGGCGGCAAGTTCTCTACCATCAAGGAGCTGGGCATGGTATCCGAGGTATTTCCCCAGAGGGTGCTCGATAAGCTCCAAAGCGGCAAAATCACCGTCGGACACGTGCGCTACACCTCAAACCAGAGCCTCGACAGAGCAGCCAACCAGCCGCTCGTTCTGCGCTACAAGGAAGGCTCTCTCGCGATTGCAAGCAACGGCGCGATCACCAATTTCCCGGAAATTCGCAAGGAGCTCGAGCGCGGCGGAGCGATTTTTCAGTCAAACTCCAACGCCGAGCTTATGGGCTATGTTATCGCGACGGAGCGCTGCTCGACCGATAACCTCGAGGACGCTGTTTTAAGCGCAATGAGCAAGCTCAAGGGCGCGTTTTCGACCGTGATCTGCGCGCCGAGCCGCCTGATCGGTTTCAGAGATATCTACGGCTTCCGTCCTCTCTGCATCGGAAAGCTCCGCGACAGCTACATCATTACATCCGAGAGCTGCGTTATCGACAGCGTAGGCGGCGAGTTCATACGCGACGTATGTCCGGGTGAGATGGTTGTCATCGACGAGGACGGCTTCCACAGCTATTTTTGCGATAAAAAGAGCGACAGAACCTCGCTCTGTATCTTCGAGTACGTCTACGTCGCCAGACCCGACAGCGTGATCGACGGCGTAAGCGTTCACACCGCGCGTCTCAGGGCAGGCGAGCTACTTTACAAGGAATATCCGATCGAAGCGGACATGGTCTGCGGCGTACCCGATTCGGGCATCATCGCCGCCGAGGGCTACGCAAAGGCTTCGGGTATTCCGTTCGGCATGGGCTTTATGAAGAACAAGTTCATCGGCCGCAAGGTCGGCACGGGCATGGAAAAGAAAAAGCGCCTGATGCAGACCAAACTCACCGCGCTCAAGTCCAACGTCGAGGGCAAGCGCATTATCGTTATCGACGACTCGATCATCCGCGGCGAGACCACAAAGCACATCGTAGGTCTGCTGCGCGACGCGGGAGCAACAGAGGTGCATATCCTCATCAGCTCGCCGCCGTTCATCTCACCCTGCTATTACGGAATAGACATCCACGACAAGGAAAACCTGATCGCTACCAAGCTCAGCGTTTCCGAGATCCGGCAGTCGATCGGTGCGGATTCTCTCGGCTATCTCAGCGTAGAGAGCCTCCGCGAGACCGCAAAGGACGCCAAAATCGACCTCTGCGACGGCTGCTTTACCGAGAACTACGCGGCTGAGGTGCCGACCACCTTCTTTGTCGATAAATACGCAAATAAAATCAAACAAAAGTAACGGAGGATTTTTATGGAAAGCTTTTCAGAAAGTTACAAGGCGGCAGGCGTTGACATCACAGCCGGCTACAAGAGCGTGGAGCTGATGAAAAAGCACGTTGCGCGCACCAATACCCCGGGCGTTGTATCGGGTATCGGCGGCTTCGGCGGACTTTTCAAGCCCGACTTTGCCGGTATGGAGGAGCCGGTTTTGATCAGCGGCACCGACGGCGTAGGCACCAAAATCAAGCTTGCCTTCCTGCTCAACAAGCACAACACCATCGGAATTGACTCCGTTGCCATGTGCGTCAACGACGTTATCTGCTGCGGCGCAAAACCGCTGTTCTTCCTCGACTACATCGCGATCGGCAAGAACATTCCCGAGAAGGTCGCGTCCATCGTCGAGGGCATCGCGGAGGGCTGCGTTCAGTCCGAGTGCGCTCTCGTGGGCGGCGAAACAGCCGAGCATCCCGGCCTTATGCCCGAGGACGAGTACGACGTCGCAGGCTTCTGCGTAGGCATCGCGGACAAGCCCAAGATGATTGACGGCTCAAAGCTCAAGGCGGGCGACGTTCTTATCGGCCTGCGTTCTTCGGGCGTTCACTCAAACGGCTTCTCTCTCGTCAGAAAAATCTTCAACATCAACGAGGAGACCATCAACAATACCTATCCCGAGCTTGACAAGCCTCTCGGCGAGACACTGCTCACTCCCACCAAGATTTACGTAAAGCCCATCCTCGCCCTTATGAAGGAGGTAGAGGTCAAGGCGGTTTCCCATATCACGGGCGGCGGCTTCTACGAGAACATTCCGCGAATGCTCAAGGACGGCATGACCGCTAAGGTCATTAAGGAAAATATCCCCGTGCTCCCGATTTTCAAGCTCATGCAGCGCGTCGGAAATATTTCCGAGCACGATATGTACAACACCTTCAACATGGGCGTAGGCATGATCGCCGCCGTAGCCAAGGAGGACGCCGACAAGGCTCTCGCGGTTCTTAAGGAGAACGGCGAGGACGCTGTGATTCTCGGCGAGGTGATTGAGGGCGACGAGGGAGTTGTGTTCGCATAATGAAAAACATTGTCGTACTTGTATCGGGCGGCGGCACAAATCTGCAGGCGCTCATTGACGCTCAGAACAGCGGAAAGATAACGGGCGGAAAAATCACCTGCGTGGTTTCCTCAAACCCCAACGCCTACGCGCTGACAAGAGCCGCGAACAACAATATTCCCACCGAGGTAATCCGCCGAAAGGACTTTGAGAGCTTCGACGCCTACGACGAGGCGCTTACCGCGCTTCTCAAGGCGAAGAACGCCGACCTGATAGTTCTCGCCGGATTTATGACGATCCTCGGCGGCAAGGTCATCTCAAATTTCTCTAACAGAATTATAAATATTCATCCCGCGCTTATTCCGTCCTTCTGCGGCGAGGGCTACTACGGACTCCGCGTCCACGAGGAGGCTCTCAAAAAAGGCGTGAAGGTAACGGGAGCGACCGCGCATTTTGTAAACGAAATCTGCGACGGCGGCCCGATCATCATCCAGAAGGCAGTCGAGGTCAAGACCGGCGACACTCCCGAGGTTTTACAAAAGAGAGTTATGGAGCAGGCTGAATGGCTCATTCTTCCGCGCGCGGTAGACCTGTTTTGCAACGATAAAATAAAAGTAACCGGTAACATCACCGAAATTCTTGAATAAACGGAGGCAAAAATGAAAGCGGTATCACTCACCAAAGAAATCTCGTCCACAAGCTATCCGGGCAGAGGCATCGTCCTCGGCAGAAGCGCGGACGGCAAAAAGGCTGTGATCGCCTACTTCATCATGGGCAGAAGCGAGAACAGCAGAAACAGAATTTTTGTAGAGACGGCTGACGGCATCAAGACTGAGGCGTTCGACCCCTCAAAGCTCGTCGACCCGTCGCTGATCATTTACGCGCCTGTACGCGTTCTCGGCAACAAGACCATCGTAACAAACGGCGACCAGACCGATACTATTTACGAGCTTATGAACCAGCAGCTCACCTTTGAGCAGTCGCTGCGCACCCGCGAGTTCGAGCCTGACGCACCCAACTACACACCCAGAATTTCGGGTATCGTAAAGTGCTCCGACGGCAAGATGAACTACGCGCTCTCGATCCTCAAGAGCGCCGACGGCAACCCCGACTGCTGCGAGCGTTACACCTTCTCGTACGACGCGCCTCTCGCAGGCAAGGGTCGTTTCATTCACACCTACATGGGCGACGGTAATCCGCTTCCCAGCTTTGAAGGCGAGCCTACTCTTGTTGAGATCGGCGACGACGATATCGACGCTTTTGCTCAGAAGGTATGGGACGCTCTCGACAGCGACAACAAGGTATCGCTCTTTGTGCGCTATATCGACGTAGAGACCGGCAAGGCAGATTCCAGAATCATCAATAAGAATAAATAAGGGGATAATAAAATGAACGAATTACTCTTGAAATACGGCTGTAACCCGAACCAGAAGCCTTCAAAGATTTTTATGCAGGACGGCTCAGAGCTGCCCGTAGAGGTGCTCAACGGCAAGCCCGGCTACATCAACTTTCTCGACGCTTTTAACTCCTACCAGCTCGTCCGCGAGTTGAAGGCTGCAACGGGACTTCCCGCGGCGGCTTCCTTCAAGCACGTAAGCCCGGCCGGCGCGGCGGTTGCAACCGAGCTTTCCGACACCCTCAGGAAGATCTACTTTGTAGACGACCTCGAGCTTTCTCCGATTGCCTCAGCCTACGCAATGGCGCGCGGCGCCGACAGAATGTCGTCATACGGCGACTGGGTAGCGCTTTCCGACACCTGCGACGTCCAGACCGCAAAGCTTCTCCAGCGCGAGGTTTCCGACGGCATCATCGCACCCGACTACACTCCCGAGGCGCTTGAGGTTCTCAAGACAAAGCGCAAGGGCAGCTACAACGTCGTTAAAATCAATCCCGACTACAAGCCCAACCCCGTTGAGCACAAGGACGTATTCGGCGTAACCTTTGAGCAGGGCAGAAACGAGCTTGTTATTGACGAAAATATGCTTCTGCAGAACATCGTCACCGAGAACAAGAACCTCACCGACGAGGCAAAGCGCGACCTGCTTATCGCTCTCATCACCCTCAAATACACCCAGTCCAACTCCGTATGCTACGCAAAGGGCGGTCAGGCGATCGGCGTAGGCGCAGGTCAGCAGTCCAGAATCCACTGCACCCGTCTTGCCGGCAACAAGGCTGACATCTGGTATCTCAGACAGCATCCGAAGGTAATGAACCTGCCCTTCGTTGACAATATCCGCCGTCCCGACAGAGACAACACCATCGACGTTTACATCTCCGACGACTACGAGGACGTTCTTGCAGACGGCGTTTGGGAGCAGTTCTTCAAGACAAAGCCCGAACCCCTTACCCGCGAGGAGAAGAAGGAGTGGCTCTCAACCTTCAGCGGCGTATCTCTCGGTTCCGACGCGTTCTTCCCGTTCGGCGACAACATTGAGAGAGCAAAGCGTTCCGGCGTTGAGTTCGTAGCTCAGCCCGGCGGCTCCATCCGCGACGACAACGTTATCGACACCTGCAACAAGTACGGCATGACCATGTCCTTCACGGGCATCCGTCTGTTCCACCACTAAGAGGTAAAATATGAAAATATTAATGATTGGCTCGGGCGGCAGGGAACACGCCCTGATCAAAAAGCTGCTCGAAAGCCCCAAGTGCACCAAGCTTTACTGCGCGCCCGGCAACGGCGGCATTTCCCGTGACGCCGAGATCGTCAACATCGGCGTAATGGACAAGGAGAACATGGTCAGCTTCGCCAAGGAGAACGGTATCGATCTGGTATTTGTCGCGCCCGACGATCCGCTTGCGGCAGGCATGGTCGACGCGTTTCAGGCTGAGGGCATCCGCGCCTTCGGTCCCAACGCAAGCGCCGCGATCATCGAGGCTTCAAAGGTATTCTCAAAGAACCTGATGAAGAAGTACGGCATTCCCACCGCCAAGTACGAGGTATTTGACGACCCCGAAAAGGCGATCGCCTACGTCAAGGCTGAGAATACTGTTCCCGTCGTAGTCAAGGCAGACGGCCTTGCGCTCGGCAAGGGCGTAATTATCGCTCAGACGATCGACGACGCTGTATCGGCGATCAAGTCCATCATGGAGGACAAGCAGTTCGGCGATTCGGGCAATAACATTGTCATCGAGGAATTCCTCACGGGTCCCGAGGTTTCGGTTCTCGCGTTTACCGACGGCAAGTGCGTTAAGCCTATGGTCAGCTCCAAGGACCACAAGCGCGCCTACGACAACGACGAGGGTCTCAACACAGGCGGCATGGGCACCGTAAGTCCGAACCCCTACTACACCGATGCTCTCGCCGAGGAGTGCATGGAGACCATCTTTAAGCCCACCATCGAGGCGATGAATAAGGAGGGCAGACCGTTTAAGGGCTGTCTGTACTTCGGATTGATGATGACCCCCAACGGCCCCAAGGTTATCGAGTACAACGCGCGCTTCGGCGACCCAGAGGCTCAGGTAGTTCTTCCGAGACTCAAGACCGATCTCGTAGACATCTGCGAGGCTGTTATCGACGAGAAGCTCTCGGACCTCGATATCGAGTGGTATGACGGTGCTGCTGCATGCGTTGTAATGGCAAGCGGCGGTTATCCCGTGTCCTACAAAAAGGGAATCGAGATGTTCGGCATGGACGATAACGGTCAGGTAGACGGCGCGATCGTGTATCACGCTGGCACGAAGTACGAAAACGGTAAGTTCTATACAAACGGAGGACGCGTTCTCGGCGTTACCGCAACGGCTGCGACTCTTGACGAGGCTCTTGAAAAGGCATACGCCGCTGTAGATAAAATCAGCTTTGAGGGCATGCACTTCCGTCACGATATCGGACGTACAAAATAATTTTTTAAAGATCAACACCGCATTTCGCTTTTGAAATGCGGTGCGTTTTTTAGTGTTTGTTAAGATGCGTTTTTAAGCTGCAGGCGAAGTCTGTCTGATATCATGGCAATAAATTCGCTGTTGGTGGGCTTACCTCTGTCGTTGTGGATCGTGTAACCGAAGTAAGAATTGAGCACGTCGACGCTTCCGCGATCCCAGGCAACCTCAATCGCGTGTCTGATAGCGCGCTCAACCCTTGACGGAGTGGTTGCGTACTTTTTCGCGACGGCAGGGTAAAGCTGCTTGGTCACGGCATTGATGATATCGGGCTTCTCAACCGACATCATAATAGAGTCGCGCAGGTAGTGGTAACCCTTGATGTGGGCAGGCACGCCGATTTCGTGAAGAACCTGCGTGACCTTGACCTCAATGCTGTACTCGTCAAAGCGGATAGGCGCGAAAAACAGGTTGTCGGCTGTTTTCTTGGTCAGGAGCGCTATTTTATCACAGAGCTGACCCACGTCGTAGGGCTTGAGCATAAAGTAATCCGCACCGGCGTTCATCACCTCGCGCTCAAGGAGAGAGCTGTGGAAGGACGAGAACACAATAAACTTCGGTACCCGCTCGGTTTGTCGTTTAATGTTGCGAATAACCCCGATTGAGTCGAGCCGCGTCATGAACGCGTCCATCACAACCACATCGGGCGATTCGCTGCGGATCCTGCTGCAAAGCTCCTCTCCGTCCTTCGCACAAAAGACGGTAGAAATATTGCAATCCTGAAACCTTTTTAAGCTTTCCGACGAAAAATCCGCCGCTTCCTCGGTAATAATCACTTTCTGGCTATTGTCCATGTTCATAATCTCCTAACTTTTTGATTGTGAAATAATATTACCATAAAATGGTAAATTTGGCAATAGCTTCCGAGAATTTTTTTCATATTTTTTTGCGGCGGTTTTTCTTACCTTTTTTCTTTTACAGAAAACTACACAATATATAGTTGAATAACGGTTAGTCCGACACCATAAATTGTGCTGCAACGCCGTAACCTTCCTCGGGATTGTTCAGGAAAACATGAGTCACCGCACCGACCAATTTGCCGTTTTGCACAATAGGACTGCCGCTCATACCCTGCACGATTCCTCCGCATTCGACAAGTAACCGCTCGTCTGTAACTTTTATGACAAAATTTTCATTATTTCGCGGATCGTCGTTGCGGATGGCAGTGATTTTCAGGTCGTAGCTCTTTGGTTCCTCGCCGTTCAGCGTTGTTATAACCTGCGCGTCGCCTGGTTTTATTTCGCTGAACGAGGCGATCTCAGCTTTTTGACCGCCGGTATAATCATTGTCGATTATTGTTCCGAAAATGCCGTTTCCGGTGTTGCTTGTCACAGTTCCGAGGGTTTTGTCGGTAAAATAACCGTTCAGGCTGCCTGCCTTGCCGGCGCTGCTTTTTTCAACCGAGCTGATGCTTGCGCCTACGATCTCAGCCTTGCCGAGCGGCATCATTGCGCCTGTGTCGCGGTCGCATATTCCGTGGCCGAGCGCGGCAAAATAATTATTATCGGGGTCGTAATAGGTCACGGTGCCGATTCCGGCGCAGCTGTCGCGCACCCATGCGCCGAGAAGATAGGTTCCCACCGTGTTTGACTCGGGAGTAACGCTTTTGCACAGCTGTTTGCCGTCGCGTTCAATAATAACGCTCATCGGTTTGCCGCCGCAGCCCGTAGCCGCGTCCTTCAAGTCCTCGTTTGTGTTGATGTCAATGCCGTTTACCTTTTTGATAACGTCGTCGACCTCAAGACCGCCGTCCTTTGCCGGGCAAACGTACCGGCTGCCGTTAAAGAACTCCTCCAGCTCGATGATCATAACGCCGTCGTTATAAAATTTCACACCGAAGGGCTGTCCGCCGAGAATAACGGTTTTGTTTTCAGCAGCCGCAGACAAGGGTATTCCTGTTAAGATAAGTGCAAGCGACAGCGCAACGGCGGTTGTTCTTGCAAATTTTTTCAAAAAATCACCTTCTTTCTGTTGCCCAAATTAGCTTTTGCATTTATAATATAAGAAAACGCCGCGTTTTGATTATTCCGAAAATCTTTGGAAGCGCAGCTTGCGTAAATCGCGGTAATCCGCATTTTTTTCATATATTTTTATTGCTGAGGTTCAAAATGTCAGAGTCAGTTAAAGGATTAACATCATCAGAGGTCGCCGAGCGTCAAAGAGAAGGCAAAACAAACGCCGCTGTAACGCTCAAAACAAAATCGATAAAACGCATTTTTTACGATAACATCTGTACGCTTTTCAATTTGATAAACGTAGTGCTGTTTGTATCGCTGCTGCTTGTCGGCTCCTATAAAAATCTGCTGTTTATCGGCGTTGTATTTTTCAACACGATAATCGGAATAGTTCAGGAGATACGTTCAAAGCAGAGCGTAGACAAGCTCACTATCCTGACAGAGACGAAGGCTGAGGTTCTGCGCGACGGCAAAACGGTTCAGATTCCCAAGGAAGAGCTTGTGCTCGACGATGTGATCTTTCTTTCCCGCAGCAA
This sequence comes from uncultured Ruminococcus sp., assembly GCA_902765625.1. Classification (GTDB taxonomy): domain Bacteria; phylum Bacillota; class Clostridia; order Oscillospirales; family Acutalibacteraceae; genus Ruminococcoides. The sequence continues at coordinate 53,480 of CACXAO010000004.1, read as the reverse complement.
TCAGATTCCTGCCGACTGCGTTGTTATCGACGGCTCCTGCAAGGTCAACGAGAGCCTGCTGACGGGCGAGTCCGATTTGATCGAAAAATCCGTGGGCGGCGAAATGCTCTCGGGCAGCTTCATCTCCGCCGGCAAGTGCTGCGCGCGCGTGACAAGGATAGGCGCTGACTGCTATGCCGCCAAAATCAACAGCGAAGCCAAGTACATCAAAAAGAATAATTCGCAGATTCTGAGGTCGTTCAAGTTTATTATCAAGCTGTGCACGATCATCATCTTCCCGATAGGCGCGCTGCTGTTTTGCAGCCACCTGTTCTTCCAGAATGCGGGTCTGCAGCAGTCGGTCGTCAGCACCGTAGCCGCTCTCGTCGGCATGATACCCGGCGGCATGATCCTGCTGACAAGCTCCGTTCTCGCGGTTTCAATCATCCGCCTTTCGCGCAAAAAGGTGCTTGTAAACGAGATGTACTGTATCGAGACCCTCGCGAGGGTCGACGTTATCTGCCTTGACAAGACGGGCACCCTGACTGCCGACGCAATGCACGTTTCGGATTTGATTTGTCTTAACGCGGACGAAGCGGAGATAAAAACCGCGCTGTCATCCGTCCGCCACGCCAGCGAGGACATCAACGCCACGCTGCAGGCGATCGCGGACTACACGGATGATATTAAGCCTGTTGAATGCAAGCGTTTCACTCCGTTTTCATCGGAAACCAAGTGGTCGGGCGGCGGGTTTGCCGACGGAAAGACCTACATAATCGGTGCTGCGGAATTTGTATTTTCCGATAAAGAAAAATACAAAGAGGTTTTCGAGCGTATCTCTGCAATTTTGGACACAGTGCGCATTATCGCGCTCGCAAAAAGCGATTCTCCGATTGATGGACAAAAGCTGCCTGACGGCCTCACCCCGATGGCTCTAGTGCTTATCAAGGACACCATGCGCGAAAACGTAAACCGGACCGTCGACTACTTCAAGGAACAGGGCGTGACGCTGAAGGTCATTTCGGGCGACAGCGTTCAGACCGTTCGCAATATAGCGATGGAAACGGGAATTGAGGGCGCTGACCGCGCGGTTGATATGACAGAGATCAAAACCGACGAGCAGCTTGACGAAGCAGCCGAGAAGTACAACATTTTCGGCAGAGTCACCCCGGCTCAGAAAAAGAAGCTCGTTCTCGCGCTTAAAGCCCACGGCCATTCGGTCGCCATGACGGGCGACGGCGTTAACGACGTTCTCGCGCTCAAGGAGGCTGATTGCTCTGTGGCAATGGCGTCAGGCAGCGAGGCAGCGCGCAACGTTTCGCAGCTTGTCCTCGTCGATAACGACTTTGCCGCCATGCCGGAGGTAGTCGCGGAGGGCAGACGTACCATCAATAATATTGAGCGAAGCTCCTCGCTCTATCTCGTCAAGACGATTTATTCGATTCTTCTCGCGCTGTTCTTCACCTTCACCGCGATAACATATCCGTTCGAGCCGATCCAGCTTACTCTTATCGGCGCGCTGACAATCGGTTTTCCGTCGTTCGTCCTCGCGCTGCAGCCGAACCGCAATATTGTCAAGGGCAACTTTACGCTCAATATAATCGCGCGTGCCTTGCCGGCGGCGATATCCGTTTTCCTCAACGTCATAACCGCCGCGATACTCAGCCTAGTTCTCCCGATTTCCCACGAGGAGATCTCGACCATAGCGGTCTATGTCACCGCGCTTTCGTGCCTGCTGCTTGTGATCAGGCTGTCGCTTCCGCTCAACGCCCTTCGAACCGCAATGCTCGTTCTGAGCACGCTGGGTCTTACGATCGTGTTCATCTTCTTCGGCAAGCTGTTTAACCTCGTTTTCCTCGGAACGGACGCAATCATCATTCTCTGCATACTCGCCGCGGCAACGCTGGTGCTTTTCAACCTGATGTACACGATCGCGGACAGATTCATTCAAAAGAACAAAAACAAGAAAATTAGAAGGTAATAATGAAAATTCCGAAAAACCCTGATTTTATAATTCGCAGATTACAAGACGCGGGCTACGAGGCATATGCCGTAGGCGGCTGCATTCGCGACAGCCTCCTCGGCATTGTACCGCACGACTGGGACATCTGTACCTCAGCCAAGCCCGCTGAAATAAAAGCCTGTTTTGCCGATTGTGACACCGTCGATATCGGCATTCAGCACGGCACGGTCGCGGTTATTCTCGACAGGCAGCCGTACGAGGTGACGACATATCGCATTGACGGAGAGTACAAGGACAACCGCCATCCCGAGAGCGTGACTTTTACCTCAAACCTTCGCGAGGACTTGGCGCGCCGCGATTTCACCGTAAACGCCATCGCCTATAACGAGGAAAGCGGTATCGCTGATTTTTACGGCGGCGAAAGCGATTTGAACAAGCGCCTTATCCGCTGCGTGGGAAATCCCGACGAACGTTTCCGAGAGGACGCGCTGCGGATTCTCCGCGCTCTGCGTTTTGCTTCGTGCTACAGCTTCGCGATCGAGCGCAACACGGCGGCTGCTGTTCACCGCAACGCAAGGCTGCTGCGCAATATCGCCTCGGAGCGCATTCAGGCTGAGCTTGTCCGCCTGCTCTGCGGAGACGGTGCAGAGGAAATATTGAACGGTTTCCGCGACGTGTTCGCCGTTTTCATTCCCGAGCTTGCCGAGACCTTTGACTTCGACCAGAAAAACAAGCACCACTGCTACGATGTCTTTCATCACATCACGCATTCGGTAGGATTGATAGAGAGCGACCCGATTCTCCGGCTCACAATGCTGTTCCACGATATCGCCAAGCCGCTCGTCTGCACGACCGACAGCCGAGGTGCGCGTCACTTCAAGGGTCATCAGCTCGTCAGTGCGGATATCGCGCGCAATGCGCTCAGCCGTCTCAGATTTCCTTCCGAAACGATCGAAACCTGCGTGACCCTGATTATTTATCACGACGTGCGCTTTAACGGAACGGTTCCGCAGGTGAAACGCGTGCTGAATAAACTCGGCGATGAAAATATGCGCCGCCTTTTTAAGGTGCAGTACGCCGATACGCTCTCGCAGTCCGAATATATGCGTGAGGAAAAGCTGCGAAAAATCGATACCGCAAAGGCGCAGTTTGAACAGGTCATGGCGCGGCAGGAGTGCTTTTCGCTCAGGCAGCTCGCCGTTAACGGCAGAGATCTGATCGCAGCCGGCATTACGGACGGCAGAGAAATCGGCAGAGTGTTAGCGTTTTTGCTCGACAGCGTGATCGACGAAGCGCTTCCTAATGAAAAAGCCGCCCTCTTGTCGGCGGCAAAAGAATATTCCGAAAAAGAATAAAAACCCGGCCGCACGGTCGGGTTTTCTTATATGAAATATTATAATCAGATTCTCGCAACGCCTGATTTGATCGCCGCTTCCTTAACAGCCGCAGCTACGGTCTTGCCGACTCTGGAGTCAAAGGCGTGGGGAAGGATATAGTCCGCGCTGAGCTTGTCGTCCTCAACGAGAGAGGCGATAGCGTACGAAGCCGCAACCTTCATTTCCTCGTTGATGTCGCTTGCTCTGCAGTCGAGCGCGCCGCGGAAAATACCCGGGAAGGCGAGAACGTTGTTTATCTGGTTCGGGAAGTCGCTTCTGCCTGTGCCCACGACAGCCGCGCCTGCTTTCTTGGCGAGGTCGGGCATGATCTCGGGAGTGGGGTTAGCCATCGCGAAGAGGATCGGATTCTCAGCCATCGACTTTACCATATCCTCGCTCACGCAGCCTGCAGCCGAAATGCCGAGGAATACGTCCGCACCCTTCATCGCGTCGGCGAGAGTGCCGGTCTTGCGGTCGAGGTTGGTGATCTCAGCCATCTCGCGCTTGACGGCGTTGAGTCTCTCGTCGCCCTTGCAGATGATACCCTTGCTGTCGCAGAGGGTGATGTCCTTAACGCCCATGTTCATCAGGTGCTTCGCGATCGCGATTCCTGCCGCACCTGCGCCGTTCATAACGACTTTGATGTTGTCAAAGCTTTTGCCGACGAGCTTGAGCGCGTTGAGCAGACCCGCCGCAACAATGATCGCGGTGCCGTGCTGGTCGTCGTGGAAAATCGGGATATCGCACTTCTCCTTGAGCTTTTTCTCGATCTCAAAGCAGCGCGGAGCCGAGATATCCTCGAGGTTGATGCCGCCGAAGGAACCGCTGATGAGGTAAACGGTGTTGACAATCTCGTCAACGCTCTTGCTTCTAACGCAAATGGGGAACGCGTCAACGTCGCCGAACGCCTTGAACAGCGCGCATTTGCCCTCCATAACGGGCATGCCTGCCTCGGGACCGATATCGCCGAGACCGAGAACGGCGGTGCCGTCGGTAATAACCGCGACGAGGTTGTTTCTCCTTGTCAGCTCGTAGCTTTTGTCGTAGTTCTTCTGTATTTCGAGGCAGGGCTCGGCAACGCCGGGTGTGTAGGCGAGAGCAAGCTCCTCGGAATTTGAAATCGGAACGCGCGAGATAACCTCGATTTTGCCGTTCCAATCATAATGCAGTTTAAGTGATTCTTGTCTGATGTCCATATGATTACTCCTTTCTTAACCTACAGTATTATAAACCAGATGAAGCTGATTAGCAAGTAAAAAAATCAAATTAATTGACAATTCGCGCGATTTGATATATGATAATGGTGCGGTGCGAGGAAAGTCCGGGCTTCACAGAGCGATAATAACGGCTAACCGCCGCCGGGGGCGACCCCAGGGCCAGTGCAACAGAAAATAACCGCCCGATTTTTCGGGTAAGGATGGAAAGGTGAGGTAAGAGCTCACCGGAGGGCGGGAGACCGCTCTGCCGTGTAAACCCTATTTGAAGCAACACCGTGGAGGAACAAATACGCTTGCTCGGCGTGTTCCGTGGAGGTGGCATTGAGCAGGCTCGGGTAACCGACTGCCAAGATAGATGGCTGTTCAAGACAGAACCCGGCTTACAGACGCACTCGTTTCGGCTGTCGCATAGCGGCGGCCGTTTTACTTTTCAATAACCTTTTCCGCGCACTTTATACCGTCTACTGCGGCGGAAATGATTCCGCCTGCATAGCCTGCACCCTCGCCGCAGGGGTAAAGACCGCGTACCGCGACGCTCTCAAGCGTTTCGGCGTTTCTCAGAATGCGAACGGGCGAGGAGCTTCTTGTTTCCAAGCCGGTCAGCACCGCGTCGGGATCGTCAAAGCCCTTTAGTTTTCTGCCCATATCCGCGATTGCCTCTTTCATCGACTGCGAGATCTCTCCGGGCAGAATCGTATTCAGATCACTCAAAGTATAGTCAGGTCCGATACTCGGCAAAACTACGCCGAGTCTGTCGGACTTTTTGTTTTGTATGAAATCGCAGACCCTCTGCACCGGCGCACAAAAACCGCCGCCGCCAAGCTCAAAGGCTTTTTCCTCAAGCCTGCGCTGAAAGTACATTCCGCCCAGCGGACTGTCGCTGCGGTAATCCTCCGGTGTAACGCCGACGAGCAGCGCAGCGTTTGAGTTGCGATCACTTCGGGCAAATTCGCTCATGCCGTTAGTGCACAGCCTGTTTTCCTCGCTTGAAGCATTGACGACCTTGCCGCCCGGGCACATGCAGAAGGTGTATGCTCCGCGGCCGTTTGAGGTGTGGACGTTCATTTTGTAATTCGCCGCGCCGAGAGCCTTGTTGCCGGCAAATTTTCCGTACTGCGCGCGGTCAATCTCCTCGCGGAGGTGCTCGATTCTTGCGCCTACAGAGAACGGCTTTGCTTCGATCGGGAGCTTTTTATCGCAGAGCATTTCAAACGTATCTCTCGCGCTGTGTCCGATTGCGAGAATTACGCTGTCGGTTTCGATGATTTCGGTTTTACCGTCATGCTCAACCTCTGCGGATGTGATTTTGCCGTCGGCAGTATGAAAGCCCGTCAGCTTTGTTTCGAACATGACCCTGCCGCCAAGCCCGATGATTTCCTCGCGCAGATTTTTTACGGTCAGCTTGAGCTTGTCCGTGCCGATATGCGGCTTTGCGTCGCAGAGGATATCCTCGGGTGCGCCGTGGCTCACAAACTCCTCGAGCACCTTGCGCTGACGGCTGTCCTTTGTACCGGTGTTGAGCTTGCCGTCCGAAAAGGTTCCTGCGCCGCCCTCGCCGAATTGTACGTTTGACGAGGCGTCAAGCGTTCCGTCCGTCCAGAATTTATTCACGTCGGCGGTTCGGCTGTCAACATCCCTGCCGCGTTCGATAACAATCGGTTTTGCGCCGCTCTGCGCCAGAATCAGCGCGGCGAACAGTCCTGCGGGACCCATTCCGACCACAAGGGGAGACGCGCCGCCATTCCATTTCGGAACATCGTATTTGTACGGCTTGACCTTTGCGGCGTTTTTCGCTTTTTTGAGCACCGCGTCCTCGTTGATATTAAGAACCGCGTCGACCGCGCAGAGGAAGAAGATGTTGTCTTTTTTTCTCGCGTCAACCGAGCGGCGAAAAATGCTTACGCTTTTTACCGCGCTGTTTTCAATCCTCAGCTCGCGGCAGATTTTCTTTCTTACCGCTGCGTCGTCGTAGTCGAGTGGGATATGTACGTTGTTTACTCTTATCATAGCTGTTCACCAACAATCATGCCGCTGACAAAGGCAAAATGCAGGTTGTAGCCTCCGCATTCGCCGCAAATGTCAATCGCCTCGCCGCATACAAAAAGATTGCGCACTCTTTTGCTCTCAAATTTATCTCCGATTTCATAGCCCTTGACGCCGCCGCGCGCGCACTGAGCCTGTTCAAATCCGCTCAGCTGCGTAACGCCGAAGGTCATGCCTTTGACCGTTTTTGCCGCTTGCCTTAGCTCGTTGTCGGTCAGGTCTGCGCAGAACCGCGAAAAATCCTTGACTCCGCTCTGCTTCATAACCGCCTGAGCGAGTCTTTTTGGCAGTATTCCCGTAATAAGATTGTCGGCGTTCTGATTTGCAAACAGTTCTTTATTCTTTATCAGAATATTATATAATTCTTTTTCAGAATAATCCGGCAGCAGATCGACCGAGATCACATCGCCGTCTTTTGCGTAAAGCGAGAGGTTGAACACGCAGATTCCCGACAAAGCGCCGTCTGAAAACTGAACCTCGCCGCACTCGGATTTAACGGCATTTCCGTTTCTCGTGAGCGTAACCCTACCTGCAGCGCGAAGCCCCTTCAAGGATTTAAGAACCTCGGATTTCACCTGAATGGGGCAGAGGGCAGGCTGAAACGGCTCGACCGCAAGACCGAGATTTCTGAGATAATCCGCGCCGCTTGCGCTTCCGCCGAGCTTAGGAGCCGCCTTTGAGCCGCAGGCGATAACGAGCTTTTTGGTGAGGAACTCGTTTTCCGCCGTCTTGATGCGGAACCCTCCGTTTTCGCGTTTCAGGCTCCTTATCTGCTCGCCGCAGAAGGCTTCAACTCCGTTTCTCTCACAGGCAAACCTTAGCACGTCGAGCACCGAGCTTGCCTGCCGCGAAACGGGATAAACCCTGCCTTCGCTGTCTGAGTATGTCAGCAGTCCGAGAGCCTTGAATTTCCTGAGCAAAAATTCCGCGTCGTACCGTTCAAATAAATTCCCGGTTTTATAGCTGCCTGTGTATTTGTCGGCTGAAACGCGCAGGTTAGTGAGGTTGCAGCGTCCGTTGCCGGTCGCAAGCAGCTTTTTGCCAACGCGGTCGTTCTTTTCGATGATCGCAATATTCAGTTTAGGGTTTTGCCGTTTGGCTTCTGCCGCGCACATCAGACCCGATGCGCCGCCGCCGATAATCAGCGCGTCAAATTTGTATGTCATTATTTTCACCTAAAAAACAAGGCAGCCTCAGCTGCCCGTTTTGATTCATAAAAGTTTTAACCGCCGGTCGCTTACTTCGGAGCAAGACAGCTGAAAATACCGCCTGCGCCCATGCTGACGAGAAGGCTTGCGGTGCCCATGATAACGCCCGCGATCAATACGCCGCACATAACCGCGATGGAGCTTTTCTTAAAGCCGATGTCGAGAAAGCTTGCCGCGAGAGTGCCGGTCCATGCGCCCGTACCGGGGAGAGGGATTCCGACAAAGAGCATCAGCGCGATAAACAGACCCTTGCCTGCCTTTTTCTTAAGCTTTTCGCCGCCTTTTTCGCCCTTGTTGTAGCACCATGTAAAGAACTTGCCGATGTACTTTTTGTCCTTGCCCCAGATGAGAACCTTTCTGGCAAAGAAATAAATCAGCGGAACAGGCAGAATATTGCCGACAACGCAGACAACATATGCCCAGAAGAGCTGCCAGCCTTGCATTCCCATTCCGACTGCAACGGGAATCGCGCCTCTTAGCTCAACGATAGGTACCATTGAAATAAAGAAAATGATTAAATAATTTAATAGCATAGAATTCTCCTTTTCAATCAGTCAAAACAAAGTATAACAGAATTGACCGCATTTTTCAATAGCTAAAGATGGCAAGTTTTTCAGCGCAAAACCGATTCTTTCCGTAAAAACTGACACATTAAGATTAAAATAATTTCATATTCATTGACTTTCACTTTATTTGTTGTAAAATATACAAAGGAGTGATAAAATGAATAAAAGAGCGTCAACCCGTTTCAGGGTGATTGTAATGATATTAACTGCAGCGGCAATCGCCTTTGCCTTTATACATTCCGCAATGCCTGCCGACGTTTCCTCCGAGGAGAGCGCCGGAGTGCTGGATTTTCTGTATAATTTTCTGAGGGCGGTGGGAATCAGCGCCGAGCTTACCGACCATATAGTCCGCAAGCTTGCGCACTTCACCGAGTTCACCGCGATAGGAATGCTCCTGACCACCTGCGCGTATTCCTTCGACCGCTTTAAGCCGTACCGCTATACCGTGTATGTTTTCTTCGCAGGACTTGCCGCGGCGGTCACCGACGAGACGATCCAGCTGTTCTCGGAAGGGCGTTCCGGACAGATTTCCGACGTGCTGCTCGATTTTTCGGGAATTGTACTCGGCACGGCGGTAATGCTGCTGTTTTATTTTGTATATCAACGAATAAGAAGAAAGAAGATGAAGCATGAGTAACGAAGTTAGAACGGAGAACAAGATGGGCACAAAGCCCATGCTGCCGCTGATTCTGTCGATGTCGCTGCCGGCAATGTTTTCGATGACGATAATGGCGATGTACAACGTGGTCGACAGTATTTTTATCGGCAACTACGATCAGGCAGGTCTGACCGCGATCTCGCTGGCATATCCCTTGCAGCTGTTTTTGATCGCGGCGACTGTCGGAACGGCGATCGGCGTAAACTCGCTGGTATCGCGAAAGCTCGGCGAGAAGGATTTTGAGATGGCAAACTCTGCCGCTACCCACGGACTGGTCACCTGTTTGTTTACCTACGCGGTATTTTTGCTGCTGGGACTGTTCGCGGTAAAGCCGTTCATGGGACTGTTCACCTCCGACGCGCACACTGCCGACTGCGGAGTGCAGTATCTCACGATAGTGCTTTGTCTGTCGGGCTTTTCGACAGTTCAGGTAATGATAGAGAAAACCCTGCAGGCTACGGGCAATATGATTTATCCGATGCTTTTTCAGCTTGTCGGAGCGGTGGTAAATATCATCTTCGATCCGCTGCTTATTTTCGGTATCGGCTTTTTCCCGGAATTCGGCGTTGCAGGAGCCGCTATCGCGACTGTTTTCGGACAGTTCTGCGGCATGATCTTCTCAATTATTATTCTCTTTAAGAAAAATCACGAGATTAAGGTCAGCTTCAAAAACTTCAAGCTCAGCGGCGCGATCCTGAAGAATATCTACGCGGTAGGTCTGCCTTCAATAATTATGCAGTCGATCGGTGCGGTTATGATGCTCGGCATCAATTCAATATTCATGGCAGCAGGCTCGGCTGTATCGGTAACCGTGTTCGGCATCTACTTCAAGCTGCAGAGCTTTGTTTTCATGCCCTGCTTCGGACTCAATCAGGGCGTTATGCCGGTTATCGGCTACAACTACGGCGCGCGCAACAAAAAGCGCGTTTACTCAGCGCTCAAGTGCGGAATCGTTATTGCGGTTATCATCATGTCGGTCGGCGTTCTGCTAATGTGGCTGATTCCCGACGTGCTTATTTCAATGTTCGGCGGCGGTCGGGAGCTTATGGATGCAGGCGTTCCGGCGTTCCGCACAGTCAGTCTTTGTTTCCTTCCGGCGGCGGCTGGTATTCTGTTTACCACGCTGTTTCAGGCGGTGGGCAAGGGAGTTCGCAGCCTGATGATGTCGGTGTGCCGTCAGCTGGTTATTCTGCTGCCGGTGGCGTTTTTCCTCTCGGTAACGGTGGATGTAAGCGCCGTGTGGTACGCGTTCCCGATCGCGGAGATAGGCTGTCTTGTCCTCGCGATCTGCTTCTTCCTCAACCTGGTGAAGCACGACTTCAAAAAACTAAAATAATAATTTTCGCCTCAGCGCATATATTTGCACTGAGGTGATTTTTTTGGAAGAAAACAGAGATACAATAACCTACGACGAAAACTGGCAGACCGTCTGCGAGAGCGAGGTTCCGGTTATTCTCGACAAAGACGAAGCAGACGCGGAACCGTCCGCCGAACCGAAACCGTTTGAGCCTCCTAGGCAGCTTTTGCTTACCGCGCAGCTCGTCGTCTGCGTGCTGATAGCGCTTGCGGCGTTTGTACTGAAAAGCGTCGGCGGAGATATTTATCAAACGGCGAGGAATTGGTACATAACATCACTCAACAACACGGCGATTTTTGACGGACGGGAGCATTTTGACCTCGGCATTCTGACCGAAAAGGCGACTGCGGATGAAGTTTAGGCTGCGAGGGGTGAGAGTCGAGATTTCGTATCTGCTGCTGTGCCTGACCGCGCTCAGCATAATTTTCGGCGTATTTCAGAGCTTTTGCTGCTGTGTTGCGGCGGTGATAATCCATGAGGGCGGCCATCTGCTGACCATGCGCGCTCTCGGTTATTTCCCTGAAAGAATTAAAATTCTGCTGTTTGAAATCTCGATCTCCGACCCCTCAAGGCAGGAGAGAACGGCGCGTGAGAACCTGCTGATAATTTTTTTCGGTCCGGCAGCGAATTTTATTTGTGTTCTGCCGCTTTTTCTGTTATACTTATGTGGAACGGAAAAAATTCTCCCTTTTGCGGCGGCAAATCTCTCGGTGGGACTGTTCAATCTCCTGCCCGTCATGTCGCTTGACGGCGGTCAGCTGCTGTATATTCTGCTGAGCCGCAGGCGCACGCCCGGGCAGGCTGAAAAAATCGTCTGCCGGCTGACGTTCATCTGTATTTTTCCGCTCGCCGCACTGGGGTTTGTAGTTCTGTTTCATTCTCACTACAACTTTTCGCTGCTGTTCGTCTGCGTGTATCTTGTTTTCACGCTGCTGACGAGGCAGGAAAAATATTACTGACGGAGGTTGCCATGGTCAGCAAGAAGGTCGAAAAACTGCTCTTAAAGGTTCAAAAGCCCGGCCGCTATGTCGGCGGAGAGCTAAACGAGGTCATCAAGGACAAACGCAATGTGGACGTGCGCTTTGCCTTTTGCTTTCCCGATACATACGAGGTCGGAATGTCGCACCTCGGCATGAAAATACTCTACAGCCGCTTCAATCTCGTCGATTACATCTGGTGCGAGCGTGTTTTTGCGCCGTGGATCGACATGGAGAAGCTGATGCGCGAGAATCAGATACCGCTGTATGCCCTCGAGAGCGGCGACCCCGTCTCGGATTTTGATTTTATCGGTTTTACTCTGCAGTACGAGCTTAGCTACACCAATATGCTCAATATGCTCAGGCTGAGCAACGTGCCGATTTATTCGCGCGACAGAACAGAGCTGAAAAATATAGTCGTAGCCGGCGGACCCTGCGCCTGCAACCCCGAACCGATTGCGGATTTCGTGGATATCTTTTTCATCGGCGAGGGAGAGGAGGTCGACCTCGAGGTAATGGAGGTTTTCCGCGAGTGCAAGGCTGAGGGCGTCGGCAAGGCGGAGTTTCTTGAGCGCTGCGCAAAAATCGAGGGCGTTTACGTTCCTGCGCTCTACGAGGTCAGCTACAACGACGACGGCACCATCGCCGCCTTTACTCCGAAGGGCGACGCTCCCGCGGTTATTCACAAGCGCCTGATGAAGAATATGGACGAGAGCTACTATCCCGACAATTTCGTCGTGCCGCTTGTTGAGATCGTTCACGACCGCGCTGTTCAGGAGATTTTCCGCGGCTGCATCCGCGGCTGCCGCTTCTGTCAGGCAGGCTTCATTTACCGTCCCGTCCGCGAGAAATCGCCCGAGGTGATCAACGAGCAGTGCAAAAAGCTCTGCATGAACACTGGTTACGACGAGGTGTCGCTCTCGTCGCTCAGCTCCAGCGACTACAGTCAGATCGTTCCGCTGCTCGAAAAGCTCACGAGCTGGTGCGGCGAGGAAAAGGTCAGCATTTCGCTGCCTTCGCTGCGCGTCGACGGCTTCACCGACGAGATAATGAACAAGATAAAAACCGTCCGCAAGAGCGGTCTGACCTTTGCGCCCGAGGCTGGAAGTCAGCGCATGCGCGACGTTATCAATAAAAACGTGCGCCACGAGGAGCTTATGCAGACCTGCGCCACCGCCTTTGCCGGAGGATGGACAACCGTTAAGCTTTACTTTATGATCGGTCTGCCGACCGAGACGATGGACGACGTGGCTGATATTGCGCACCTCGGTCAGGATGTCGTCGAAACCTACTATCAGACACCTAACCGTGCCAAGGGCAAATCCGTCCGCGTTACGATCTCGGTTTCGTCCTTTGTGCCTAAGCCGTTCACGCCGTTCCAGTGGGAGCCGCAGGACACGATCCCGACTCTCCACGAAAAGCAGGCGCATATCAAGGAGAGTATCACATCCGAAAGGGTGACCTACAACAAGAAGCTCACATACAATTACCACGACGCCGACACCAGCTTTTTGGAGGCGGTGTTCGCGCGCGGCGACAGAAAGCTTTCAAAGGTAATGGCGCTCGCCTGCGAGAGAGATTTCCACTTTGACGGCTGGAACGATTGCTTCAGCCTGCAGAAGTGGCTCGATATCTTTGAGGAATGCGGAATAGACCCGGCGTTCTACGCCAACCGCCGCCGTTCCTTCGACGAGATTTTGCCGTGGGATCACATCGATTACGGCGTCAGCAAGCAGTTTTTGATCAAGGAGTGCCAAAAGGCATACAACAGCACAACCACACCGCACTGCCGCCTTAAATGCAGCGGCTGCGGCGCAGCGCAATACGGGGAGGGAGTTTGTTTTGAGAAACGTCAGAATATGGTTTAAGAAGGACTATGAGTGCCGCTATATCTCTCACCTCGACCTCAACCGCACAATGCTCCGCGCTCTCCACAAGAGCAAGCTGCCGATATGGCACACCGAGGGCTTCAATCCGCATCCCTTCGCGACCTTTCCGCTGCCGCTTTCGCTGGGCTTCCGCGGTATAAACGAGTGCATGGACGTAAAGCTTGAGGACGACAGCTTTGACATCAGGACGATTCCCGACAGGCTCAATTCCTGCCTGCCGCGCGGTATCCGCGTTTTTGACGCCACGGAGGTTATAATGAAGGCAGGCAAGGTCGCCTACGCGTCCTTTACGATCCGCGTTTCTGCGGACAGGCTTTCGTCCTCCGTTGTGACCGCGCAGCTTCGCGATCTGCTCGGACGAGAGAGCATAGAGATCGAGAAAAAGTCGAAAAAGGGCATGAAAACCGTTGATATCAAGCAGGGAATCCGCAGCTACGAGCTGAAGGAAATGCTCGACTTTGCGCAGCTCGATATTATTCTTTCGGCAGGCAGCAGCGACAATATTAATCCGCAGCTTATCATCTCGGCTCTGCAGCGCGAAAACGGCGTGGAATACGACGTAGATATTACCCGAAACGATTTACTTAATTCCGAATTAGAATTATTCAGGTGAGCTTATGTTTGAATTTACGATAAAGGAAGCAGGGCTTCTCAACGAATTTCTGAGTGATTTCCGCACCTATGTCAACAAATCGTATAAATTCACAATGACCTTTCTGGCGAGTCCCGAACGCGCGGATTTCAGCGAGAACGACAAGCTGGTGCTGATTTCGGTCAACAAGTCCGTATTTCAGAACCTCTACAGCTTTTTGAAGCTCAACGACGGCAATTTGCAGTACTCAGCCTTTGCCTGTCTTGAAAGCGCGGTCTACGCGATGCGGCTTTTCAGCGTTATTGCACCGTACACCGAGTACCGCTACAAATTTATCACCGACCCGGAGTTTTCTCTTGCCGAATGCGAAAACGAGCTTTCGCCGGACGATGAGGAGTTCGACGGGAATATGGAGCATTTTTCCTTAAAGGAATTTTGCAACGGCATCCACAGGGTAAACTCCTTCGAGCTGAAAACCGCCTCTATTTCCTCGCAGCTCAACGAGGACAGTGTATATCTGGGCTTGTCCTGCGGAAAGACCGTCAGCGGCGAGCTTCAGGACGAGGTTCGCAAAAACCTCATAGGCGCGTTTATCGCCCTGAGCAAGTACGGAAAGATGTTTGCAGGCGACGGGGCAGACGAGGAGCTAAAAGCGCTGGAGGACGGTCTTTATTCGCGGTTTTTGGAGTATCTCAGAAAATAAACGTCGGTATTTTGTAAACTTTCACCTATGTTTTGAAAAAACTTCAAATAGTTTTCACAAAGGGAAGCTATTATATAATCACAGCAACAAGATAGGCTGTAAACAAAGCTTTCCACCAGTTTTTTTCATAGATGTTCCTTTTATTAGTAGAAAGACCGACCGCGAGGTTGGTCTTTTGCTTTTGGTGAAAAAATGTATTATTATTCCTTAAACGAATATTTAAAAAAGACCTTCGGCGAAAAGGTCTACAAAATCTCGCTCGACGGCGGCATGACCTGTCCTAACCGCGACGGCGCCCTCGGCACGGACGGTTGTATATTCTGCAGCGGAGGCGGTTCGGGAGAGTTCTCGGCAGACCGCAGACTGAGCATTGCCGAACAGCTTGAGCAGGCAAAGCGGCGAATCAGTCAAAAGACGGACTGCAGACGGTTTATCGCGTATTTTCAGCCGTTTACGAATACCTACGCCGAGGTTTCTTATCTGCGACGTATTTTTTATGAGGCGATTATGCCCGAAGAGATCGCGGCGCTTTCAATAGCCACCCGACCCGACTGTCTGGGCGGCGGGGTTCTCGGCTTGCTTTCGGAGCTTAACAAAATCAAGCCCGTCTGGGTAGAGCTCGGCTTGCAGACGATCCATCCTCAGACCGCCGGATATATCCGCCGCGGCTATCCGCTCGAAACCTACGACGAGGCCGTTGTAAATCTTCGCAAAATCGGCGTCAGTGTGATAACCCATGTTATTCTCGGCCTGCCCGGAGAGACAAAGGAAATGATGCTCGAAACCGTCCGTTACGCAGGAGGGAGAAGCGACGGAATAAAGCTGCAGCTTCTTCATGTTTTGCGCGGCACCGACCTTCTGCGCGATTATGAGCAAGGCAGGTTCGAAGTACTCAGCCTTGAGCGGTACCTCGATATTTTGTGCGACGCGATAGAGGTTCTACCCGGGAACGTGGTCATCCACCGGCTCACGGGCGACGGCGACAAAAAGCTTCTCGTCGCGCCGATGTGGAGCGCCGATAAAAAGCGCGTTTTGAATGAAATGAACCGCGAGTTCAGACGCCGCGACGTTGTTCAGGGCAGAAAAAATAAAAATTTTCGAAAACCCCTTGATTTTTCCGAATAGATTTGTTATAATAATCATCGGTCTTTGGAGAGATGTCCGAGCTGGCCGAAGGAGCATGATTGGAAATCATGTGTACGGTAATCACCGTACCAGGGGTTCGAATCCCCTTCTCTCCGCCAAATTTCCCCGTAGCTTATGCTTCGGGGATTATTTTTTTATCTAAGGTTTTTATATGAAGCGCGTTATTGTTTCCTTGTTGATTACATTATTGATATTCACGCCGGCTGCGGCATACGCGGCGTCGCCGGTTTCGTTTCGCACGTCAGGCTGCGAAATCGCCGGGAACCGACTGTTTACCGTCGAGGTATGCGCAACGTCCGACGCTCCTTTGTGCGCGGCGCTGTTTGAAATCAGCTACGATACCTCGGCTTTTGAGTACCGCAGCTCATCCGCAGTCAAGCCGGCGCTTGTTGAAGCGAACGATGAAAACGGCGTTCTCAGATTGTCGTACCTCAATTCCGACGGCGCGGAATGCAGCGGCGAGGCTGTGCTTTTTACGCTCACCTTCAAGTCAAAGCAGTCGGGCAGCTACACCTTCGGCTGCACGGTTTCGCAGTGCGTAGACAGCGACGCTTCATTTTTGCCGGTGGGAGAGGTCAGAACGGACGTTATCACGGTAACGGGCAGCTCATCAGGCAGCAGCGCCTCAAAATCAGGCGGCGCCGCGTCCTCAAAGAGCGGCAAAGCTTCGTCCTCAGCCGAAAAGAAAAGCTCGTCATCCGCTGCCTCTGTCACCGAGGACGAGACCGAACAACCCATGGAGGACTACGGCGTTCGTGACAACGATCGCTCTGCCGGCAATTCGGGCGTTGATGCAGCGGCGGTGGTGATACTTTGTCTGTCGTGCGCGGCTGCGACAGCAGGAGCCGTTATTGCATTTTTTAAGCTGCGTTCCGTCATAAAATCGCGCAAAAGCGGAGAAAAAAGCGGCAATTCAGGTTAAGATGAATAAAATCGTGATGTTTGTTGAATAATTTTCCATAATCGCTTGATTTTTGTAAAGCTTTCTGTTATATTAATATTATTGTTGAAAAAAAGGAGAGACAATTTTTATGAAAAAGATTTTATCCGCAGTATTGGCAGCCGCTATGCTCTGTACTTCCGCGTTAATGTTCTCAGCTTGCGGCGGCAGCAATTCATCCGCTGCTTCCGACGGTTCCGCACAGACCGAGGCCAAGGAGCTTCACATGGCGACCAACGCAGCATTTGAGCCTTACGAGTACAAAGAGGGCGGCGAGGTAGTAGGCATCGACGCCGATATCGCTAACGCAATCTGCGAAAAGCTCGGCTACAAGCTCGTTATCGACGACATGGATTTCGACGCGATCATCACCGCGGTTACCTCCGGCAAGGCTGATTTCGGTATGGCAGGCATGACCATCACCGACGAGAGAAAGCAGGCCGTCGCCTTCACCGATCCCTACACCAACGCCGTACAGGTTATCATTGTCAACGAGGATAACAGTCCCGTAGCAAGCGCAGACGACCTCAAGGGCAAGGCGATCGGCGTACAGATGGGCACCACCGGCGACATCTACGTTACCGACATCGAGGACGCAAAGGTTGAGCGCTTCAACAAGGGCGCAGACGCTGTTCTCGCACTCACTCAGGGCAAGGTAGACGCTGTAGTTATCGACAACCAGCCTGCAAAGGCATTCGTTGCCCAGAACCCCGGCACAAAGATTCTTGACGATCCCTTTGAGAACGAGGAATACGCTATCTGCCTCAAGAAGGGCAGCGAGCTCACCGAGAAGTTCAACACAGCTCTCAAGGAGCTCAAGGATGACGGCACTATCGATACCATCATCAAGAAGTACATCAGCGAATAAAATTTTAGCATCTCTACGGGCAGGTACTTGTGCCTGCCCGTTTGTTTGCTGTAAGGGATGATTATATGGATTTTTTTGAAAGCATCGCCCAGAGCTTTACCAAAACCTTTATAACGGACGACCGCTGGCTGCAGCTGCTGAGCGGTCTCGGCGTGACCGTTCTGATCACGCTTGTCGCGGCTGCGATCGGTATTGTTCTCGGCTTTTTGATTGCAATGGTGCGTTCCACCTACGATATGCAGCTTCAGGGCAGAAAGTGCATGAAGCCCTCGGACTACGTGCTCAAGGTGCTGAACTTCATCTGCAATTTCTACATCACTGTAATTCGCGGCACGCCTGTCGTCATTCAGCTGATGATCATGTATTTTATCGTATTCGCAAGCTCCCGCGAAGGCATTGTAGCGGCGTTTCTCTCATTCGGTATGAACTCCGCCGCGTATGTGGCAGAGATCGTGCGTTCGGGTATCATGTCGATCGACAAGGGACAGTTTGAGGCGAGCCGCTCGATCGGCTTCAACTACAGGGATACCATGCTCTACATCATCATTCCGCAGGCGTTCAAGAACATCCTTCCCGCGTTGGGCAACGAGTTTATCGTGCTTGTAAAGGAAACCTCCGTCGCGGGCTACGTAGCGCTTCAGGATCTGACCTACGTCGGAAACATGATCCGTTCGCGTACCTACGAGGCGTTTTTCCCTCTCATTACGGTCGCGCTCATTTACCTGATCATCGTACTGATACTCTCGTTCCTGCTCAAGAAACTCGAAAGGAGGCTGCGCAACAGTGACCACTGATAATGTTTTGATTAAGGTTGACAACCTCTGCAAATCCTTCGGCGACACCGAAGTATTAAAGGGTATTAACGCCGAGATTGACAAGGGCGACGTTATGGTTGTGATCGGAGCTTCCGGCTCGGGCAAATCAACCTTCCTGCGCTGCCTAAACCTCCTCGAGGAGCCTACCTCGGGCTCGATTTACTTTGAGGGAGTCGATATCACCGACTTTTCGATAGATATCAATATCCACCGTCAGAAGATGGGCATGGTGTTCCAGCAGTTCAACCTGTTTCCTCACATGACGGTACTTCGCAACCTCACCCTCGGACCCATGAAGCTTCTCAAGCAGACAAAGGAAGAAGCCGAGGCAAACGCCATGAGACTTCTCGACCGCGTAGGACTTGCCGACAGAGCAAACGCTTACCCGTCGCAGCTTTCGGGCGGACAGAAGCAGCGTATCGCCATCGTGCGCGCGCTCGCAATGAACCCCGATGTTATGCTGTTTGACGAGCCGACCTCAGCTCTCGACCCCGAGATGGTAGGAGAGGTGCTCGAGGTAATGAAGCAGCTCGCAAGGGACGGCATGACAATGGTCGTTGTTACCCACGAAATGGGCTTTGCAAGAGAAGTAGGCACGGATATCGTCTTTGTTGACGAGGGAGTGATCGTCGAGCAGGGACCGCCGTCCGAATTTTTCGAAAATCCCAAGTCGCCGAGACTCAGGGAGTTTCTCTCAAAGGTTCTTTAATTCGATAAAAAAATAATAAAGGGAAACGCGGTTCGGTTTTGTCGGACCGCGTCTTTTTTTACCCTTGAAACTTTGGTTAACAGACAAAATATTTAGTGTTTTTGCTTTACATCACTGCCAAGATATAGTATAATATAACTAAATATAATTGACGAGGTGTTAAGATATGAAACCAAAATATAAGCGTATTTTATTAAAGCTTTCGGGCGAATCTCTCGCGGGAGAGGACAAGCACGGCATTAATTTCGACACTGTTATGCGCATTTGCGAGCCTATCAAAAAATGTAACGAAAAGGGCGTGCAGATCGGCATCGTTGTCGGCGGCGGCAACTTCTGGAGAGGCAGAAGCTCCGGCGAGATGGACAGACCGCGCGCTGACCACATGGGAATGCTCGCAACAGCCATCAACGCTTTAGGCGTATGCGACGCGCTTGAGCAGCTCGGCGTACCCGTCCGCGTTCAGACCGCTATTTCCATGCCGCAGATCGCGGAGCCTTATATCCGCAACAAGGCTATCCGTCACATGGAAAAGGGCAGAGTAGTAATCTTCGGCTGCGGAACCGGCAACACTTTTTTCAGCACCGACTCCGCCGCTTCACTGAGGGCAGCTGAGATTGAAGCCGACATCATCTTTAAGGCAACAATGGTAGACGGCGTTTACGATTCAGACCCCAAAACCAACCCAGACGCCAAGAAGTACGACACTATCTCGCATCAGGAGGTTCTCAGCCAGGGACTCAACGTAATGGACAGCACCGCTGCGGCAATGTGCAGAGACAACAATATCCCGATTCTCGTATTCAGCATAGACGACCCCGACAACATCTACAAGGCGGTTTGCGGCGAAAATATCGGCACAGTCGTATCAAATGAAGAATGATTAGGAACTGATTATCATTTTATTATTTAGGAGGAAATTACCATGAAAGAACAGCTCAAAAAGGCAGAGGAGCGCATGAACAGACGTCTTGACCACCTCTGCACCGAATATGCCGAAATCCGCGCGGGCAGAGCAAATCCCGCCGTGCTCGACAAGGTCAAGGTCGACTACTACGGAGCTCCCACTCCCGTAAACCAGCTTGCGGCGGTATCTGTAACCGAGGCGAGAACCCTGACCATTCAACCGTGGGACGCGTCTATTCTCAGACAAATCGAAAAGGCTATCCAGAAGTCGGACATCGGCATCAACCCCATGAACGACGGCAAGCTTATCCGCCTGCAGTTCCCGCCCCTTACGGAGGACAGACGTAAGGAGATCGTAAAGGACGTTCAGAAGCTCGCGGAGGAAACAAAGGTTCAGATACGCAACGTCCGCCGCGACACAATTGAAAAGCTCAAGGCGATGAAGAAGTCCGGAGATCTCACCGAGGACGATCTCAAGCTCGCCGAGAAGAAAACCCAGGAACTGACCGATAAATTCACAAAGAAGGTTGACGGCGTTTCAGCCGACAAGCAGAAAGAAATAATGGAGCTGTAATATGGCATTTTTCGGAAGAAACAAAGCCGAAGCCGAAGAAACTCCGCTCGTTCTTCCAAAGCACGTCGGAATAATAATGGACGGCAACGGACGATGGGCAAAGAAACGCGGTCTGCCGCGCAAGGCAGGACATACGGAAGGTGCGCGCACCTTCCGTAAAATCACGCGTTACTGTTCGGAGGTCGGCATAAAATACCTCACCGTCTACGCGTTTTCAACCGAAAACTGGAAGCGCCCGGAGGACGAGGTCGGCGCTCTGATGAAGCTGTTCAAGTCGTATCTTGAGGAGGCAATCTCCGATTTTAAGGACGACGATATAGTCGTTCGCTTTATCGGCGACAAAAGCGGTTTTTCGCCTGAGCTTCGCGCCCTTATGGACGAAAACGAGGAATGCTCGCGCGAAAGAGACGGCATGGTTCTCAACATCGCGATGAACTACGGCTCGCGCGATGAGATAGTCCGCGCGGTAAAGAGCATAGCTGCCGATGTAAAGAGCGGCGCGCTCAGCGAAGCTGATATTACCGAGCAGCTTATTTCCGACCGTCTGTACACCGCAGGTCAGCCCGACCCCGACCTGATTATCCGTCCGAGCGGCGAATACCGCATTTCAAACTTCATGCTCTGGCAGTCGGCTTACACCGAGTTTGTGATAATGAACAAGCTCTGGCCGGATTTCCAGAAGTCCGATCTGGACGAAGCGCTGCGCATTTATTCCCAGCGCAACAGGCGTTACGGCGGCGTATAAGCTGCCGCGCCTTGAGAGGAGCACATTAATGAAATCACTGAAACCGAGACTTCTTACCGCCGCAATCGGAATCCCCGCCGTTGTTCTGTTAATATTTTTGTCAGAGCTGTGGCGGCCGACCCTCAATATTGTTGTGAGCGGCGTAACCGCCGTTATGATAGGCGAGTATCTCTACGGCAAGGGTATGCTCAGGAACTATCCCATATCTGTCGTATGTATCGCGGCGGCATTTTTGCTGACGCTGTTATGCGCGACCCCGTTTGTCTATCTTACGCTTCTGGTGTTTATGATGGCGGCGTTTTTAACGCTGATTATCCGCCATAAAAAAATCAGTTATCCCGATTTTTGCTACGCTGTGTTCGGCACTCTGTTGATTTCGTTCGGCATGAGCGCGGTAACGCTTGTATGCAGCAACGAAATTAGCGTAACCTTTGGCTTTTTTGTTGTGCTGATGCTTCCGTGGATGGCTGATGCCGGCGGATTTTTTGTCGGAGCAAGCATGGGAAAGCACAAGCTTTGTCCCGAAATCAGCCCCAAAAAGACGGTTGAGGGCGCGATCGGCGGAATTTTGTTCTGCATGATTTCCGCTGTGGGACTGGGACTTATCTTCCAGCTGCTTGTATTCTCGGCGGTTTCGGTCAATTTCATTTCACTTGTGATGATAGGAGCGCTCGACGCGGTATTTTCGATCGTCGGCGATCTGAGCTTTTCACTGATAAAACGCAATCTCGGCATAAAGGACTACGGCACGATCTTTCCGGGTCACGGCGGATTTCTCGACCGCTGCGACAGTATTATTTTCACCGCGCCTATCGTGCTCGTGATCAATCAGTATATGCCGCTTTTAAGCTTAGGGTAAAATTATGAAACACAATCTTTCAGTCTTAGGCTCCACAGGCTCCATAGGCACCCAGACACTCGACGTTGCCGAAAAGCTCGGACTATCCGTGCGCGCGCTCACCGCAAACAGCAACATCGGTCTGCTGGAGCAGCAAATCAGAAAATTCAAGCCTGAGCTTGCAGTCGTCTTTAACGAGGATAAGGCGGCGCAGCTGAGGGATAATATTAAAGACACCTCAACCAAGGTTCTCGCCGGCATGGACGGACTTATCGCGGCGGCAACGCTCGGCAGCGCCGATCTGGTGCTCAATTCCGTAGTCGGTATGGTAGGTCTGCAGCCCACGATCGCGGCGGCAAACGCAAAGAAGGACATCGCGCTCGCAAACAAGGAAACCTTGGTTGCCGGCGGCGACCTTGTCACAGACGCGGTGAGGGAGAACGGAGTAAAGCTGCTGCCGGTAGACAGCGAGCATTCGGCGATTTTTCAGTGCCTTCAGGGCAATCCGCCGAACAAGGCGCTCAAAAAGCTGATTTTGACCGCGTCGGGCGGTCCGTTCTTCGGCAAAACCACAGCCGACCTCAAGGGCGTCACGGTTGAGCAGGCGCTCAATCACCCGAACTGGAGCATGGGCGCAAAAATCACCATTGACTCCGCTTCAATGATGAACAAGGGTCTTGAAATCATCGAGGCAGCGCGTCTGTTTGATGTGTCGGGCGAGAATATCGACGTCGTTGTGCACCGCGAGAGCATAATCCACTCGCTGATTGAGTACACCGACAATTCGGTTATCGCGCAGCTCGGAGTTCCCGATATGCGCATTCCGATCCAGTACGCGATCACATATCCCGAGAGATATGAGTCGCCCGTCGCGGAGCTTAACCTCGCGCAGATCGGAGAGCTGACCTTCTTTGAGCCTGACTACGAGACGTTCGCGTGTCTGCGAGCCTGCAAAAAGGCGCTCGCAATGGGCGGCGTAGCAACGGCGATCGCAAACGGCGCGAACGAAGAGGCAAATATGCTGTTCAGAAACGGCAAAATCAGCTTCCTCGAAATCGGCGAGCTTGTAATGGGCGCTGTGGAGAGCATTAAGAACAGCAAGCCCGAGTCGGTGGAGGATATTCTCGCTGCCGACCGTATGGCGCGTCAGTACGTTACCGAAAGGGTATAAACAGGGTATACAGGGTAAGATTCGTTGCGGAATCTGATATGGAGTTGACATTAATTAAATGCAGGTTTTAATCACAATAGCGTTAATAATAATCGGCGTACTTCTCTTTGAGTTCATCATCTTCGCTCACGAGTTCGGCCATTTCATAACCGCCAAAAAATCGGGCGTTCAGGTAAATGAATTTGCGCTCGGCATGGGACCGAAGCTCTTTGGCTTCAAGAAGGGCGAAACGCAGTATTCTCTGCGGTTATTCCCGGTCGGCGGCTATTGCGCGATGGAGGGCGAGGATCAGGAGAGCGATAATCCGCGGGCCTTCACGAACGCGAAGGTATGGAAGCGGATGATAATCATCGTCGCCGGCGCGTTCATGAACTTTGTTGTGGGAATATTGCTCATGTTCATAGTTCTTGTTCAGCAGCCATACTTTGAAAGCACTATCATAAGCAGCTTTTCTCCTAACGCCTTCACCGCGAGCAGCGGTCTGCAGACGGGCGATAAGATCGTCGGAATTAACGGCTATTCTATCTGGAACACAAAGGATTTGCAGTTTGCCATTCAAACTCTGCAGTGCAGCGCCGTAGACCCGGATTCTCTCGCGGTCTACAAGGAGGATTGCGCGAACCTTCCCGTAAAAACCTTTATTGAGCTTGTTAATAACGAAGAAAAATATTACGGCAAAAAGCTCACTGACGAGGAGTACAACGAGCTTTACAATATTTTGGATGAGAATGCCGCGGCGATTCAGGCGGCTGCCGCAAAGGAAGAGGCGTACGACGCTGCAAAGAAATCTATCGACGCTCTCTATGCCTTTAAGGATCTTGCAAAAACAGAAGAATACACCTATCCCGAAATCGAAAAACGCGACGAGCGCATTCGCTATACCGCCGACGTTGAGGTTGAGCGCGACGGCGAAAAGATAACGCTCGAAGGCGTTCAGTTCTATACGGAGTATAAAACCGAGGAAGCCGCCAAGGAGAAGAATACAAAGGAAACGGTCGTCCGCTACGACTTCTCCGTTGAGCCGCTCGAAAAGAACTTCGGCACTGTGATCGGTCAGACGTTCAGCCAGACCGCAAGTCTTGCCAAAACCGTCTGGCAGTCGCTTATCATGCTGGTTCAGGGCAGGTTCAGCTTCACCGACCTTTCGGGTCCCGTGGGAATAACAAGGGCTGTCTCGATGGTTGCCTCAGAGGGTCTCAAGATCAACTTCATGAGCGCGGTCAACAATATCATATTCATCATGGCGCTGATCACCGTCAACCTCGGCGTTGTCAATCTGCTGCCTTTCCCGGCGCTCGACGGAGGCCGCTTCGTAATGCTTCTCATAGAGGCGATAATCCGCAGACCCCTGCCGCGCAAGTTTGAATATATAGTCAACGGCGTCGGACTCGCACTGCTGTTGCTGTTTATTGCGGTGATCTCGGTAAAGGACATCTGGCAGCTTATCACAGGAACCTTCCCAAGCATTTAGGAGGAAATATGAGCAGTAAAATTCAGGTAAAAGCAGGAAATCTCAAAATCGGAGGCGGCGCTCCCGTGAGCGTGCAGTCCATGCTCAACGTCCCCTCCACAGATATAGAAGGCTCTGTACGTCAGGCGGTCGCTCTCGAAGAAGCCGGCTGTCAGGTCATCAGAGCTGCGATCCCCGATATGGACGCGGTACGCCTTATTCCGGCGCTCAAGGAAGCGGTCAAGGCGCCTATTGTCGCGGATATTCACTTCAACTATAAATTAGCGCTTGAGGCGTGCGCCGCGGGAGTGGATAAAATCCGCATCAACCCCGGCAACATTGGCTCCGACGACAGGGTAAAGGCGGTCGCCGACGCCTGCCGTCAGCGCGGAATCCCGATCAGAATCGGCGTAAATTCCGGTTCTCTCGAAAAGGAGATCCTCGCGAAGTACGGTCACCCCACTCCGCAGGCGCTCTGCGACAGCGCGCTTTATCACGCGTCGCTGCTTGAAAAATTCGACTTCAACGACATCGTGCTTTCAATGAAAAGCTCGACCGTCTCAACAATGATACAGGCTTATGAGCTCGCCGCCGAGCAGTGCGGTTATCCGCTTCACCTCGGAGTAACCGAAGCAGGCACCGAGCGAATGGGCATAATCAAATCCGCCGCGGGCTTAGGCGCTCTGCTTACGCGCGGAATCGGCGACACGATCCGCGTTTCGCTCACCGCCGACCCCGTCCGCGAGGTCTACGCCGCCTTTGATATCCTCAAGGCGCTCGATCTGCGCGAGGAGGGCGTTCAGTTCGTCTCGTGTCCGACATGCGGAAGGACGCGCATTGACCTCGTCAAAATCGCTAACGAGGTTGAGGAACGTCTGCGCGGCTGCAAAAAGAACATCAAGGTCGCCGTTATGGGCTGCGTAGTAAACGGTCCGGGCGAGGCAAAGGAAGCCGACATCGGAATTGCCGGCGGCGAAGGCTGCGGTCTTGTGTTCAAAAAGGGCGAAATTCTGTACAAGGTCGACGAGGATAAGCTCGTTGACGCCCTTATGGAAGAAATAGAAAAAATGTAAAGGAAGTATATGAATACATTAGGAAGCATATTCGGCTCGTCGGCAGGGAACACAAAGATACCCGACAATATTTCCGACGGCTTGGTTATCCGCGCCAAAATCGTAAATGAAGTGCGCATGATAAAGCTGTGGGTTCATTTTAATTCTCTGATTTCGTACGACGAGCTGATCCGCACCGAGAAGCTTTACTCCAAATCGCTCGACTCATCGGTTGTCATAATGCCGCATTTCGGCAGGGAATTATTTACGGTAAAGTATTTTCCGGAGCTTTATAAGGCGGCAAAGCACGAGCTGCCGAGCATTAACGGCACCCTGAACAACGCCGACGTCAGGCAGGACGGCAAGGATTTGCGCATTACGCTCTACAACGGCGGAAAGGCGATTCTCGACGCAAAGCATTTCGACGAATTGCTAGGAAAGCTGATCGCCGAGCGATTTGACCTGACGTTCAATATAAAATACGACGGCGTTCTCGAAATGACCGAGGACAATTCAGCCTATCAGCAGCAGATGCAGAACGCGCAAAAGCAGGCGCAGCGTCAGCAGCTTGAGCAGTCGGCTCAGGCTTACGAGGCGGACGCTGAGGTATCCGGGGAGGTCAGAGCAAAGCAGCAGGACGCACTGACGACCGAAACGGAGATCCGCGAGGGCAAGTTTGCCACTCCGCAGCTGATAGAAACCTCGATACGTCCACTTTACGGCAGGTCGATACGCGGCAAGATGATACCGATCAGCGAAATCGCGATGGATTCCGGCAAGGTCACCGTCTGGGGCGACGTTTTTGAGCTTGAAAAGCGCGTGACCAAATCGGGCGACAAGAATATTTTCACTATCGACATAACCGACTACACCGGCTCCACCACCGTCAAGGTGTTCAATTCCATCCGCGAGTCAGCGCCTGTCGACACTATCCGCAAGGGCGACACCATCGCCGTAATGGGCGACGTCGAGTACGATAAATACGCAGGCGAGCTTGTTGTAAACGCACGCGCTATCGGTACCGCGCAGAAGGTCAAGGTCGTTGACAAGGCTCCCGAAAAGCGCGTGGAGCTTCACCTGCATACAAACATGTCTCAGATGGACGCGCTCACACCGGCAAGCGAGCTTGTAAAGCGCGCTGCAGCGTGGGGTCACAAGGCGATCGCCATTACCGACCACGGCGTTGCGCAGGCGTTTCCGGACGCAATGAACGCCGCCGAGAAGATAAACAAGGACGGCGAGAAAATCAAAGTCCTCTACGGCACCGAGGCGTATTTTGTAGACGACCTCGTCGAGTCGGTCTCGGGTGAGCAGAACGAGCCGCTCAGCGGCACCTTCATCTGCTTTGATATCGAGACCACGGGTCTTTCTCCGCTCAAGGACAAGATCACCGAGATCGGCGCTGTCAAGATCACGGACGGCGCTGTGACCGACGTTTTCTCAACCTTTGCAAATCCCGAAATGCCCATTCCGGCAAAAATCGTTCAGCTCACCGGCATAAACGACAGCATGGTCAAGGACGCGCCGTCTCAGGCGGAGGCGGTATCGGCGTTTCTCGAGTTTGCCGGCGACAGCATTCTCGTCGCCCACAACGCGCCTTTCGATACCTCGTTTATCCGCAAGGCGTGCGAGAACATGGGCGTTGAGTATAACTACACCTCGATCGATACCGTCGCGATATCGCGCGCGATCCTGCCCGACATCAAGAACGTAAAGCTCGACACGGTCGCGAATTACCTCCGTCTCGGCAAGTTCAACCACCACCGCGCCACAGACGACGCGGATATGCTGTCAAAGATATTTGTAAGCCTTTGTCAGCGGCTCGAGGCGGATTACGATATCCACTCCACGGCGGAGATCAATACAAAAATCGCGGGCGGCGACTTCAAGAAGCTGCCCAGCTACCACCAGATCATTATCGCAAAAAACAAGGTCGGCTTAAAAAATCTCTACAAGCTGATTTCACACAGCCACCTTCAGACCTTCTATAAAAAGCCGCGCATTCCCAAAAGCCTGCTCGTCAAGCACAGGGAAGGGCTTATTCTCGGCTCAGCGTGCTGCGAGGGACAGCTCTACAAGAGCATTCTCAAGGGCGCGCCGTGGGGAGAGATAAAGCGTATCGCCTCTCTTTACGATTACCTCGAGATTCAGCCCGCGGGCAACAACGCCTTCATGCTCCGCGACGGCACCTTCAAGTCCGTCGACGAGCTGCACGAGATCGACAAAACCATCATCCGTCTCGGCAAGGAGATGGGCAAGCCCGTCTGCGCCACCTGCGACGTCCACTTTATGGATCCTCACGACGCGGATTTCCGCAAGATTCTTCAGGCGTCGCTCAAATTCAAGGACGCCGACAACCAGCCGCCGCTGTTTTTCCGCACCACCGCCGAAATGCTCAAGGAGTTCGAGTGGCTCGGCAAGGATAAGGCGTATGAGGTTGTCGTAACCAATCCCAACAAAATCGCCGATATGTGCGAGAGCATCCGCCCGATTCCGAAGGGCACCTTCCCTCCGAACATCGAGGGCGCAGAGGAGCAGCTCGTCAGCATCACATGGCAGCGTGCCAAGGAAAAATACGGCGATCCGCTTCCCGAAATCGTCAAGGCGAGGCTCGACAAGGAGCTTAATTCAATCACCACCTACGGCTTCTCGGTGCTCTACATGACCGCCCAGAAGCTCGTTGCCGACAGCGAGGCTCACGGCTATCTCGTAGGCTCGCGTGGTTCGGTAGGCTCGTCCTTCGTCGCGACAATGTCGGGTATTTCAGAGGTAAATCCGCTCTGTCCGCATTACGTCTGCAAAAAGTGCAAGCACAGCGAGTTCATAACCGACGGCAGCTACGGCTCGGGCTTCGATATGCCCCACAAGAACTGTCCGAACTGCGGCACCCTGATGGATCAGGACGGCCACGAGATCCCGTTCGAAACCTTCCTCGGCTTCAAGGGCGACAAGGTACCGGATATCGACCTCAACTTCAGCGGCGAGTACCAGTCAAAGTCCCACCGCTACACCGAGGAGCTGTTCGGCAAGGACAACGTATTCAAGGCAGGTACGATATCGACCGTTGCGGAAAAAACCGCCATCGGCTTCGTCAAGAAGTATCAGGAGGAACGCGGTATTTCGATGCACAAGGCGGAGCTTAAGCGCCTCGCCAAGGGCTGCACCGGAGTCAAGCGCACCACGGGTCAGCACCCGGGCGGCATGGTCGTTGTTCCGAGGACGAACGACGTATACGACTTCTGTCCCGTTCAGCACCCCGCGAACGATATGACCTCCGACAATATTACGACCCACTTCGATTTCCATTCGATTCACGATACCATTACAAAGCTCGACGAGCTCGGACACGATGTTCCGACGATCTATCACTACCTTGAGCTGTTCACGGGAATCCCCGTAATGGAGGTTTCGATGAGCGACGAAAAGGTAATGTCGCTGTTCACCTCCACAGAGGCTCTCGGCGTAAAGCCCGAGGACATCGATTCTCAGATAGGCACGTTCAGCATTCCGGAGTGCGGCACAGGCTTTGTACAGGGAATGCTCATAGAGGCTCAGCCAAAGACCTTTACCGACCTATTGCAGATCTCGGGTCTTTCGCACGGAACCGACGTTTGGCTGGGCAACGCGCAGGATCTTATCCACAACGGCACCTGCACGATTTCCGACGTTATCGGAACCCGAGACTCGATCATGACCTACCTGATGCACAAGGGTCTTGACGAGAGCATGTCGTTCAAAATCATGGAAATTGTCCGTAAGGGCAACGCCACGAAGCTCCTCACCGAGGATCACTTCAAGGCGATGCGGGAGCACAACGTGCCCGAGTGGTACATAGACTCCTGCATGAAGATAAAGTACATGTTCCCCAAGGCGCACGCCGCCGCTTATATGATCGCGGCGCTCCGTCTCGGCTGGTACAAGGTTCACAGACCGCTCGAGTATTACGCGGCATACTTCACGGTGCGCAGCGACAACCTCGACGGCGCTGTGGTAATGCAGGGTCACTCCGCCGTAAAGGAGAAGATGAGCCTGATCAAACGCAAAATCGGTATGCACGAGGCGTCCGATAAGGAAGAAAAGGAGTACGGCACCTATCAGATCGTCAACGAGATGTTTGCACGCGGCATAGAGGTGCTTCCCGTCGATATCTACCGTTCGGACGCAAAGATGTTTACCATAGAGGACGGAAAAATCCGGCTTCCGTTCTCATCCCTGCCGGGTGTAGGCGAAGCGGCGGCAGTTTCGCTTGCCGAAGCCGGAAAACAGGGAGAATACCTTTCTATCGAGGATATGCAGGTGAAAACCAAGGTCACCAAGGCTGTCATCGAAACGCTCAGGGAATCCGGCATTCTTACCGACCTTCCCGAAAGCTCCCAAATGTCTCTTTTTTAAGGAGTGATAACCATTGAAAAAGCTGCTAACCCTCAAAAACGTGCTGATTGCCATCGCCTTTACAGTATTTCTGCTGCTTGTTAAGGACAACATGGACGAGGTATGGAAAATCATAGGTAATATTTTCTCGATCCTGTCGCCGTTTTTCCTCGGCTTCATGATCGCGTATATCCTCAACTTTCCGTACAAGTTTTTCTACGGCAAGCTGTTCAGGAAGATGGGCGCAAAGCGGAAGTTTTGGTTCAGCTTCAAAAAACCGCTCTCGGTAATCTGCACCTACGTCATCTTTTTTGCGGTTATCGCCGCCTTGATCGGCATTGTTGTGCCGCAGATCGCAGCCAACCTGAGCACTCTGTATGAGAACATGCCGAAGTATATGCAGACCGGCTATAACTATATTGACCAGCTGTTCAATTTCCTCAATACCCATCTGCATACCAATTTCAGCCTCGACGCTACGGTGACCGAGCTGCAGAACCGACTCACTGAGTTTGTTATGAGTCTTGATTTTACCACTACAGCCGACGCCACAAAGAACGTTCTCGGCGTTTTGGGCAACATTCTCACCAATACCGCGTCGGGTCTGTATAACTTCCTGATGGCGATCATCATTTCAATTTATTTCCTCGCCTCAAAGGATCAGCTCTGCCGCCTAGTAAAGCGGCTTGCGGTTGCCTTTATCCCGATGAAGCACCTTCCGCGCGTTTACGAGATCGTTGACGTGACCGATACAAAATGCGGTCGTTTTCTCGTCGGCGATATCCTCGACGCAGGTCTGATCGGCATACTGATATATATTGTAATGTCGATTTTCCACCTGCCGTACGCTCCGATGATAGCGGTGCTTGTCGGCGTGACCAACATCATACCGTTTTTCGGCCCGTTCCTCGGCGGCATTCCCAGCGCGCTGATTCTGTTCCTTGTCGACCCGATGTACGCGTTCTGGTTCATAGTGATTCTCGTTATTATCCAGCAGCTCGACGGCAACGTTTTCAAGCCGAAGATCATCGGCAACCAGCTCGGCATTTCGAGCTTCTGGGTACTGTTCAGCGTAATCGTCGGCGGAGCGCTCTTCGGACTGCCGGGCTTCATCCTCGGCACCCCGATCTACGCCGCTATTTATACCCTTGTCGGCAAGCGCGTACGCAACCGTATTGACGAGAAGGGCAAGCTCGGACAGGAAGCGCTGAATTTTGACGTTCTCCATTACACCGAGATCGCGGCTGAGCAAAAGAAGCTTCGCGCCGAGAAGGAGCAGGAGCAGATGTATAAGATCAAAAAGCGTCTGCACCTCGACAAATTCCTCAACCGCGAGACCGATGATGACGACGAGGACGAGGAGAAGGATACCGGGGAGAAGAACGTATCCTCCGGCGAAAAAGAGGCTGAGGATAACAAAAAAGAGGAAAAATCCGAAGAATAAAAATTCTTTAACAAAAGCAAATAATTCATGCAAAACAGCGAAACCGCACAGTCAGAGTTCTGATTGTGCGGTATTGCCTTGACAGGGCATTTTTATTATGATAATATATTAACGCATTATCACACTAAAGCGTTTTATGGAGTAAGATATGAAAAAATACTTAAAAATCACACCCGAAGGCACCAAGGATTTTCTTTTTGCGGAGTGCTCCGCAATGGACGATATCTGCGGCAAAATCGAGCAGGTCTTTGTGACGAGGGGTTTCAAAAAGGTAATAACACCCGGCATTGAGTTCTACGACGTATTTTCAGTGCCGTGCAGCGGCATTTCGCAGGAGGAGATGTTCAAGCTCACCGACAACAAGGGCAGACTCCTTGTTGCTCGTCCGGACTCGACCCTGCCTATCGCGCGCATGGTATCCTCGCGTCTCAAGAGCAGCCTGCTGCCTGTAAGACTTTACTAC
This sequence comes from uncultured Ruminococcus sp., assembly GCA_902765625.1. Taxonomy (GTDB): domain Bacteria; phylum Bacillota; class Clostridia; order Oscillospirales; family Acutalibacteraceae; genus Ruminococcoides. The sequence continues at coordinate 21,463 of CACXAO010000004.1, read as the reverse complement.
AAGCAGGCGGTTTACCGCAATCAGCCGACTCTCACCGGCCGCCGCACCGAGTTTATGCAGATGGGCGTAGAGCTTGTAGGCGCGCAGGGTCTGAGAGCCGACCTTGAGATCCTCACCACAGCCATCAGCGCGGTATCAGCCGTAGCGAGCGATTTCCGCATTGAGCTTGGTCATGCCGAGGTATTCGACGCCCTTGCCGACGGGCTTGATATTGACGGGGAATACAAGGAAAAAATCCGCGTTTCAATCGAGAGCAAAAACTATTCAGCGCTCAATAATCTTCTCGACAAGCTTGAGCCGAGCAAATCGGTTGCAGCCATCCGCAAGCTTCCGTCGCTTTTCGGCGGAGAGGAGGTCATCGAGCAGGCGGCGCATATCTGCGAGGGCACAAACGCCCAGTCGGCGCTCGAGTATTTACATACCTTATATAAAAATCTTTCGACCCTCGGACTCGGCGACAAGGTCATCATAGACCTCGGACTTGTTCAGCGCAACGACTACTATACAGGCTTTGTGTTCGCGGGATATATCAACGGTATCGGCGACGCGGTCATCACCGGCGGCCGTTACGACAAGCTTCTCTCGGAATTTGACGCTCCCATGGGCGCCGCGGGCTTCGCCATCGACACCGACGCGGTCACTATACTCAGACTTTCCGACGACAATGTCAGCTATTCCGACAACCCCGACGTGCTTGTTTTTGCCTGCGACGGCGCCGAGATGAAGGCGATAGAAGCGGTCGCAAAGCTGAACGCCGAGGGCAAAAAGGCGAGATTCAGCGTTCTCCCGACATTGGAGGAAACAAAGGCGTTTGCAGCAGCGCGCGGCATCGCGGAGGTCATCAGCGTAGGGGAGGAAGAAGAATGAAACCGTTAAGAATTGCCCTCACAAAGGGCAGACTTGAAAAAACAACAGTTGAGCTGCTCGAGAAGATCGGCTACAACTGCGACGAGGTACGAAACAAGGGCAGAAGGCTTATCCTGCCCGTAGGTGACAACGACTTTGAGGTAGTTTTGGCAAAGGCTGCTGACGTAATCACCTACGTTGAGCACGGCGTATGCGACCTCGGCGTAGTCGGCAAGGATACGATTCTCGAGAACGGCAGTTCGTTCTATGAGCTGCTCGACCTCAATTTCGGCAAGTGCCGCTTTGCGCTCGCTACCAAAAAGGACAGCGATTTTTACGGCGGCTACAATACAAAGACAATCGCAACAAAGTACCCGAACGTCACACGCGCGTTCTTTGACGATAAAAACATGGATGTGCGGATAATCAAAATCGAAGGCTCGGTAGAGCTTGCGCCGCTTGTCGGACTTTCCGACGGCATAGTCGATATTGTAGAAACCGGCTCGACCCTCAAGGCAAACGGTCTGGAGGTCATCGAGTGGGTAACAGACATTTCCGCACGGCTGATTGCAAACACCGCAAGCCTCAAGCTGCGCAAAAAGGAAATAGAAGCATTACAGAAGAAATTGGAGGCAGTGACCCAATGATCACCACAGTAAAAGCAGACGGCGTACAGGAGTACGCGTTTATTGAAACGCTCAAGAAGAGAGCGCAGAATTCCGACAAAAACGTAATTCCCGTGGTATCGGAAATTCTCGAAAACGTCCGTGAAAACGGAGACAAGGCGGTTCGAGATTATACCGTAAAGTTCGACGGCAAGGCGCCCGAGCACACCGAGATAACCGCAGAGGAAATCGAGAGCATCGTAAAGCTCTGCGACCCCAAGCTGCTCGAAACCTTTAAGAAAGCGTCAGAGAATATCACTGATTTTCACCGCAGACAGGTTCAGCAGAGCTGGCTCACCACAAAATCAAACGGCGTTATTCTGGGTCAGCGCGTCCGCGGCTTAAAGCGCGTCGGCATTTACGTTCCCGGCGGCACGGCGGTTCTTCCGTCCTCCGTACTCATGAACGCGATTCCCGCAAAGCTCGCAGGCGTTGAGGAGATCATCATGGCGACTCCTCCGCAGAAGGACGGCACACCCAACCCGAATATCGTCGCGGCTGCAAAGCTCGCCGGCGTAGACAGAATTTTCCTCATGGGCGGCGCTCAGGCTGTAGCGGCGCTCGCTTACGGCACCGAGACCGTTCCCAAGGTTGACAAAATCGTCGGACCCGGAAATATCTTTGTCGCAACCGCCAAGAAGCTTCTTTTCGGCACGGTCGATATCGATATGATCGCAGGTCCCAGCGAGATTCTTATTATCGCCGACAAGACCGCTGATCCTAAGTTTATCGCCGCCGACCTCATGAGTCAGGCTGAGCACGACAAGCTTGCCTCCTCGATTCTGCTCACAGACAGCGAAGCGCTTGCCGAGCAGACAAAGGCGGAGCTTGCGGTTCAGGTCAAAAAGCTTTCACGCCGCGAAATCATTGAAAGCTCGCTCGAGAACTTCGGCGCGATTATCGTTTGCAGCGACATGAAGCAGGCGATTGACTTTGCCAACGAGCTTGCACCGGAGCACCTCGAGGTTTGCTGCGAAAATCCCATGGAGTACGTCGGCAAGCTCGACAACGCCGGCTCTGTATTCCTCGGCAACTACAGTCCCGAACCCCTCGGCGATTACTTTGCCGGTCCCAACCACGTTCTTCCCACCAGCGGCACCGCGAGATTCTTCTCACCGCTGTCGGTTGACGCGTTCATCAAAAAATCAAGCTTCATTTACTACACCGAAGACGCGCTGCGTGCCGACGCGGAGGATGTTATCCGCTTTGCCGACTCCGAGAGTCTGACCGCGCACGCCAATTCGATCAAGGTGCGTTTCAACCTCGATTAAAGGATAAAAAACAATGTATACGTTAAATAATAAAATAATCAATCTCGTGCCGTACGAGCCGATCAGCGGCACCTACAATATCCGTCTTGACGCGAACGAATGCCCCGATAATCTCCCGGATTTTATCCGCGACGAGATCAAGGCGGAAATCGACCGCCTTGCGTTCAATCGCTATCCCGACCCGATGGCGAACTCTGTTGTCGAGGCTTTCGCGTCATACTACGGCGTAAATCCCGCGTTCGTCACCGCCGGAAACGGCTCAGACGAGCTGATTTTCCTGATTGAAGCCGCGTTTCTCGAGAAGGGCGACAAGATGCTCGTCGTATCGCCAGACTTCTCAATGTACAATTTTTACTCATCGATCTGCGAGGTTGAGTGCGAGACCTTCGTGAAGAACGACGATCTTGATATCGATGTAGACGCGCTGATCGAAAAGGTCAACCGCGATGATATCAAGCTGCTGATGTTCTCAAATCCCTGTAACCCCACAGGCAGAGGAATCACCGCCGACGAAGCGCGCAGACTTGTGACCTCCGTCGACGCTCTCGTTATTCTCGACGAGGCTTACATGGACTTCTGGGATCAGTCGTTGCTCAGCGAGGTCGCGCAGCATTCGAACCTTATCATATTCCGCACCGCATCAAAGGCGGTGGGTTCGGCAGCGCTGAGACTCGGATTTGCGGTTGCGAACGAGACGATCTCCAGAGCGATAAAGGCGGTAAAATCCCCGTATAACGTCAACAGCTTTTCTCAGGCGGCAGGCGCGGTCATCTTTAAAAACAAAGAATATTTGCAAAACCGCAAAAAAATGATTGTCAAAAACCGCGAAACACTGTATAATGGTCTGGTGGAGCTTGGAAAAACGCAGACGGACTTTGTTCCGATAGAAAGCGTCGCGAACTTTGTCTTTGTCCGCACAACCCAAGCCGCAGAAATCTTCGCTTATCTCAAGTCAAAATCCATTGTCGTGCGCCTGATGGGAAACTACCTTCGCATTACGGCAGGCACGGAGCAGGAGGTAGCGCAGGTTCTTAATTCCATAAAAGAATATTTTGGGGTGACAGCATGAGAACCGCGACCGTTAACAGAACAACCAAAGAAACAGATATAAAGCTGACTCTCTGTCTCGACGGCGGAGAGGTCAGAATAAATACGGGCATCGGATTTTTTGACCATATGCTCAATTCCTTCGCGACCCACGGCGGCTTCGGTCTGACAGTCGACGTCAAGGGTGACCTTGAGGTTGACGAGCACCATACCGTTGAGGATACAGGCATTGTTCTGGGCAAGGCGTTCGCCGAGGCTCTGGGCGACAAAGGTTCGATCGAGCGTTTCGGCAGCTTTTATGTTCCAATGGACGAGGCTCTCGCTTTCGCCGCGGTAGATGTGAGCGGCAGACCGTTTCTTGTTTTTGACGCGGAGTTTCCACAGGCTCGCTGCGGCGGCTACGACTGCGCCATGACCGTTGAGTTTATGCGCGCGCTCGCTTTTAACGCCGGTATAACCCTGCACCTCAAATCCGAGTACGGCGACAATTCCCACCACATCACGGAGGCGATCTACAAAGCTGCGGCGCACGCGCTGCGTCTTGCCGTCAGGGAAAACGCCTCGGGCAAGCCGTTATCGACGAAGGGAGTATTATAATGTATATTTTACCCGCGATAGACATATATCAGGGCAGCGCGGTGCGCCTTCTCAAGGGCAACTATTCGACCGCGAACAAGGTTGCCGCTTCACCTTACGACGCCGCGCGCTCGTTTGCAGAGGCAGGCGCTTCAATGATGCACATGGTTGACCTCGACGGCGCAAAGGACGCAAAGCTCGTCAATGCCGATTTGATCGCCGACGTTGCCAAGACCTCGGGACTTTCGGTAGAGGTCGGCGGCGGTATCCGCGATATGAAGGCTGTGGAGTATTACCTCTCGCGCGGAATCGACAGAGTTATTCTCGGTTCGGCGGCTGTAAAGAACCAGCAGCTCGTAATCGACGCTGTCCGCGAGTACGAAGACCGCATTGTCGTAGGTATCGACGCGAAGGACGGAATGGTACGTGCCGAGGGTTGGCTCGACAACAGCGAGATCAACTACATCGAGCTTGCAAAGCGCATGGAGGACGTAGGCGTTCGCACGATCGTCTTTACTGATATTGATCAGGACGGCACCCTCGCAGGCCCCAACCTCAAGCAGCTCGACGATCTGGTGAATAACGTAAGCTGCAATATCATCGCAAGCGGCGGCGTGGCTGTGCTCAAGGACATCCTCAATCTCGCCGAACTGAATGTTTACGGCGCGATTTGCGGCAAGGCGATCTACAGCGGCACCCTCGATCTCAGACAGGCGATAGAAATGGCGGAGAAGATATGATGGATCTCGATAAATACTTTGTAAAATCCGAGCTGATTCCCGCGGTAGTGCAGGAAAAGTCCACGGGCGAGGTGCTTATGCTCGCCTACATGAACCGCGAGAGCATGCAAAAGACCTTAGAAACCGGATATACATGGTTCTGGTCACGCAGCCGTCAGGAGCTGTGGAACAAGGGCGCGACCTCGGGTCATCTCCAAAAGGTAATAGATATTTACGCCGACTGCGACGACGACACGCTTCTTGTCACGGTTGAACAAACAGGCGCAGCGTGTCATACAGGCAGCCACAGCTGCTTCTTTAAGAAATTGAAATGAGGTTTAATATGAACGACAGAGAAATTCTCGCCGCGCTCTATGCGACGGTTGAAAACAGACGCGACAATCCCAAGGAAGGCTCCTACACCTGCTACCTGCTCGACAAGGGTCTGGACAAGATCCTCAAGAAGGTGGGCGAGGAGTGCAGCGAAACCATTATCGCGGCAAAGAACGGCGACAACAGCGAGACCGTTTACGAGATCGCCGACCTGATTTACCACCTCACCGTAATGATGGTTCAGCAGGGTATACCGCTTGAGGACGTGCTCGCAGAGCTTGACAAGCGCAGCGAAAAGACAGGCAACCTCAAAACCTTTCATCAGGTAGATAAAAACAGTTAAAATAAAAAAAGGGCGTGCAGTGCACGCCCTTGTGATTATAAAGATTATTAACTTAGCTAACTCTGCTGAGAACGTAGCTCGAAAGAGCGTTCTTAAGGCTTTCGGAGGGTTCCTGCTGCATCAGAAGCTCAATGGGCTTATGAATATCGAGAGAAAAAACTCCGATGAGCGAATGCGCGTCAACGGTGATATCGCCGTTGCGAAGCATCATCTGACTGGGATAGTGAGAGAGAATTTCAAAAATTTCCATCAAACCGTTTTTGTTCATTGCTGAAATAGGGAGTGAGTACATAACGCACCTCATTATCTGTAAATAGCTGGTTTTTAGTCTTGATTACATTAATATAATACCACTAAAACGGCAATTAATCAATCAAATATTACAAAGTTTTACAAAATCAACATTTTCAATAAAAAGGAATCCATAGATGATGAATTTTAATGTAGTAACGCTCGGCTGTAAGGTCAACCAATATGAGTCGCAGGCAATGCGCGAGGATCTGATTTCTCACGGTTATTTGCCCTCGGATGACAGGGAAAAAGCGGACATAACCATCGTCAACAGCTGCACCGTTACGGCGGTAAGCGACGCCAAAAACCGCAAGCTGATCAACCGTCTCCGCCGAGAAAATCCCGACGGAATAATCATTCTCACCGGCTGTATGCCGCAGGCTTTTCCGGATGAAACGGAGCGTTTTTCGGGCTGCGATATCGTTTTGGGCAACCGCGAGCGCAAACGGCTGGTTCCGGCGATAGAGGAGTATCTCGCAAACCGCGGCAGACTGGTAGACATCCCGGCGCATATCTCAAAGGGAGCGCAGTTTGAGCCGATGACGGTCTCGTCCTTCAACGAGCACACACGAGCCTTTATCAAGATAGAGGACGGCTGCAACCGCTTTTGCTCCTATTGTATAATTCCGTACGCGCGCGGCAGGGTGCGTTCAAAGCCCGTTGACGAGCTGAAATGTGAGCTTGAGACCCTCGCCCAAAACGGCTACCGCGAGGTTGTGCTTGTCGGAATCAATTTGTCAGCCTACGGTCAGGACGAGGACTTCGACCTTGCAGACGCGGTAGAAGCCGCCTGCGCGGTTGAGGGTATCGCGAGGGTACGTCTCGGTTCGCTCGAGCCTGAGCAGATGACCGAGCCGCTTGTAAATCGCCTTGCCGCACAGCCTAAGTTCTGTCCGCAGTTTCATCTTTCGCTCCAGAGCGGCTGCGACGCGACCCTGAAGGCGATGAACCGTCACTACGACAGCGCAGAATACATGGAGATCGTCAACCGCCTGCGTTCCGTTTTTGAAAATTCAGCCATGACGACCGATATTATGGTCGGCTTCGCAGGTGAGAGCGAGGAGGATTTCAAAGCGTCGATGGCGTTTGTAAAATCCGTCGGCTTTGCCAAGGTACATGTTTTCCCGTATTCTCAGCGAAAGGGAACAAAGGCTGCAGGCGCGCCGAATCAGGTTGACCCAGCCGAAAAGGAACGCCGCGCCAAAATGATGGGCGACCTTGTGAACAGCGAGAGGGAAGCTTTTCTGCAATCTCAGGTAGGCTTGACCGAGGAGGTTCTCTTTGAGCGGCTTCGCAGGGGGTTCCTCGAGGGGTATACAAAGAACTACACGCCCGTTCGCGTCGAGTCCTCCGACAATTCGCTGTGCGGCGAGGTCTGCACGGTCAGACTTGTTTCCGTCGGCGACGACTGCTGCGTCGGCGAGCTAGTCTGATTCAAATTCCCTGCACAGATTGTCGATTTCTTCTGCAGCGTCCTCGTTTTTAAGGCTTGAGTAGCTGTAGAGCATAAATCCCGAAAATTCATTTTTCTTTTTAAGAATATTGTATTCCGCTTTCAGAATATCGCTTTGTCCTAGCCAAGTGCCTTCGTCAGCGTCGGTGCCTGACTTGTAACCGGCAAGACCGGCGTAAAGCCGCACTCCCTCGGCAAGCGGCAGGTCGCACCAGTCCTGAGCCGCGCGCTCAAAACCCAGCTTTGGATTGTCAAGACTGAAATAAATCTGCGGACAGATGTAATCCGCGAAGCCCTTGATGCAGCACCAGCTGACCACATCAGCCGAAAGCTGAGCGTTGTTGTCGAGGTTGCCCTGCGGAGAAATCCCGAAAACCACGTTTTTGCCGCAGCCTTGCAGCCGCAGGTGGATTTCCGAGAGCAGAATATTCACATTCAGCTCGCGCCATCTTTCAAGGCTCAGTCCGCTTGCAGGATGCGAGTCAAGATATTCGGTGTACTCTCCGTAGTCGGCTTCTCCGACGTCGGTGGGGTAAAAGTAGTCGTCAAACTGAATCCCGTCAACGTCGTATTTCTCGGCGATTTCGAGCACACCGTCCTCGATAAGCTTCCTCGCGTCCTCGTTTGAAGGGTCAAGGATAATACCGCTGTCGGTTTCAATGCAAATATCGGGTCGTTTGACGTAAATATTTTCGTCGCAAAGCTCCTGCGGCGTTTCGTTAGCCTTTATCCGGTACGGATTGACCCACGCGTGGATCGCCAGCCCGAAATTGCCGCAGATTTCGCACATAACCTCAAGCGCGTCGTAGTCCGCCGCTTCACCCTGAACTCCCGTGAGAACGTGCGAGGCGGGGTAGAGGCTTGAGCGGTAAAGCGCGTCGGCAAAGGGTCTGACCTGAACCACGAGGGTGTTGAAGCCCCGGGTCTTGCAGGTGTACGCCATGTGCGCGAACTTCTCGCGGAACGCGGCTTCGCTTTTGTTGTCCTCGTTTGCCGTGCTCAGCTCCATGTAGGTGATCCACACGCCGCGCATTTCCTGCTGCGGTTCGGCTTCATCAACCGTTGCCGCCACCTCCTTTGCAGGCTCTTCCGACGGCTCGGGTGCGGTTTCGGGAGTCAGAACGCTGAAAGCCACAGACGCCGCGAATAACATAATACTGATGACAATCGGAACAATTTCTTTTAATCTCAAAATTCTCAACCTCGGTGATACTATGTTTTATTTTTTGTTTTACCTTGCGGTTATCAGCATAATCGCAATAATCCTGACCGTCAGCGACAAACGCCGCGCCGTTAAACACAAATACAGAATCCGCGAGAGCGTTTTGCTGCTGTTTTCGGCGCTCGGCGGAAGCGTCGCCATGTTCATAACCATGCTGATGATTCACCACAAGACAAGGCACGTCAAGTTCATGCTCGGCATTCCGCTGATCATTGTCGCTCAGATCGCCCTGTTTATTGTAGTGTGGAGACTCATCAATGGCTGAGTCGCTGCGATTTACCGTTCCTGCCGAATGCGGCGGCATGGCGGCAAAGTGGTTTTTAAAGAGCCGCTGCGGACTGTCTACAAGAATGATAACACGTCTTAAGCGAGAAAAAGACGGAATCCTGATGGACGGAAAAATTTTGCGCACAATCGACCCCGTTGTGTCGGGCGCCGAGATCGTGATCAACCTGCCGGGTGAAGCAAGCTCCTATATCGAGCCTGTCGACGGAGCATTAGACATTTGCTACGAGGACGGGTATCTGATTGCGGTCAACAAGCCGCCGTTCATGCCTGTGCACCCCGTAAAGCAGCATCAAAACAACACCCTCGCGAACCTTGTCACCGCCTACGCGCAAAAAAACGGCGCGGAGTATGTTTTCCGCGCCCATAACCGCCTTGACCGCAACACCTCGGGTCTGGTGCTGATAGCCAAGGACAAATATTCTGTTTTTAAGCTTCATAAAGCTGTGCATAAGACGTATTTCGCGCTTGTCCACGGCAGGCTCGAGGGAAGCGGCACCGTGCGCGAGCCTATTGGTCTGCATGAGGATTCCAAGATAGTCCGCCGTGTTACAGAGGGCGGCAGTCCTGCGGTTACCCATTATAACTCGATATTCAGCGGCGACGATTACTCGTTAATTTCACTTGTGCTCGAAACGGGCAGAACTCACCAGATACGCTGCCACATGAGCTATCTCGGTCATCCGCTTCTCGGCGACGACCTATACGGCGGCACGCTTGAGCTGATAAACCGTCAGGCGCTCCACTGCGGCGGGATGATCTTCGTCCACCCAGTTACAGGCGAAAAAATCAGCCTTAAAGCGCCTATACCGCCAGATATGCAGCGTCTTATCGACAACAAAATAACGAAATAAAAGAGGAAAGGCTTTTTGAAACCTTTCCTCAATTTTTTGTTTAGTTTTCGGTTCGCTCAACAACGACCTCGTAAATCTTGAAGTTATCGATCTCCTTCACCTGAGAATAGTAGATGTTCTCATGCGGCTCGGCATAGTTGAGGTTAAAATACTTTTCCTTTTTGAAGGTGATGTTCTCGTCGATAACATAAATCTTGTGGTTCGAGAGCAGCGCCTGATAGATATTCTCGGGCAGATTGCGCTTTCGCAGCATTTCGGTGTTGTGAAAATACCCGAAGCTGTCGAGATTTTCAAGATATCCGTAGCGGAAGCCCCAAAGCGGATGGAGGTAGTTTTCGGTGTAGCGGTCAAAGTCCGTCTTGCTGTCGTTGTCCATAACGTAGTAGCAGTCGGGATTGCGGTTGATCTCCGTAATCAGGTTCCACGGCGCGTCGTCCTCCTTGTCGGGATGGCTGAACACGTAAACCGCGGTGTACGAAGCAAAGAGAGCCGCAAGCACAACGCAGGAGATGATCATATAACCGTTGCTGATTCTGAGCTTTGACGAGGGCTTTTTGCTGCGCTCGACCTCAAAGTTGAACGAGAACAGCAGCAGCACGATCATGAACACCCAGATTCCGTAAATTCTGTGGTTGGAGCCGTCGAAAAGAAATCTGATCGTTACGCTTGCGCAGAGCGCGGTGACTGCGTAAAACATAGGGAAGAACGAGAAGCGGTTTTTGTGGTAGACAATAAACACTGCCGAAATCAGCAGGTAAACGATTCCCGCGATCGCGAAGGCGTCCAGCCATACTAGGTGGTTCCAGATGTCGCCGAAAACATCTCCGAGCACGTAAAGAATTGTTTTTTCACTTTCCTTCTGCTGCAGCTCGTAAACGGTTTTCAGACTGTCGGTGTCGAGCATCTTGTCCGCGTCGTAGTAGTTCATTTTCAGCAGCTCGTATTCGGCGCTGTCGTCGATTCCGACCGAGGCGAACTCCTCCTGATTCTCGGTAAAGTCGGGGAACGGGAGAGTGTCGATCTTATCGCTGAGCTGTTCGTATTCGTAATACTTCGCGCTTTCCTCGGTCGCGTGGTTGATCGAATAGGAAAACTGATTTGCGCCGAGCGCCAGCAGGGTAATGAAGATGAACATCAGTAAAAACGGACGGAAGTACCAGAAGAACTTCTGAAAGTCAAGGCGGTACTTTTTCTTCGCCATCATGTCGCCGAAGAAGAACGCGACGGCAAACGCGAGCGCGACAAAGAAATAAACATAGCAGTAGAACGTTCCGAAAAGGATCTCGGCAACGCCTGCCCAGCACGAAAGCGAGTAACGCTTGTTACGGATGGCGTTGAGCACCAGCAGAAAACCGCCTGCAAGCAGCAGCGCCGAGGTTTTGGTGCTGTCGATTTCGGAATAATGGTTCAGCGCGAAAAGAATGTTTATAACCATGCTGAACACAAAAGCCTTGCGGTAGTTATACTTGTCCGCGAGCACGAAGGTGATTGAGGTGAACGCCGCGAACGACAAGCCAAGCTCAACCAGAACAAAGGCGTTTATATCGGTCACCGCGTACTGGATCGTGCCTGCGATCACCGCGAGAATATAGTTTATCGTGCTGCTGTAATAGAAATGGTCACGGCAGATCAATATTGAATTGTAAAAGTCGCTGCTGTCGGAATAGGAAAACGACGTAAACCATACGCACAAAACCGCAATCAGCGTATTCAGCGCGACTGCGAACAACAGCTTGCTTTTCAGCGCTTTCAATATCTTATCTTTCATTTTTATCTGTAGCCTCTCGCGTGCTGTTCGTTGTAGATGAGATTGATATTTTTGGTTTCGTAATCGTTAAACACGACCTTCTGCGAGAACTCGGCAGGGGTGTATTTAGGCGTGTACCAAGACTGCGAACGGAAGTAAGCGTCGAGCGAAGCGTCTGTAAACATTCTTCCGCGTCTTGCGTAAATCTCGTTAAAAGCGATGTTAAGCTCGCTGTGACTCATTTCCTTGACCTCGCTCTGGCTGAGGTAGGAGGTGTTGTACTTGCACGCGCTGAAGGGAACGTTGTCGTCGTCTGAGGACGAAGAGCTTGAGCTGCTCTGCTGACGGGGAGATTCGGTGGCAGGCTCTTCGGATTTCTCTGAGCCGGTTGAGATATCAACGATGACCGTAGAACCCTTTTCAACGGAGTGACCGTCGCCGGGAGTCTGCGCGATGATAAGACCCTCGCCGTATTCGTCGCTGGGTCTGTGTCTGCCCTCGCTGATGTGCAGACCGTCTGCCTCGAGCATTTCTTTTGCCTGCTCAAAGGTGTAGCCGCGGACAACCTTTACCGTAACGTACTCTGCAGACTCGGACTTTTCCGTATCAGATGATGACGAAGAAGACGATGACGAAGACGATGACGATTTATCTTCATTGGGTTTGGTTGTTGAAGCAGCGGTTGTAGGCTGAGTGCTCTTTGTCGCGCCTGTGGCGGAGGTGGCGTCCTGAGCGGCGGTAGCCGTGGCTGCGGTTGCGGCAGAGTCGTTTGAAGCGCCGAAGGGATTGCTTCCGAAGAAGCCGTTATTGCAGGCAATCAAGCCGAGCGCTGCGAGAAGCGCGACGATGATGCAGATACCGATAATAATAGCGATTACCAGACCCTTTTTGCCGTTCTTTTCTTTCTTTTTACCATCTTCGGGAATGATTGCGAACGGGTCAACGTCCTGAATCGCAACGCTCTTTGCCGAGGGCTTAACGTCGTCGAAATCGTCAAAATATGAGCCGTAATCCTTATTGCTCTTTTCGGCAGGCTCGTTTATCGAGAATACCTTGGTCTGGTTCTTGTAGTCGTCAAAAACGCGGTTGTCGATTTCGGGTTCCTTATAAGAGGGAGTAATTACCTCGTCGTCAAGCTTGTCCGCGTCTGTTTCGGGAGCAGCCTCGGGAGTGTTCGCGTCGGCTGAGGGTGTAACGACGGGTACGACCGCGGGAATGACATTTGTGTCGCCGTCAGCCTTATTCTCTGAAACATCCTCGGGCTTCTGCTCAAAGATATTTCCGTCAAAGTCGGTGCTTTCGGGAACGATGATCTGAGTTACCTCTTCGCTCACGTCCGGCTCGGGTTCGGATTCGTTTTTGATCGAGAGAAGGGCGTTTTTGATATTGCCTGCGTTTTTCCAGCGGTTTTTGTTTTCGGGCTGGCACGCGATGTGGATAACGCTCTTGAGCTTCTGACTGCCGTTAGCGGTAGGAGGAACGTTCTCGCCGCCGAGACGCTTTTCGGCAGCCTTTTCTCTTGAAAGACCCTCGCTTTCAAAGGGCAGATTGCCGTTGTTGCTCATGGCGTACATCAACAGACCGAGGGAATAGATATCTGTTGTAAAATCAGCCTGTTCGCCGTTTTTGATTTCGGGAGCGAGGTACGAAGCGTCGTCGTCAAGGCTTTCGGCGTCCATAAATCCGCCGAGCTTGAGTTTACCGCTCTCGGTAACATAAATGTTTGAGGGCTTGATATCGCCGTGATAAATATTATTTGCTTCGAGCTTTTCGAGGATCTCGCTCATCTGAATACCGAAATCAACGACCTTATCCTCACTGAATTCGCTTCCTTCGGCAATCTCCGGCATGGGAGTGCTGTCGTCGGTGACGATAAAGAGCTTCATCACCTTTTTATCGGGGTTGTCGTCAACGCAAACGTTTATGTAGTTTGTGATGTCGCCCAGCGCTCTGACGGAATTGACAAAGTCTGCTTCGTCCTTGATAAAATCAATATCATCCTGATTGTACAGCTCGTCCCTGAATTCGTAGTAGGCGAGCTTTGCTTTTGCGCTGTCGTCGTTTTTCTTAACGAGACTGTAGATTTCGCCTTCATCTGTGTCCGAAACGACAGAGAGAACCTTCCACTCGCTCAACGCCTCGGGCAGTTTGATTTTAGCCATTTGACCTACTCCTTTTCATATAATATTTTTCCTTATCAGAATTATAATTGGATAGTCTATTGTATTATAACATATATTTATTTATTTTTCCACTGTTATTTCCAATTTGTAAGAAATACTTAATAGCCAAGCCGTTTTTTACGGGTGAGTAAAACGAAGAAAAGCCGGCGCGACGGAAATTTTTCCGAAAACGCCGACTGTTGAGAATTTAAAAGCTTTTTTTCTCTTTGACGCCGCAGATACCGCCGCAGATGCCGCCCAGAATAACCGCGGCAGCCTTGATTCCCGTCAGCGCGGTAACAGTCTCGCCGCCTTTTGAGAGTCCTGCGACCGTTATCAGCAGAAATATGACCGCGCCTGTGATTCCGCCGACGACAAGTCCGGCGCCGTGATTTAGCTTTGCTGCGACAAATCCTCCCGTAAGCGCACCGAGTGCGGCGACCGCGATCATAATATAGTTTGTAAGCTCCGCGCCGAGCAAGCCGGAGGTCAGCATGATAACGGCGAAAACGCACATCAGAATAACGCAGCCGAGCACTCCGCAGAGACTTCCGAACGAAACGGCTTTTATCAGCTTCTTTTTATCAGACATAAAAAACCACCCCGAATATCATTTACTCCATGATATTCGGGGAAGTGATAAATTATTCTTTTGTGTCGTCCTCTTTTTTCTTCTTAAAGAAGCTGAAGCCCTTCTTTTCGGGGGTCTCGCCCTGAGGCTTATCCTTAACGGTGTCAACGGTGGAGATGCACCATTTCTTAAACTTCATCTTAACTCTGTCTGAGCCGGTCTCGATGATAATAGCGTCCTCGTCGTCCTTGATAGCGACAACTCTGCCCATAATACCGCCGATAGTGGTGATTTCATCACCGATTTCAAGAGAGTTTCTCATTTGAGCTTCTTCTTTTTTCTTCTTGGAATTAGGACGGATCAAGAAGAAATAGATACCTGCGATAACCGCTGCATAGATTAAAATCATGACCCACATGCTGTTGCCGCCGAAAAGACCGCCTGCCTGCTGTGTGTCAGCTGCTGATAACATAAACATTTACTTCATTCCTTTCAACACAATAAGTTGATTATAACAGCAATTTCAATGGATTGCAAGCCATTTTCGAAATTTTTTTAAATTCTCACGCCGAGAATACCTCTGTACTTTTCGTAGAATGCCGTAAACGTACCCTTGTCAAGCTCCGAACGGATTATTTCCATAAGATTATTGTAGAAATACAGATTGTGCATAACGGCAAGCCGCATTCCGAGCATTTCGCCGCTTTTGAGCAGGTGGCGGATATATGCGCGCGAGAAATTGCGGCAGGTAGGGCAGTCGCAGTGCGGGTCAACGGGACTTTGGTCAAGCTCGTATTTAGCGTTGTTCAGATTGCGCACGCCGTCCCATGTAAAGAGCTGACCGTGCCGCGCGTTTCTGCTGGGCATAACGCAGTCAAAGAGGTCGACGCCGCGGTAAACCGCCTCGAGAATATTGACGGGAGTGCCCACGCCCATCAGATAGCGGATCTTGCTCTTTGGAGCGAACGGCTCAACCGCCTCGATGATCTCGTACATGACCTCGGTCGGTTCGCCGACAGCCAGACCGCCGATAGCGTAGCCGTCGAGGTCAAGCTCGGCGATCTCCTTCATGTGGCTGATCCGCAGATCATGGTATGTGCCGCCCTGATTGATTCCGAACAGCATTTGCTGCGGATTTATCGTGCCCTCGGTTTGATTCAGCTCGTTCATTTTGGCAACGCAGCGTTTCAGCCATCGGGTCGTGCGCGCAACGCTGTCGCGCGTGTATTCGTAGGGAGATGGATTTTCGACGCACTCGTCAAACGCCATCGCGATGGTAGAGCCGAGGTTCGACTGGATTTTCATGCTTTCCTCGGGACCCATAAAAATTTTTCTGCCGTCTATGTGCGAATGGAAGGTAACGCCTTCCTCCTTGATGTCGCGCAGCTTTGCGAGAGAAAAAACCTGAAAGCCGCCGCTGTCGGTCAGGATAGGACCGTCCCAGCGCGTGAATTTATGCAGACCGCCCAGCTCACGGACCTTGTCGTCGCCGGGACGCAGGTGCAGGTGATAGGTGTTGCAAAGCTGAACCTGACACTTGATATTTTTCAGATCGAGCGCCGAAACCGCGCCTTTGATAGCGCCGCAGGTGGCAACGTTCATAAACGCGGGAGTCTGAACAACCCCGTGAGGAGTGACAAACTCGCCTCTGCGCGCAGCTCCCTCGGTTTTAATTAATTTATACATAATACCTCCGTAAAAAAGCGGCGCAGTTAGATACGCCGCTTAGAATAAATCGCTGTGAGTGCCGGTTCTTGTCAATGATAGAATCAACTCGTTATTGTTGATTCTGTAAATTAATAGCCAATCGGGAGTAATATGACATTCACGACAATCAGAATAATCGCCCGACAACGAATGGTCTTTGTATTTTTGCGGTAAAGGTTGTTCGTTAGCAAGCAGTTCGATAACCGTTTCCATCAACTTAATATTATATCCTCTTTTAACCACACGCTTGAAATCTTTCTTAAATGTTGTTTCGTATTTAATCGTCAGCATACAAGTCCTCCATTAATTCGGAAACAGACTGGAACCCTCTGCTTAGTCCGATACCGTTTCGGACATTTTCAATAGCTCTTTTTGTTTCTTCGTTGGGGACATCGGCAGTGATTTCGAACGGAATGGAGCGTTGCCTCAAAGACTGACGAATAAAAATATTTATCGCTGTCGATAAATCCATCCCCAGTTCAGCGAAAAGCTCCTGTGCCTGCTTTTTAATATCTGCGTCTATGCTTACGTTTGTGCTGACTTTTGCCACGGTATCAACTCCTTGTTCATTTATGTTTTTATTATATCCTGTTTTATCACAGTTGTCAATATATTATACGCAGATTATGTCTATAAAATACACATGCAATCGCCGAACGAGAAAAATCTGTACCTCTCATTTACCGCGGTCTCATATGCCTTCATGATCTTGTCGTAGCCTGCAAATGCCGAGACGAGCATGATCAGCGTGCTTTCGGGGAGGTGGAAATTCGTGATCAAGCCGTCGAGAACCTTGAATTCGTATCCGGGATAGATGAAAATATCCGTAAAGCCCTCGCATGCCTTGATTTCTCCGAACTGAGTCGCCACGCTCTCAAGGGTGCGGCATGAGGTTGTGCCGACGGCGATAACTCTGCCGCCGTTTTCCTTTGTGCGGCGAATCAGCCCGGCTGTTTCCTCGGGAATTTCGTAGTGTTCGCTGTGCATTTTGTGATTTGTCACGTCGTCGACCTTGACGGGACGGAAGGTGCCGAGACCGACGTGCAGAGTGACGTACGCGATATTAACGCCCTTTGCGCGGATTCTGTCCATAAGCTCCTCGGTGAAATGCAGCCCGGCGGTCGGAGCGGCAGCGGAGCCTAATTCGTGGCTGTAAACCGTCTGATAGCGTTCCTTGTCCTTCAGCTCCTCGGTGATGTAGGGAGGGAGAGGCATCTGACCGATTTTATCGAGCGTAGCAAAGAAATTTTCGTCGCAGTCGAAGTCCACGATTCTGTTTCCGTCGTCCCTGACCCCGGCGACCTCGGCTCTGAGGATTCCGTCGCCAAAGCTGAACCTTGCGCCCTCGCGAGCTTTTTTGCCGGGCTTGCAGAGGGTTTCCCAGCGGTTGCCGCTGATCTGCTTCAACAGAAGGAACTCGACCCTTGCGCCGGTTTCTTCCTTAACGCCGTAAATCCTCGCCGGAAGCACGCGCGAATCGTTGGCAACAAGCAGATCGCCTTCGTTCAAGCGGTCGATGATATTGTAAAAATGCTCGTGAGAGATATCGCCGGTTTTTCTGTCGAGCACCAGCAGGCGAGAGCTGTCGCGCGGTTCAACAGGAGTCTGAGCGATAAGTTCCTTTGGCAGTTCATAGTAAAAATCACTTGTTTTCATAGTTATCTCCGAAAAAGTTAAAATATTGAAATACAATTACGCGGCAAAATAATTGACAATATGCGCGTAAAATGGTATATTATAGAGTGAGGTATATTTGGAGTAATCAGTACCTTGAGCGCGTCTTGGTACTGACGCCTCGGCAGTCGCCGTTTCTATAATAATATATATTTTCGAAATAGGCAACCGCTTTTTTAAATTTTGTATAAATTCGGAGGAATCACAGTGAAAAAGTACAAGGTAGGTATCATCGGAGCAACAGGAATGGTAGGACAGCGTTTTGCGCTTCTTCTTGAGAATCACCCTTGGTTTGAGGTAACCGTATTGGCTGCAAGCGCAAGAAGCGCCGGCAAGAAGTACGGCGACGTTGTAGAGGGCAGATGGCATATGGCCAAAGAGCTTCCCGAGAAGTATAAGGACATGATCATCACCGACGCCGAGAAGGTTGAGGAGGTAGCTGCTCAGGTTGACTTCTGCTTCTGTGCTGTCAACATGAAGAAGGACGAGATCAAGGCTCTTGAGGAGCGTTACGCAAAGGCTGAGTGCCCGATTGTATCAAACAATTCCGCACACCGCTTCACTCCCGACGTACCGATGGTAATTCCCGAGATCAACGCAGATCATATCAAGATCATCGAGGCACAGCGCAAGCGTCTGGGCACCAAGCGCGGCTTCGTTGCGGTCAAGTCCAACTGCTCGCTGCAGAGCTATGTTCCCGCGGTTAACCCCTTAAAGGAGCTTGGCGTTGACAAGGTTCTTGCGTGCACCTATCAGGCGATCTCCGGCGCCGGCAAGACCTTCAAGACATGGCCTGAGATGATTGACAACGTGATTCCCTATATCGGCGGCGAGGAAGAGAAGTCCGAGAACGAGCCGCTCAAGATCTGGGGTCATATCGAGGGCGACAAGATCGTAAACGCCGACGATATCTCCATCACCTCCCAGTGCATCCGCGTACCCGTTTCCGACGGTCACACCGCGGCGGTATTCATGTCCTTCAAGGAAGGCGTTAAGAAGCCCACTGTTGAGGAGATCATCAATATCTGGGAGAACTACAGCGGCAGAGCACAGGAGCTTGAGCTTCCCAGCGCACCCAAGCACTTCCTGCACTACTTCACAGAGCCCGACCGTCCGCAGATCAAGAGCGAACGCAATCTTGAGAACGGCATGGCGGTATCTGTAGGACGTTTGAGAGCTGATACTCAGTACGACTACAAGTTCGTTTGTATGTCGCACAACACATTAAGAGGCGCGGCAGGCGGCGCTGTATTACTCGCCGAGCTCCTCTGCGCCGAAGGTTATATGGATTGATTCGGAGGAAATTTTATGTCAGACCACATTTTTACAGGATCGGGCGTAGCTTTGATTACCCCGATTACGTCAGACGGCAAGGTTAATTACCCTGTCCTCGAGCAGTTGCTTGAGTTTCACGTCGCCAACGGCACCGACGCGATCATCGCATGCGGTACGACAGGCGAGGCTGCGACTCTTTCCGAGAAGGAGCACTGCGAGGTTCTTTCGTTTGTGTCCGAGAAGATCAACGGAAGGATCCCCGTTATCGCCGGCACAGGCAGCAACGACACCTCAACCGCCGTTATGCTCTCGCGCGAAGCCCAAAAGACAGGCGCGGACGCGATCCTCAGCGTAACACCTTATTACAACAAGACCTCACAGGCTGGTCTGGTAAAGCACTTCAACGTGATTGCCGATTCTGTTGATATCCCTGTGATTCTTTATAACGTACCCTCGCGTACCGGCTGCAACATCCAGCCTAAGACCTGCCTTGAGCTTAGCCGCCACGACAACATCCGCGCTATCAAGGAAGCCAGCGGCAATATCTCTCAGGTAGCACTTATCCGCTCGCTCTGCGGCGAAAATCTCGATATCTATTCGGGCAACGACGACCAGACCGTGCCCTTCATGTCACTCGGCGCGCTCGGCGTTATTTCGGTATTCGCCAACATCTGCCCGACCGAGATGCATCAGATTTGTCAGCTCTGCCTTGAGAACAACTTTGCCGAGGCTCAGAAGCTGCACTTCCACTATCTTGAGCTGATGAACATCATGTTCAGCGACGTCAATCCCATTCCGATCAAGACCGCGATGAACCTTTACGGCTTCGACGCGGGCGAATGCAAGCTTCCGCTTGTTCCCATGAGCGTAGCAGGTTACCACGACCTCAAGGATTGTCTCGCAAAGTACGATTTACTCGATAAGGTATAAATTGGTATAGAGAAACAAAAGGGCGGGCGTTGTCCGCCCTCTTTTCTAATCAGATAAAGGGGGAATCTCAAAATGACTAATATAGCCATAGTCGGCTGCAACGGAAAGATGGGTTATTTCGTCGCGTCGGCTGTAAAGGAAAATCCCGAAGCGCAGACGCTTTTCGGTGTAGACGCATTCGGAGAAAATAAGCACGATTTCGCGGTATACAAGAGCTTTGACGAGGTTCAGGAGAAGCCCGACGTTATCATCGACTTTTCAAATCCGTCCGCGCTCGACGGAATGCTCGCCTTTGCCGAAAAGCACACCGTACCCTGCGTGATCTGCACAACGGGTTACTCGACCGAGCAGGTTGAAAAAATCAAGACTGCAAGCGAGAAAATCGCGGTTTTCTACTCGGGCAATATGTCGCTGGGCATCAATCTTCTGATCGAGCTTTCAAAGCAGGCGGCAAAGGTACTAGGCGGCAGCTTCGATATCGAAATTCTCGAGAAGCATCACAACCTCAAGCTCGACGCGCCGAGCGGCACAGCTCTTATGATCGCCGACGGCATTTCCGGGACGCTTCCCGAGGAGCCTCAGTACATTTACGACCGCCACACCATGCGCAGAAAGCGCACGAAGAACGAGATCGGCATTCATTCGGTTCGCGGCGGCACCATCGTAGGCGAGCACGAAGTTATTTTTGCCGGACACGACGAGGTAGTAACGATCACACACCAGGCACAGTCCAAGGAGGTATTCGCGGTAGGCGCGGTAAACGCCGCCGTATTCCTCGCAAAGCAGGGTGCGGGTATGTACTCGATGTCCGATTTGCTCGCGGACAAGTTTTAATTCCAAATAAGAAATAATGAACGGCTCAGAACACTAAGGTTTTGAGCCGCTTTTGTTTGTTTTATGTTTTATTACGTCTGTTCAAAACTCTTCGGATACTTAGCGGATGTGCTCCGCCCGAAGTATGTTCCATATTGCGAAGTGTTCCATCTCGCTGACTGCGTTGTGTGCAGAGCTATAAGCTCATCTGCGCGTCGGGCTGAAAACAGTCCGCCGGACTGTTTTCTTTACGCCCGTTCAAATCCCTTCGGATACTTAGCGGACAATTTTATAGGGATACCTCAAAAAAGGTATCCCTATAAAATGGCTTTTCACTCCACCTTTGATACATTTTTTATCGCGGTCGATGAACGACAGTTAAAAAACCCCTCATTTTCATTTTAGGGTACCCCATTTTCATTTTAGGGGGTGCCATTTTCATTTTGAGGAGTGTCAATTTCATTTCACACTAAATACGTCTTGTCAGACGTACGTAGTGTGAAATCTAACAGGAATTTCATAATGAATAATTATTGACGGATAGACAAAATCAGACTGAAATGATATAATTACAGAAAGATAAATCGGAATTGTGCGCCCAGACGAAGGGCGGATAGTCTAGCAGGTGAGAAGCCTGCACGGAAAGGTTTAGCCAACCACCGTTAGCGAGTCTTGTGCT